>JBBRPS010000538.1:0-7211 GCA_038227745.1 Gemmatales bacterium | reverse complement strand
CGACAATCAGGAGCGTATTTGTCGGAACATGACGCGACGACTCCAACGCAACGAGGAGGCCCGCTTCTACCACTACAAGTCGCACGAACTCCTGGCGCCCCAACGGATTAACCAACGGGAATGACGGACACAGTAGAAGTAACGGATGAGGTAGTCTAACGTCCGTGCCGCAAACCTCGCTTTTAGTATCGGTCCGCACCGCGCCGGAGGTTTTGCGGCTTTTTTGGCGTCTGCGGGCCGTTACTAAACGCGAGCGATGAACCAAGGATGGATAAAAATCCACCGGCAGGTCCAGCACACTTCTCTCTGGCTCAGGGAGCCGTTCACGAGGGGGCAGGCGTGGATCGACCTGCTTATGCTCGCGAACCACGAAGATGGATGGATTCTTGTCCGTGGCATTAGGGTTGTCGTGAAGCGTGGACAGGTGGGCTGGGCAGAGGTATCACTCGCCAAAAGGTGGCAATGGTCAAGGTCGAAGGCCAAGGCGTATCTTTCCCTCCTCGAAACCGAACAACAAATCGTACAACATAGAAACAACACCAGCCTGCTTATAACCATCAGAAACTACGACTTGTACCAGACTCGTGAACAGCAGAACGAACAGCAAAAGAGCAGCAGAAAGACAGCAAAAGAGCAGCAGAAAGACACTAACAAGAATGATAAGAATGATAAGAAGGGAAAGAAAGATTGCGGCGAGACGCCGCCACGGCTCCTCCAGCACAACCTCATCCCGCTCGCCCTCTTCGCTCTCGCCAAGGGGATCACGTTCGACAACAGCGATCAACTCCGAGCGTTCTTGCGGCGGTTCCTCACGGCCTCATCGAATCTGCAGGGCTACGCTCCAGAGAAAATCCTGCGGACGTTTTTCTTCTGCGTCGATGACGCCAAGGGAAAGTACGATGTGACGCTGGAGACGATCGGTAAGAAGATCGACATGCACCACGACCACAAGCTGACCTCACCGCAGCAGCGGGAGTTCGGCGACATTCTGGCCGAATACGAAAAACTCAAAGACGTCCTGTTCACGAAAACTTCCCCGCTCATCCACCCGCCCAAATGACCTTCCCCACTCCGCCAGAGGCTTACACCGACCCCGCCCTCGAACGGACGGCGCTGATGCTGTGCTGCGCCTTCGCCGATTCGCAAATACCACTTCTGCTGGAGCCCGACGACTTCGTGGATCAAGACTACCGGGAGATTTTTTACGCGATCCAGGTGCTTCGGGAGGATCGAGGCGACTGCTCGTTTCCGGCCCTGGCGACGTACCTCTCCCCGCACGACTGGTACGACAAGAAAGGCGGAAGTGCCTTCCTCGCGAAGCTCATGCTCATCGGCTGGCCCGACACGTACTGGCCCGCTCCCGATGAGCACGTCGCGAGGGCACTTCGCGAACTGCGTATCCGCCGCAAGGCCAAGGAGTTCTCGATCTCAATCGGGGAGGCCAGGGCGATGATCGACCAGTTCTCGGCCCACGCCGAGCGCATGGCGAAGTTACTCCCGAATGCAGAGCAATCGACCCTCGACGTACTCGATGCAATTACCGAAGCCCCGCAGCCGTGGATCCCCACCGGCTTCCCGAGCCTCGACGCCTTCGTGAACATGCGGCGGGGGAACCTCGTCTGCGTCGGGGCCCGCACGGGGTTCGGCAAGACGGCGTTTCTGTGCAACATCGCCTGTAACAACGCACGGGCGGGAAGGCGGGTGGCCTACCTGACTAAGGAAATGACCACAGCTGAAATCGTCCCGCGGTTCCTGAAATACCTCACCCAGAAGACGGACCTGGCCGCCGCCAAACAGGCCGTGGACCGGACGGTTCTGGAAAAAATCACCGTCCACCGGGTCCGAACGGTCGAGGACGTGGAGCGGGTGTCCTCGCTGGTGGAGGCCGACCTGATCATCGTAGACTACATCCAGCTCCTGGAGGTCGGTGGTCGGCGGATGGAGAACCGGGTGAACGAACTGGAGCGGGTGACGAACAAGCTCAAAGGCGTCGCGATGGACGCCGGGAAGTGCCTGCTCTGCGCCTCCCAAATCAGCCGGGAAACGGACCGAACGGGCGACGAGCCGGTCCTTGCGGACCTCAAGGGCAGCGGCAGCATCGAGCAGGACTCGAACGTCGTGATCTTGCTCCACAACCCGAGCATCCTACCCAAGGCGGACCAAGGGGACAGAAACTCCCGTCGCTCTGCCACGGCCACCGTTGCCTCTCTGGAAGGTGAAAAGGGCATCGCCACGATCATCATCGCGAAAAACCGCAGCGGAAAATGCGGGAAGATCAAGTTGAAGTGGGCGGACGATACGGTAACCTTCTCTGAGGTGACTGGCACCCCACGTTTCCCGGCCAGACCATGAAGCCCGCTTACAATCTCCCACGCATCGACGGCTACGACCTGGTCAGCGACATCCGCCACAAGCGAGAGGCGGTGAAGCGTAGGAAGATCCGGGAGCGGTGTCTCCGAACGAACTCCTGCGACTGTCGGCGTTGCCGCTGAGATGGGTCAGGATCGCTCACAGTTCGTCGCAGGCGTGTCCGGCGTGCTCGTTCGCTGTGGGACAGCCTGGGCGATCGTCCGGCTTGCCAGCGGGCTGTTTTTCTAAGACGGGGATCGTCACTGGCTGTCAAGACGTTTTGTTTGCAGCACTTCTCGGAATCCGCAAGGATGCTCGCATGATGACACCTCCCCTCTCCGCCGACCTCTCGACCCGCATTGCTGGCATACTCGACTTCCTGCAGAACAGCATGCAGTCGGCAGGCAAGTTCGCCGCCGACCAGGCCCCCGACGTGGTGCGGGAAGTCCTGGCGTGGAACTTCTGGAGCACTCTCGGTCTCTCCGCCGCCTGTCTGCTCGGCGCGGTCATCAGTTCTTACGCCGTCTACCGAATCGTGCGATGGGAGATCAGGAACGACGGCTTTCCTCCTATCACTGTGTTCCTTGCCGCCGTGCCGCTCGGTCTGCTGGCTGCCGCCTTAGTGAATTGTGCCATCTGGCTGAAGATCCTCATCGCCCCCAAACTCTTCCTGATCGAGTACGCCGCTTCCCTGTTGCAGAAGTAAACCCCGCTTTTCCATGCCCAAAGACCCCCTCGCATCCATCGCGGCCCCTCGCTCCTTCGCCATCTCCAGGTGCTTCTTCTCCAGCTTCCGGTCGCATTTTACAGAATCGTGGTGGGCGTCTGACCTGCACAAAAACCACTGCTCGAAGGAGGTCATTGAGGGGACGTCAATCCGCACGACATGGACGTTCTTGGCCGCTCGCTCGACGCGGAACGGCAGCTTAATGCTCATGCTGGAGGTGTGAAAAGGTGAGATACCACAAGAAATCGAGGGCCTCGCGCTTCATCTCCAGCTTGCACGGGATCGCCTCGACGTCGAACTCCCCGTACTGCTTCCTGCCGTCCCAGAAGCGGTCGAAGAGTTCGTTGGACGTGAGCCTGTCGATCTCCTCACACACCCGCTCCTTCGCCTCGTCCTTCAGGATCTCCAGGTTTCGCCCCAAGTATCTGCATACCTGGGCTTCAGTCACGGTGCGGGCGCGGGGCTTGCGAATGAGTACCATTCTACCCCAGCCCTTCCGCTGGCGGAAAACGTCGAGGGGGTGGTACGCTCGCCAGGTGCTCTTCAGACGTCTCAAGAAACGGTGCCGTGTTGATCTGTGTAATCGCCCGTCGCGTTCGAGAGGCCTGTGCGCCATGCACTATTGGCGGTGGCGGAAACATGGTGACCCCAGCTTCGTCACGTACGTCCGTGGGGGGCTGAAGCCGCCCTGCACGGTCACTGGCTGCGGGAGGCCGAGATACGGGCGGGGCTTCTGCGTCATGCACTACAGGCGCTGGCGGAAGCACGGAGACCCGAATGTCGTCCGCGTGCGTTGCCAGAACGGCGGCCCCTGCTCCGTCCTCGGGTGCGACCAAAGGAGCCGGACGCGCGGATTCTGCCCCAAGCACTATCAGCGTTGGCGCGTGTTCGGGGACGCGAAGCGCGTTGCGGTCCGCCCCCAAAAGCCTCTGCGTGTGTGCCAGGTTCCCAGATGCGGGAGGTTTGAGGCATGTACCCGCGGCCTCTGCACGCTGCATTACCAGAGATGGCGGAAGCACGGAGACCCGCATTACGTCCGAGAGCGGTGCAAGACGGGCGAGCCATGTTTGGCCCCGGGCTGTACCCAGAAGGGGAGGAACCGCGGGCTCTGTGCGAAGCACTACTGGCGACAGCGGAAGTGGGGGGACGTTCATCGACCACGTCGCCCTTGACCCCGTACCGTGGTACGCTTTTCCCATGCCACTGCGAAGGTCCACGATCAAGAACCCCGGGAACTTCAGCTTCGGGAAGAAGCGGCCCGCGTTCAAGCAACGCAAGGTCTGCGAGACCTGCGGCGGGAGCGGCGAGCTGACGGACCTGGCGGCGAAGAAGAAAGTCGCGTGCGAGGACTGCCGCGGCCGGGGCGAGTGCTGACGAACGAAAAGACTGGGGCGTCAAGTGATTTCCGCATGCCCTTGCGGTACACTCCTGCCATGACCCTGGACGTCTGCATCGCCCACGCCATTCACCGCGACCTCGACATCGTCGAGGCCCTTCCCGGGATTCTCGACTGCCCGACGGAGGAAATTGAGCCCCTGGTCGCGGACTACGTCCTCCGCGTCCAGGAAGCCCTGCGGGTCGGGCTGGAGTCTTGTCGGAAGCACCTGGAGAACCGCGACGCCGCGAGCCTGTGCGTGGACCTCGTGCCGCTGAAGCTCCCGATCCCGTTGCACATGCTGCACGCCATGTGCCAGACGATCGTGGACCTGTACGGCGTGGAAGCCCGCTGCCTCGGCGAGACGCGCTCGGGGCACCCGATCTTTGCCATGAAGATGACCGTACAGCTCCAAGACGCATGAAGCTCTCATCTGCCCAGCGTCTTGCCCTCCAGGCCCTTGACGAGTGCATCGCCCGCTCCGCCTGCCTGAAGCGTCCCTGCTCGGACGCCGGGTTCGTGCGCTCGATGGGCTCGGGAAAACGGCCGTATGCCGGCCCCGTCGTCAGCGGCGAGGAAGCGTACTTCTTGCGGACGGACCGCGGCCTCGACCCGCTCCCTGATCGGGTGAACGGGTGGGACCGTTACAAGCAACTCGTCATCGCCCACCGCCTGCGGACCATCACGGTCCAGATGATCGCCGAGGACGTCCCGAAGGGAATCGTCTCCTGGCCCGAACTGTATGCGGACATGCCCCTGCTCTGCGATTCCGTCCGCAAAGCCTCCGGGCTGCGGCCGTACTCACGTTCTGCTACGCTGTCGGCATGACCGAACCTGATAAGAACCCCGTCGGCCGCCCCTCGAAGCTCACCCAGGAGTTCATCGCCGCCGCGTACCAGGTAGTCAACGCGGACGACAACGCCCTCATCTTCACGGACGAGGAGCTGCTGTTCGCCATCAACGAAAAGCTCTCCAGGGAGGCCCAGATCGGCAAAAGGACGTTCGAGAAGTGGAAGGCCGGGGACGTGTCGGATGATGTCGAGGGGCAGGAATTTCTGCGGCTTATCCAGCTCGCTCTGCAGAAGCAAAAAAAAGACATCTTCCTCCGGCTAAAAACGGACGAGAAGGGCTGGCAGCGGTTCGCCTGGATCGCCGAGCGGAAGTGGAACGAGTGGAACCTGAAGAAGAACATCGGCATCTCGAAGACCGAGGACGGGGCTGCCGCTCTTGCTGCGGCTCTCCTAGGTGAAGATGGGCACGAAGACGCCGAGCCAGTAGCGGGGGTTGAAGAGACACCAGCGAAGGACCAGAGTAACGCCTAAACCGCTTGCCTGGTATATGGCAGTCGGTTTAAGCTGTCGTTATTGTGGACGACGGAAACACCGTAAAACAGCGGCGATGCAAAGTCGAGGGCTGCGACAGGCCACACGATTCCAGGGGGCACTGCGCCGTTCACTATATGCGAGTGAAGCGGCGAGGCACGACAGATTTGCCACCGCAAGTCTGCGCCCTGTGTTGCTTTCCTGGGTGTTTCAAGAAAGTCGCAGGGCAGGGGAGGTGCCGCAGGCATTACCGTCACTGGCTACGTGAACAGGAAACGAAGCGGCCGGGATGGTATCCGCACAGGCTAACGCTCGCGAACAGGACCCATATCGAAAGATGCCTCTTGGCGAACCGCGTCATCGACGAAAAAGGTTGCTGGCTCTGGCCGCACTACCGCAACGAGCAGGGTTACGGAATGCGTTCGGTTGGTGGCCGGGAATACGGCGTTCATCGACTTGCTGCGTGGCTGTGGAAGGGCCTCGATTTGCATGGTTCCCTGAAGGCACTGCATAGATGCGACAACCCGCCCTGTTTTAATCCCGGGCACCTGTTTCTTGGCGACGACGCCGACAATCACCGCGACAAGACTCTCAAGGGAAGGGCTGCGGTAAAGCTGAACGAGCATATAGTTCGCAGGATCCGACTTCTGGCCGAGATTGGAGTAAGCGCCTATCGCATCGCCAAGCTGGCCAATATCTCGAATACCTGTGCGTGCCGAGTGATCAACCGTCAAAACTGGAAGCACGTCCTCTGACGACGGTTGGGGTATCATGCCCGCGTGCCGCTGATCCCCAGGCTGAGCATCGATGAGCGGAAGAAGGTCCTCGACAGAACCCTGAAGGCGTTCATCGTCTGGTGTAATCAGGAGTTCGGGGTTGATCTGTACGACTACGAGATTCGCATCTCCTACTGGTGTCTATATGCCCTCCTGGTCGAGCCGATCGACGTCGCGATCAAGATTGCGAGGCAAAGTGGAAAAACGGAAACAATTACCCTCCTGGTCCGCTTCCTGATCATCTTCTTCCGGCTCCTGACTGGAACCCCGCTCCGCTGCGGCATGGCGTCCCCGAAGGGTGAGCAGGCGAAGACGTCCCTCGACCGCATCAAGCTGTCGGTGGCGAAGATGCGCGACCGCTGGCACGTCGAGGATCGCGAGTTCAACGCGGCCACGGTCCGAGCTTTTCGCTTCGAGCAGTTGTATGCCGAGATCTTCCGCTTCTCCCTGGCCCCGACCACGAGTAACGAGTCGAAGACTCTGAATCTTCTCATCGTGGACGAAGCCCACCTGGCGGACGACATGAAGCGGTCGAACGAACTTGACCCGATGCTGGCCAGCACGAACGGAGTGACATTCTTCATCGGGGTGGGCTGTACCCGTCTGTGCGACTTCAAGCGGATGACGGACGGCGAGACGGCCAATAGCAAGGCGATCGTTGT
>JBBRPS010000537.1:0-7214 GCA_038227745.1 Gemmatales bacterium | reverse complement strand
TTTCGTGCCAGGGACACTAGGATCGAGCGCAGCACGTCCTTGGCCTCTTGCACCTTCGAGTGATCCTCACTGGAGGTCGCCGTGATGTTTCGGGCCGTGTAGCTGCTCTTACCGAGCCACTCGATGAGTACCGCCTCGCCCGTCTTGACGGTGCGATAGGACAGGCTCACTGCCGTCGAGAGGTTGGTCTTCGTCTGCACAAGCAGGTGCCGGTACGAGTCGTTACTGTCCGAATCGCTGGTAACCCAAAGAGCCGTCCGTGCCAGGCCGATGATGGCGATGCTACCGCAGCCTCTGTAAAGCGGGTTCGCTGATCCGTGCTTCGTAAGGTGACGAGTGATGAGGACGGCGAGCTTGGCCTGCTCGGCGAAGGCCGCCAGTGGCCCCAGAGCCTTGCGGACACTCTGGTCGGTGTTCGGGTTGCCGCTGAGGAACGCGGCCAGTGGGTCGATGACGACCAGCTTTGCCTTCACCTCGGCCGCCGCCTCCTCGATGAGCGGCAGGTCGTCGGGCAGGACCAGCGGCTCCTCCTGGAACAGCTTGCGGTCGTAAACCCGCACGCGCTTCATGTCGGCCTCGGCGGCGGCCAGCGTCAGCTTGACCTTGCCGCCCAAGCTGTCTTCAGCCTGGATGACCACGACGCCCGCGGGAGCCGTTGCCTGCGTGGAGAACGGCATCGGGGTGCCGGTCGTCACTCGCGCCGCCAGGTCGTATGTCAACGTGGACTTGCTCTGACCGGGATCCCCGTCGAGCAGGGTGATCGCCCCCAGCGGAATGCGGTCGCGCCACAGCCAGTCGATGCTCTCTTGCTTGACGCTGGAGAGCGGTATCAGCCGTCGTTTAGTGCTCATCAGTAGATCTCGATCAGGGCGAAGATTGCCAAGATTGCCAACCGTCTCGATGGCTCTCCTGGCGACCTTCACGCACTTCCAGACCCATCCCGAGGTCGATCCTCGGCTCGTTGCCGCGCGAACGGCCTCACCAACAGCACACATACGCCCGCTACTTGCTCCATCAACAGGCACGTCCCAGACACGGCCCTGCGCCCCTCTTCGATGCCGGCCGGAGTGTCAGCGACGATCAGCCAGGCGTCTGCCGGTTCACTAAAAATATTTACCTTATATATCTCATATTGGTAGAAATACGCGTTGCCAATTTTGTCCACCTTCCCGAGCAGGACGCGCTCTCGCCGGCCCTTGCCAAGGCGGAAAGCGCAGTACATCCCGAGGACTGCCCCCCACCGGCGGGTCCATTTCTCGCCAGTCTCGATCAGCATCTGGTCGCCTTCAAGTACGGTCGGGCAACTGGCGACGACAGGAGATCTCCGCGACAGGCGATACCAGTACGACGTCGGCGAGTGGAACGCTGCCGAGACCGGGTAGCTGATCCCCGTTAGGCGGTCTGGATGTTCCTCTGGCGCGCCGGGCAGCAGTTCATCTATGAGGGGCCGGAACTGGCCGACGCCAGGACGCATGCCATCTTCGAGAAGCGGCTCACCGTCTCCCCGGAACAACCAGCCGATGTTGATCCCCGGCCACGCGGCGAGCTTTTCGAGAAGTTTTGCACTCGGTTGCTGCTTGCCAGCGAGCACCTTGGACATCGCGGACTGATCGACGTCCAGGTCACGCCCCATCTGCGATCTGTTTCCTCGCCAGACCAATTCAGAAAGCTCGAGGATGCGGGCGTGCAGTGCCGCGCTGATGTTCGCGCCGCTCTCTGCTCTGCGTTTTCGCGCCATGTTCGCCCCTTGTCTCTAGGATAAATAAACAATAAACCAGGATCAATAGCCTACTCTGTGGATTTCCGAGAATTCTGTTGAGCTACAGTATTGAACCGGACTGGCTCGGATGGAAGGCAGCAAGGCAGCGAACGAGGGGCCAAGCGATGCAGTTGAAGCTGTCTTCAGGGGATCAAGATCGCCGCGGCAGCGCCGAAGCCGCCAGTATCGCCGGCAGCGCCGAAGCCGCCAGTCCCGGCCCACTCCTGACGGAAGCGGGGGGGAAGTGCCCCCCGGAGAAGAACTTCACGGTCAAGGAGGCAGCCGCCTTGTTGTCGATCTCCGCGCAAAGTGTCTACAAGATGTGCAGTCAGAAGAAAGTGAGGCATTTGCGACTCGGGATCGGTCGTGGCACCGTGCGCATCCCCGCATCCGCGCTCGACGACTTCATCGCCCAGGCGACGGTGCAGCCGGATGAACCGGCCGCACCGGAGCCCGGCAAGGCGAAGGAATCGACTACTTCTCGGAAGGCAGGGGCGTCCCAGCAATTCCAGCACGTGCGATGGTCTCGGCTACCCGACTCGCCGCCTGATGCAGTGGGCCGTTCCTGAGCTTCTTGTAAAAGTCGATGGTCGCCCGGTCGGTCTGGCCCGCCAGCTCGCCGACCAACGCCTCGCTCTCGCCCGACTCCAGCGCGATGGTGATGTACCAGTGGCGCAGGCAATAAAGCGTGAACCGCCGGTCGAGCCCCAGCTTGTTCCGCAGACGGTACCAGCGGAGCCGGAGTGCGTTGTAGCTCCACGGCTCTCGCTGGCTGTTGAGAAAGAGCATCTGGTCGCCGGCCCGTTCCCCGGCACTGTCGACGCAGAGCTGGTAGACGCCCTCGGCGGCCAGCGGCACCACCTTGGGCTTGCCGGTGCGGTGGACGACCTTGTGTCGCCACAACACCCACTGGCGGTTCTGCCGGTCGAACTCGTCGATGCGGACGGTTCGCAGCTCGCTTGGGCGGATCCCGGTGGTCGTGTAGACGAGGAGAAGATCCTTGAATTTACCTTTGGCCCCCTCGAAGACGTGGACGACGTCCTCGTCGGCGGGCAAGTAGTACCGGCGGCCCTTACGCCGCAGGGCCGGCTCGACGCTGTCGAGGTCGTGCGAAGGGATGAACTTCTTCTTCACCGCCCAGTTCATCAAGGTGCGGAGCGTGACGAAGGCGTGGTAGCCAGCCAGCCCCGC
This sequence comes from Gemmatales bacterium, assembly GCA_038227745.1. Classification (GTDB taxonomy): domain Bacteria; phylum Planctomycetota; class Planctomycetia; order Gemmatales; family Gemmataceae; genus DASPXY01. Next base: position 4,264 of record JBBRPS010000537.1, on the reverse strand, counting down.
CTCCTTGCGGCGGCGCAGATAGCGCTCGACCACCTCGGCGTTAATGCGGCGGATCGGCCAGGACTTGCAGGGCATGCCGAACCGGCCCCCACGGGCCTGGTTGTTGCCGGCCCGCTTGGCGGGGTTATCAGGATCGGACGCCAGGTCGAGGCCCATGAACCAGTGCAACTCGTTGGAGAAGTCCTGGTAGGCGGGGCGGCTGGCGTAGTTGGCGAGGAACTGCTCGACGACGACGGCGAAGGGGGTGTTCAGGCCGGGCGACTGCTGGAAGAGTTGCGCCTCCTCGCGCAAGCGGAGGAGTTCTTTCTCGGCCTGGAATCTGGTCTGTGCATCCTCGGGGCCGCGGACGAGGACGCGGTTCTTGATGCCGCCAAAATCGGTGCGCCAGGCGTTGCGGGTGTAGTACGGTTTGGGAGGACGGGCCATGACGAAGCACCTCTCAAGAAAGCGTTTCCCTGAAACGTTTCCCTGAAAGCCTTCCGAGAGGGCTTCTGGGTTGCGAGTGCCCCTGGGTGGAACTACAATTCCCCCAGGGGCTTATGTCTTTTCGATAGGAGTCGGGGCGAGAGGATTTGAACCTCCGGCCTCACGGTCCCGAACCGTGCGCTCTAGCCAAACTGAGCTACGCCCCGTTCTCTTGTCAGGATAATGACCCGCGGCAAAATGTCAACCGCGGTCTGCCCGAAAACCCTCGAGAAGGCGCTCGGCCTCTCCCCCTGCCCCCGTCGAGCAACCGTGCTGCGCCTCCCCGACCCGCCGGCACAACTCGGGCGTGAACGGCACGGCCGCCCCGGGCGGCGGGGATTTCGGGACCAGCCAGTTCGCCACGGCCGCCACCAGTTCTCCCACGCCCGCACCCGTCCGCGCCGAAACTCGGATCGCCCCGGGAGCACGCTCCAGCTCCCAGGCGGGCGGCAGGTCCACCTTGTTAAGGACGTAGTGGGTCCGGCGGAGGTTCGGCCCGGGCCAGACGGGTTCGGCGGAGCCGTCCAGTACCCACAAGCACAGGTCCGCGTCCGCGGCGGCAGCACGGGCCAGGTTGATCCCCGCGCTCTCCAGCGCCCCGGCACCCTCACGCCACCCGGCCGTATCCGCCAACTCGACCGGCCAGCCGTCCAGGGCCACGCGCACCGTCACCACGTCCCGCGTCGTGCCCGGCACCGCGGCCACCACGCTGCGCCGGTAACCGGCCAGGGCATTCACCAGGCTGCTCTTGCCGACGTTCGGCGCCCCCGCCATCACCACCCGCCACGGCTCCGTCAGGTGCCGCCCCAGCGAGGCCCACGCCGCCAGTTCCCCCAGCAACCGCCCTGCACCGGCCAGGTCCCCAGCGCGGAGGGCCCCGCGGACCGTCTCGATCGCCCTGTCGAACGCCCCGTGATACTGGTCGAGCAGAATCGCCGCGGTCCGCGGCGTGGCGGCGCGGGTCAGCGCCGCCAGCGCCTCCGCTCGCACCGGGCCGTCCGCCGTCCGCCGCTCCAGTTCCTCCCACGGGCAGACCTCCGCTCCGCCGGCAGCCAGCACCTCTTGCAGCAGCCGCACCACCTCCCGCCCGCCGTGGCAGTGCAGTTCGAGCCAGGGCGACGGCCCGCCGCGCTTCACCGCCAGCACGACCTCGTCGCTGCCGCCGCGCCCCTCTTCGCCCAGCTTGCCCAGCCAGAACCGGCTGGCCTCCGGTTCGGCCGGCAGGGCGCGGCCGGAGGTCGGCCGGAAGAGCGCGCGCACCACCGCCCAGGCGCGCGGCCCGCGGACGGCGAGCGCCGCGATGGCGGCCGTGCCCGGCGGTGTCAGGCAGGCGGTGAGGGTCGGCGGCTCGGGAGGAGAAACACTCACGGCTGGGCCTCGGCACTCAGGCGGATCCCTTCGAGAGTCATTTCGGGCCACCATTCGGCGCGGCCCTCCACCCCGGGACGGAGCAGCCCGGCATCCCCCCCGGTGAGGTAGACGTGCGACGGCGTACCCGAGCCGGCGAGCAGGCGGCCGATGAGTGTGTTGATGCCGCCCGCGACCGCGCAGTAGACGCCTGCCGCGATGGCCTGGGTCGTGGACAGGCCCGGCAGCGCGGGACAGGGTTCGGAAACCGCAACCAGGGGCAGCAGGGCCGTGTGGTCCCGCAGCGCCTGCGCCATCAGCCGCAGGCCCGGGAAAATGCTGCCGCCGCGGAACGCGCCGGCCTCGTCCACCCAGTCCACCGTCACGGCCGACCCGGCATCGACGAGGATGGCCGGTACGCGCCGCCGCTCCCCGCGCGTCGCCGCGACCGCGTTCAGCAGCCGGTCGATGCCGACTCTCTCTGGGTGCTCCAGCCGCACCACGAGGGGCAGTTGCCGGGGGCCCTCGATGTGCCACACCGAGGGGCCGCGCCCGCGCAGCCAGCGCACCAGGCTTTCGCAGTGCGCCGGGTGGACGCCGCTCACCGCCCAGGAAGCGGCCGCGGGAAGGCCCCAGGCTTCCGCCTGGCGCGACCACGCGCTCGGCGTGTCGGGCGGCAGCGCGGCGGTGTCCGCCACCCGGCCTCCGGAACAGCGGCCCCACTTGATCCGCGTGTTGCCAACATCGACCACCACGTCCGGAGTCATGAGGCGGCCCCGACCGGCTCGGCGGCGAGCATGTCGGCGACGGCCCCCACCAGCTTCGCCAGGCCCTGCCCCGTGACCCCGGAGACCGCCAGCACCGGACGCCGTAGCTCCCGCTCCAGGCAGGCGCGGACCTCCTCACTGCCGGTCAGTTCCGCCTTGCTCACGGCGACGACCTCCGGCTTGTCGGCCAGCGCGTTGCTGTACAGCTCCAGCTCGCGCCGCACCAGCCGGTAGTTCTGCAGCGGGTCGCTGCCGTCGGCGGGCAGCGGCTCGACCAGGTGGACGAGGGCGCGCGTGCGCTCGACATGCCGCAGGAACTCGTGGCCCAGCCCGGTCCCGCTGTGGGCGCCCTCGATTAGCCCGGGCAGGTCCGCCAGCACGAACGCGCGGTCGCCGCCGACGCTCACCATGCCCAGGTTGGGGTGCTTGGTCGTGAACGGGTAGTCGGCGATTTCCGGCTGGGCGCGCGACAGGCGGCTGAGGAGCGTCGATTTGCCGGCGTTGGGCAGGCCGATGAGGCCGACATCGGCGATCACCTTGAGTTCCAGCACGATCCAGCGCTCTTCGCCCGGGGTGCCCGGCTGGGTCTGACGCGGGGCGCGGTTGACCGCCGTCGCGAACGCCTTGTTGCCGCGACCGCCGCGGCCGGCCTGCGCCACCGTCACCTGCTGGCCGCCCTCCGTCAGGTCGCGGAGGACGTGGCCGCGGTCGCGGTCCAGAATCAGCGTCCCGGGCGGCACGTCGATGTACAGGTCGGCGGCGCTGCGGCCGTGGCAGTTGGCGCTGCCGCCGCCCTTCCCGTTGTCGGCGCGCCAGTGCTTGACGTGGGCGATCGGCGCCAGGCTGTCGGCGCCCGCGACGGCGCGCACGATGACACTGCCGCCGTCGCCGCCGTCGCCGCCGTTGGGACCGCCGCGCGGCACGTATTTCTCACGGCGGAAGCTACAGCAGCCGCGGCCGCCGTCACCGCCCTTCACGTAGAGGACGACACGATCCACGAACATAAGCACCTGATCTCACCGAGACAGAGGACACCAGGCCCCGACGCGACGGGCGGGGAACCGCCCCCTCTCTCCATTGTATCCGCTACGGAGGGTAAAACGCGGCGGCTTTCTCATCGTACCCTCATGGGCGGACGCCTAGGCCTGGGTTTTGCAACTGTGTAGGCTTAACGTGGCCTGATGTCCATGAGCCGAGTCCGTTGGTAGCGCCGCCGCTTTGGCTTGTCCCCGCTGGCCAGCGGCTTGCTCGTGTACGTCCACGCATAGAGGTGCGCTTGATGTGCGTTGTAGTGGTCGATGTACTCCAAGATGTGGGGGGAATTGGTGGAATGGGGGGGGGGAATGGGTGGGATGGGTGGGGGGGGTGGAGGCATCGTCTCATTTGCCGGGGGATGAGGTTGACACTTTACCCGGTCGTTCAGCCGGCCGTCAAGATTCCACAGATAATGAGTTAACAGCGCCGAAAAGTCGGCGCCGACAGCGCCGAAGCGTCAACCCTGCGCCCGCCCGAAACGGCCAAAGTGAGACGATGCCCCCCCCATCCCCCCATCCCCTCACCAAGTTGGAGATGGCTGCCGCTCAGTTGCGCTGGCTCAAGCCCTGGGCGGAAGGCTCTTTCGACGAACTGGTCGCGGTCGTGGACGGCGGCTACGCCAAGAAGCCTTTCCTCAAGCCCGCCAAGGC
>JBBRPS010000536.1:0-7219 GCA_038227745.1 Gemmatales bacterium | reverse complement strand
TACGCGCGCCGCCCTGCTCCTGGCCACTCCCTGCGCTCAGGAACTGCTGCCCCGCGCGGACCGCCTGCTGCCGCGGGTCCAGCACCGGGGCCAACTCCTCCCCTGCAAGACGGTGTTCACGCAGCGGCTGAAGCAGTCGGGCATGGGCTGGGAGATCGCGGGTGGGCAAGGGATCGTGGGCCTGCGGGTGGTCTGGTTGAGTGGGCTCTGGGACGAAGTCCATCAGGCGTCCCTCAAAGCGCCAACAGCGGCGCTAGCGGGGAGTGGCCTGGGGGTCACCAACCAGAGGGCCAAGAAACCCGCGTAAACAGGTGGAATGGAGCGATCACACCCGACCGCAACCTGTGGAAGAAGTTCTGCGCCTGCCGCTGAGGCGCAGCAAAAGGAGGTGGGGCATGACCGTCCAGACCGCCGCGCAGGGCCGGAAGGCCGCACGGCTGGTGCGCACGAAGGGCCGCAAGGCGACGAGGGCGAAGCAGGTGATCCGGGTGCGCGTCCCGGGTGAGCGGCGCGCCAGCTCGTCCTACCTGGCCCTGGTGATCACCTACCCGATCCACCCGATCCACTCCGAGGAGGATCTGGACCAGGCCATCGCGGTCATCGACAAGCTGCTGAGCCGCCGTAAGCCGCTGGACCCCCAGGAGCAGGACTACCTCGACAGCTTGAGCAACGAGGTCGAGCGCTACGAGGCGGTGGCCCACCCCATGCCGGCCGTCTCGGACGCGGCCATGCTCCGGCACCTGATCGAGGCCAGGGCGGTCAAACTGTCCGAGGTGGCCGAGGCCACCGGCATCGCCCTCTCGACCCTCTCGTCGGTCCTGTCCGGCAAGCGGCACCTGAACCGCAGCCACATCGAAAAGCTGGCCCCGTACTTCGGGGTCGAGCCGGCCGTGTTCCTCGGCTGACGTCTGACAAACGTCAAGTGCGTAAGAGGCCGCCGGCCCCAGAGTATAGTCGGCGGCCTCTCGCGTTAGCCAGGGCGAGGGAGCAGCGCCAGCTGCCGCGATGGGCTCGCCCTGGACTTCGCAACCGGCCCGGAACCCGTAGGATGGCGAGCCCGCCGCTGCCACAAGGAGCCCGCCATGCTGAAGTCCAGCGTTTACGTCATCGACCCGGCTACCGGGGCCACCGTGACCGTCACCCTGGTCGAGACGGACGCCCACGGCCGGCTCGTCGTCGCCGCCGAGTTGGCGCGGGGCCGCACGGTCACGCTGGAGGAGGCCATGCGCGGCAACGGGCTGACCTACCGCGTCGAGCGCGACTGGGGGCTCGGCTACAACCGCTGGCGGACGCTGGTGGGCGGTTTCGGGTGGGGGCGGCCCGGGCCACGGGGGTGAGCGCGGCGAACACGAGTGGGCGACTCACCGCACCTGCGTGTTCTACGCCAAGGCCAAACTCGTCACCGAGAAGCAGATCTTCGAGGGCCGCAACAAGGGCCTGCTGAAGGTCCAGAAGCCGATGCCCGCCGAAGTGCTGAAACGGATCCGGCAGGGGGCGGTCCAGTCAGACGACTTCGCTCCCATCTACCTGAACGTCCTCAGGGCGCAGCGGGGGGAAACGAGGGGAGTGCAGGTCGGATCGGGCATTTCGTCGAGGCCGGCCACTTGACGTAAGCATGGCTGCTCGCTAGACTTGTAGAGATAGTTTTTCGCTGGTGGGCAGCGCCTCCCGCGTCCAAGGCGGGGAGATCCCGCTTTAAATCCGGGAGGGGCCTCTTTCGACAGCCCTCGACATCGCCCGTCACTTCAGGCGGTTACGCCCTATTGACCTGCTCGGTCCCCTTCCCCTTCAGGTAAGCCCAACGCGTGTTTTTGTCCTTGTCTTTGACCTGCCCCTCCACAATGAGGTACTTGCCCGAGGAGCTGCCAAAGCGGAAATTTGTCAGTTCATTTGTCGCCGCCCGTGGGGCGACGACAAATGAACTGACACCAATCTGGATGGGGTTGCGGAACCCTGACGGTCACAGGTCCGGGGACGGATCCAGTTCCCTGCGCAGGTCGCGGATCAGCCCCTCGGGGTCCACGGGCTTGGAAAACCAGCGGTCGATGCCGGCCGGGCCGCGGCCCAGATCATACTCCTCCGCCGCGTGGCCGCTGACCGCCACGATCTTCAGCCCGGCGAGCGCCCGGTCGCGGCGGATCGCCCGCACCGTCGTGGGACCGTCGCAGCGGGGCAGGCCCATGTCGAGCAGCAGGATGTCGGGCTTGCCCCGCGTGCGCAGATAGTCGAGGGCGTCGGCGCCGTCGCCCGCCGTGTCCACCTCGAACCCGCCCAGCCGCAGGAAGCGCGCCAGCAATTCGCGCTCGTTGGCGTTGTCCTCCACGAGCAGCGCCTTCTTCGCCTTGCGCGCCGGGCACGGCGGCGGCGCGGCCTGGTCCGTCGCACCGGCCAGGCGCCGCTGCAAGAGCTGCAGATCCTCGGTGAGTCCCGCCACGATGGCCAGGGCGTCCTCGGTGCAGCCCGCCTCGATCTGCCCGCGCAGCAGCCCCAGGCCGAGGCCCGCGATCTTTAGCCGCCTGTCCACGAGCTCAGCGATCTGCGACGCTTCGGACCGGGGGGCCGGCACGGGGGCGCCCCACTCCGCCTGGCGGTCGGGCAACTCCGCGCGCAGAACCTTGACCTCGGGCGGCGCCTGGATGCCCAGCCGTACGGTGCTCCCCTTGATCCCCAGCACCTGCACGCTGGCCCGGAAGCCGGGAAAGAGGATCTTCTCGCTGACGCGGCGGGACAGGACGAGCATGGACAGACTCCTTTCACAGGCCACGGCGGTTCGGCACGCGACCTGTCTTGTTGGAAGCGCTCGTCGTTGAGCGGCCCCCAGCGGGGGTGCGAAGGGATCCCGGGGAAACAGGTTCCGGGAAGAGTCGTAGAAGGTTGCAGATGGTTGCCAGAAAGCGACGACATCCGTGTCGCTTGGCGAGTTGGCGGTGAGCCTCCGGCTCACGCTTCGTGGCAAGCATGAGGACTGTACCCGAAGACGCGGGATGGCTGCAAGAGGGATTTCGGGAATATACTGTCGCCGACAGTATAAAGGAGTTAGCGGCACGGGAAGAAATGAAGGTCGGCGCACCGCCGGGCTGGCCCCTGCGGGGTCTGTGGGGGGTGTCGCTGCGCGACGGGCCGTCGGCGCGCTCCTTCGTTCCTCTGCCTCTCACCTTCCCAGCGACGGAGGCACACGCAACATGCCGCGACTGCTGGTCCTCGGTGGCGGTCTCTTCGGCTCACAGGCGGCGGCCCTGGCGCGGAGGAAGGGCATCGAGGCGCTGGTGTTCGATGCCGGTCTGGATGGGGCCGCCTCGTCCGCCGCCGCCGGACTGTTCCAGGAGGCGTGGGCGGGCAGACGGTTCGCGGAGCACTTCCATCAGGCCCTCCCCGTCCTCGAGCAACTCTACGGCATTTCCCACACCACCCTCACGCACGCCGACGGTCGTCGGGAAGTGTTTCTGTTCGTCCCGCCCACCGCCATCCTGGAGGGCTCCCCGGTCCGCCAGGTGGTGACGGCAGTGGGCGACGGCTGGCTGGAGGCCGAAGGCCAGCGCTACGAGGGCTGGGTGTACGTCGCTGCGGGTTCCTGGTCGGGCGAGTTCCTCCCCGGCTTGCACGTGTCCGGCAGGGCAGGCGCCGCGTTCGTATTCGCGGGAGAGCACGACGGGCGAATCCGCCCGATTGCCCGCGGCAGGCAGGCGATCGCCTTCGTCCGCGACCGCGGCACGACCTACTTCAGCGACGGCACGGCCGAGCAGAGGTACACCCCCGACCACGACCGCGCGACACTCGCAAGAGCGGCGGACCTGGGCCTGGCCGAACCGATCGGGAGGTACTGGGGTCGCCGGCCCTACACGCCGGGCGGCCCGGTGTTCCAGAAGATCGGCGCCCGAACCTGGCTGGCGACCGGAGGCCGGAAGATGGGAACGATCCTGGGAGCTGCCTGCGCCCGCCGGCTCGTGGAGGAGTTACAGTAGGCAGCCCTCTTCACGTCACGTGAAGTCGAACGGGTTTTCTTCGCCCTTCGGCCGGCGGACGGGCTTCTTCCCCTTTCCCGGGGCGGCTGGCGGCAGGGGTGGAGTGGCCTCCAGCGCTCCCGACTCGGGCGTCGTGGCGGCGGGCGCCTCGTTCATCACGGCGAACGGGTTCTTTCCCGTGCCGAGTCCGCCGGCGCGGGGCCGCTTGACCCCGAGGGGACGCGACCCGCGCAGCACGATCCAGGCGGCGAGGACCAGGCAGAGGCCGAACAGCCCCCAGTCGAGCGCGGACAGGTAGCGCTCGCGCACGACCGCCGCCCAGTGCTCGCCCTGGAGCTGGGCCTCGCGGTCGTAGTAATGGAGGAAGACGCGCGCTCCGATGACGAGCGGCACGAAGCTGAGGAGCACGACGCCGGCGACCCGCGCGGGCCGGCGGCGCAGCACGCGGCCCCCCGGCAGCTTGACCTCGCCCAGCACCAGCAGCGTGACGCCCAGCATCACCAGGCCGAAACCGAGGACGAACAGCATGGCGGGCCCCCACAGGTTCAGCGTTTGGAGTCGCGAAGGCAGGACGTCCTTCGCGCTGCGGTCATTGTATCGAGGCGGGGGCGGCTACCAGGGACGGGCGCGGAGGCCGAGGGAAACGTCTCTTGGCGTGACCGCCGTCCCGCCCGTACCATCATAAGAATGGAGAAGACCGCGGGCGGCGGCCGACAAGGGTTGCCAGGAGGACTTTCATGCACTCGTTTCGCTGGGGCGGTGGTCTGTTGATGACGGGGTTGGCGCTGCTGCTGCTCGCGCAGGGGGCGGCCCGGACTCAGGAGAAGGACGCCGTCGATCTCAAGGTCGTCAAGTACGACGGCCTGGCCGACGCGATCCTGAAAAATCGCGGCCAAGTAATCGTCGTGGACTTCTGGGCGGACTACTGAAGCCCCTGCAAAAAGGCATTCCCGCATCTGGTCGAGATGCACAAGAAGTATGCGAAGGACGGCCTCGTCGCCATCTCCGTCAGCGTCGATTCGCTGACGGACGACGACGGCAAGGACGTCGCGGCCCAGGTGAAAGCCGAGGTGTTCAAGTTCCTGAAAAAAACCGACGCTACCCTCACGAACCTGCTGCTGGACGAACCGCGGGAGTTCTGGCAGGACCGGCTCCGCATCGTCGGCGTCCCCACGGTCTTCGTGTTCAACCGCGCGGGCCAATGGATCCAGTTCAAGGGCGACGACGAGAGCCTCAAGAAGGACGAGCAGGGGCATTACTACGAGGTGGACGCCCTGGTGAAGAAACTGCTGTCGCAGAAGTGACGGAGGACTGAGGGCAGCACGGTCAAAGCTGGCTCGTTTAGCCATGCGGGACCCAATAAGACGGAGGGTGGATCCTGAACGCGAACGCGAGTGACCCGAAACGGCAACTGGCGGCGGCGCTGGGGCCCATCCCCAGCGGCCTGTTCATCCTGACGGCACGCCACGGCGACGCCGAGACCGGCATGCTGACAAGCTGGGTGCAGCAGTGCTCCTTCACGCCGCCGCGCGTCAGCGTCGCCCTCCAGTCGGGCCGCGAGATCGCCGCCTGGCTGACGCCGGGCGTGCCGTTCACGCTGAACGTCCTCGACGACACCCAGACCGACATGATCGTCCACTTCGGCCGAGGTTTCACGCCGGGCGAGCCGGCGTTCGAGGGTTTGGAGGTGGAGCGGTCGGGCGACGCGGGGCCAGTGCTGAGCGACGCGCTGGCCTGCCTGCAGTGCCGCATTGTGGCCCGCCACGATGTCGGCGACCACGACCTGGTCATCGGTGAGGTGCTGAGCGGCCGGCTGCTGGGCGAGGGGCACCCGATGGTCCACGTCCGCAAAAGCGGGATGCACTACTGAGGAATTGATGTTCTGCCACGAATGTCACCAGGGGGCGGTCGGCCGGTGCCGGAGTTGTGGTCTGGCGTTCTGCTCGGGGCATGGCGCCGACCTGTGTCGGGCGTGCAGCGGCGCCATCGTCGTCCCCGGCACGCGGCTGCAACGGGCGGGGGAGGAGCGGACGTTCCTGCAGTGCCAGAACGCACGGCGGATGCCGACCGTCTACCTCAATGACGATGGCCCGCCGTCGTGCCACGTCTGCGACGGCCTGGCGAAATCCATCTGCGAAAACTGCCACGAACTGTACTGCCCGGAGCACGCCGGCCGGCGCGGCTGGTGCGTCAACTGCACGAGCTCGTCGCGCGTCGGCGTGGTCGTCTCGGCGGGCATCTTCGCCTTCATCGCCGCCGTCTTCGTGCTCGCCTTTCTCCTGGAGAAACTGCACCGCTGAGAGAGGGACGGAAGCGAACGAACCCGTCCTTCGAGAGCCTGACAGAACACGGTCGCGGTCGTTGCCCGGCCGGCACCGCTCGGGTATGCTGAAGATCGCTTGTGGGATCCCGATGGCGCCGCGAGGGCTGATAGCATGTTGCGCGTCCTGGGCAAGTCGAGCACCGTCTGCGATGGGCTCACCCGCCGAGAGTTGCTCCGCGTCGGCGCCCTCTCGCTCCTCGGCGGCCCGCTGCTGGGGGCGCCCCTCCCCGCGGCCGCGGCGGACCGCCGGCGGGCATCGGGGCGGGCACGCTCGGTGATCCTGCTCGACCTGTTCGGCGGCCCGAGCCACCTCGACACGTTCGACCCAAAGCCGGCGGCCCCGGCGGAAATCCGCGGCGAGTTCCGCGCCATCGCCACGTCGCTCCCCGGCGTGCAGGTCAGCGAGCACCTGCCGCGCCTGGCCCGCTGGCTGCACCGCACCTGCCTGATCCGCACCGTCTCGCACCCGTACAACAGCCACAACCCTTACGCGGTGATGACCGGCTTCACTGGCGGCAACGACCAGCGCGACTACTTCTCGCGCCCGGGCGACCACCCCAGCATGGGTTCGGTCTGCCACTACGCGGGCCTGGGCCGCCCCGGTGTGCCGCCCTACGTCGTGCTGCCGGCCTACCCCGGTTACAGCCAGGGCCTGCGCCGCGCCGGCCCCTATGGCGGCTACCTCGGCAGTGCGTACAACCCGTTGTTCAGCACCTGCGACCCGAAGTTCAGCCGCCTCGTCGATGCCAACCGCGATTTCTACGACCACACCCTCGTCCCGCTCGGCGACCCGCAGTTGCCTTCGCTCCAGCCTGAACTGACCCTCGACGCCCTCGACCGCCGCCGTACGCTCTTGCAGCAGCTCGACACGCAGGCGGCGCGGCTGGAGTCGTCCCCGGGCGTTCACCTGCTGGGGGTCCGCCAGCGTGAGGCG
>JBBRPS010000535.1:0-7232 GCA_038227745.1 Gemmatales bacterium | reverse complement strand
CGGCAGGGTGCAGATCGCCTCGGGCACGCAACTGACCCTGCACTCGGGCACGTTCATGTTCGGCGCCGCCACGGTGGTCGGCGACGGCCTGCTGCGGATCACGGACAACGCGACCGCGAATATCGAAACCACCCCGACCGTCGAGAACCTCTCCCTTGAGCCGACCGGGCAGATAACGGGAATGGGGACGCTCACGATCAACGGCACGCTCGACTGGACAGGCGGCAGTATGAGCGGGTGGGGCGGCGTGACGCAAATCGCGGGGGGCGCGACGGCGGTTCTCCACGGCGACGCGAAAGTGCTCGACACCTGGACCTTCAACGACGCCGGCACGGCCACCTGGTCGGGAGGAGACATCACCGGTATGATGGGCGGCACCCTGGACGTGCAGGCCGGAGGGGACTTCGCGGCGCAGGGCAACCTGAGTTGCTGGGTGAACAGCATGGGGGGCACCGTGAACGTCGAGGGGACGTTGCGGACGCTGGGGGCGGCCACGCTGCTCACGGTCGCGGCGACGGTCAACAACACCGGCACGGTGGACGCCGCCGAAGACGGCCAGATCGCTTTCAACGGTCCCGTCAACAACGGCGGCAACGCCCCCCAGAATAACACCGGGACGCTCGGGGGTCCCGGCACGATCGTGGTCAACAACAACCTGAACAACACAGGTACCGTGGGCGGCACCGGGACCGTGATACTCAACGCCAACACCACCAATGCTCCTGGCGGGACCGTCGGGGCCGCCAACACCGTGATCGTCAACGGCGTTCTCAACACGACGGGGCTGATCGACGGGACGGGGAGCGTGCTGATCAACGGCACCATGAACTGGACTGGGGGGTTCATGCAAGGCTCGGGGACCACGACCGTTCAGGGTGGCGGCATTCTGAACATCTCTTATACCGACGCCATTGAGCAGGACGCCCGTTTGCTGGACAACCAAGGGACACTCAACTGGAATGGGGGAACTGCAATCTGGGAGATGACCGGCACGATCCTGAATGAGGGGACGTTCAACATGAGTCCCGGAATGGGCAACTACGCCACCATGCACGGGCCCGGGACGTTTGTGAACTCCGGCGGGGTCATCCAGGTAACCACCGCGCCGGGGGCTACCTTGAGTACTCTTACTTTTGAGAACCGCGGTTCGGTTCAGATCAACACCGGCGATCTTCACCTCGGGGACGTCACGGGCGTCAGTACGGGTACGTTTCAGGTGCAAGCGGGGCGTTCCATGTTCCTGGAGGCTTCGCCCATCGGGGGGCAGACGGACATTACGCTGGACGCCAACCAGGCCGACAGCGATTCGTACATGCTCCGTGGGGAGGGCTGGTATGTTATCCGCCAGGCCGGCAAATTGACGGTCGCCGAGAGTAACATCATCCTGGCCGACAATGTCTCTCTGGAAGCCGGGGACGATCCTGGGGAGGCCGGGGGAACCTTGGACGGCCTGGGAACGCTCGTGGTCCACAATTTCCGCTGGAACGGGGGGACCATGACGTCACCGGACCCCGGGGCCGGCGCCGCTGGTATCACGGAGATCCCCATGGGGGGAACCCTCGCCATCAATGGAGTTGACGATCATACCCTGGACAGGCGCCAGCTCCTGAACTACGGGACGGCGGTCTGGGGGGCGGCTGGTGACCTTCGCGGGAACATCGCGGTACAGAACGGCGGCACCATCGTCACGGATGGCGGCCGGTTCGACGTGTGGAACGACCTGGCCATCACGAACCTAGGTGGTCAAGCTGGGCCGTTCGTCGTGCAAAACAACGGGGTGTTCCAGAAGCACCTCTCGGAGTATCTCGGCACCACGACGATCCAACTCGCGTTCCAGAACAACGGTGGCACGGTCCAGGCGGACGGCAGTGTGAACTTTGCGGGTGGATTCACCCAAAGTGGGCAGACCGCCGTGACGAACTTGGGGATTGGGACTTATAAATCCGGCAGCGTCTCGCTCCTGGATATTGAGATCAGCAGCGGAACCATCACGCTCAATGGCGGGACGGTGATCGGCCGCAACTTCTACCTCCGTGCCGGCGTCACCTTCCAGGCCTCCGGGGAGGTGACTGCTGTCCTGCTGAATGTAGCCGGCAGTATTAGCCTGCAGGGCAACCTTGATGTCTCCGGGGCTTTCTGGCAGATCGGAGGGCGGACTCAGATCAACAGGTTCACCCTCAGCAGCAGCGCTCCCTCGCTGCGGAACGAGGCTGCCGGCATCATCGAGCTGAACGGTGGCACGCTCACTCACACGGGGGGAATCGCAATCATCAACGAAGGTCAAATCCTGGGTCCTGGTATCGTCAACACGCGCCTGATTGTGAACCGTACGGGCGCTACCTTTCGCGCCGGCGGGGGGACTCAAGCCGGGACCACTGTTGTGAATGGCGACTTTGAGTTGGACGCTAGTGCCAGCCTCGTCGTCGAGGTCGGCGGCACGATACCGGATACGGGGTACAGCCAACTCAACATTAGCGGGAACGCGATCCTCGGAGGTACCCTGACCGTCTTGCGCCTAAACGGCTTTGACCCGAGCGCCGGCGCTACCTTCCAGATCCTGACCTTCGCTTCAAGGAACGGCGGTTTCGCGAATGCGGGCGACACGATCGATCTGGGCGGCGGTCTGTTCCTCGACATCAACTATGAAACGGTCGATGTAACTCTTGTTACCAGGCAGCAATAGCGATTTCCCCGTGGACCGAGGGGCGCCCACCTACAGGCGTGGGCGCCCTCGGTCCTCAGCGAAGGAGCAACAGATTATGGTGACTCACGCTGTTTCGACAATGAGTAGCAGATCGGTGACGGCCGTCTCCCTCGGCTTGCTGCTTACCCTCGGGGGCAGCACCGTTGCCCAGGAGCGGGCGAAACTCCAGCTGCCTGCGGGCGGCTCTGCTTTCGCAGTACTCGCCTTCTCGCCCGATGGCCTTCTCCTGGCTACCTCGCAGACGGGAGGAGGTCTCGTAATCTGGGACGTTGCCGCTGGCCGCCCCCGTCATGTCCTCCAAACGCGCGGCCAGACGGTGACGCAGCTGGCCTTCACGCCCGATGGGAACACGCTGGTAGCGATCCATACGCAACTAGGCGACGGTTTCCCCTCCGCGGTGAGGCGGTGGCACGTCGGGAGCGGGCAGGAAACTTCGTCGTTCCTGTTGGAGGGGGGGGGGGCCAACCGCGCCCTATCTCCCGACGGCCGCATCCTGGTGACGGTGCAGGGCTATCCCAACAAGACCGCCAAGGTCTGGGACCTTACGACCCGCAAGGAGATTGCCTCCTTCAACGTGGATTCCCGTGACGTCCAGGCTGCGGCCATCGTGCCCGACGGAAAGCTTGTGGCGCTGGGGGGTAGTGGCGGCGATGTGAAGCTCTTCGAGCTGCCGACCGGCAAGCTGCGCGGGGAATTCAAGTTGGACGCGCGGCTGGAACGGCTCACCTTTTCCCGCGACGGCCGCCTGCTGGCCGCGCTGCCATCTACCCCTGAGATCGGCTCTCGGTGCTGGCATTTCTGGGACGTGGCTGCCGGCAAGGAGATTCTCCCGACCCAGCGATATGTGACGGGGCTTGCCTGCTTTTCCCCCGACGGTAAAGTCTTCGCGGTGAGTACCAACGGCGGAGTGCAATTGTGGTCCGTGCCCGGGCGCGCGCGCCTAGGCCGGCTTGAGTCCCGGACGGGGAAGTCGGGCGGACGGATGCTGTTCTCCCCCGACGGCCGCCTGCTGGCGATGGCTTCCGGGAGCGGCACCGTCCTGCTCTGGGACGTGCCTCCGTTTAAGCCCGGAGCGGCGGAGGCCCGTCACCGGCTGACCACCCCGGAGATCCCAGCGGCGGAGGTCACGTGCCTCGCCTTCTCTCCGGATAGCAAGACAGCCGCTTTTCCCCGCAAGGGCCACGCGGTGACGCTGTGGGACGTTGGCACGGACAAGGAGATCGCAACGCTGGGCGACCCGCGCTCAGAGGTGGCGGCCGTGGCCTTCGCCCCCGACGGCAAGACCCTGGCCACGACCGCCCTCAAGGAGCCAGCCCGCCTCTGGGACGTGGCCTCCCGCCAGGTCCGCGCGCGGCTGGAAGGGTGCGCGGCGGGGAGCCGCTGGGTGGCCTTCGCCCCCGACGGCAAGATCGTCGCCACGGTCGAATGCGACGATGCGATCCGCCTGTGGGACGCGGCTGGCGGCAAGCTGCTCGCCGAGCTGCGCGGCGAGGCACGTCAGCTAACCGTCCTGGCCTTCTCTCCCGACGGCAAGACCCTGGCCTGCGCCGCACGGAACGGCGGCGTTGCCCTCTGGGATGTGGCGACGCGCAAGGTGCGGGCGCGGCTCCAGGGGGCCGCCGATCCGGTCGTGAGCCTGGCCTGGACGCCCGACAGCAAGACGCTGGCCACGGCCAATGAGAGGGAGCGGGGCGCGCACGGCGTGGTGCTGTGGGATGCCGCGCTGGGCCAGCAGCGCCGGCGGCTGGAGGTGAACGGGGACCGACACCCGATCCTGCACATAAGCGCCCTGCACGCTCTAGCCTTTGCCCCCGACGGCCAGACCCTGGCGGTTGCCGGCAGGAATGGCTGGATGCAGCTCTGGGACGTCGCTGCCGGCTGCCGGCTCGTGGAGCTCCAGGGCCAGACGAAAATCCTGAGCGTGGCCTTCTCCCCCGACGGCCGTCTCCTCGCCAGCGGCGGCCGGCACGGCAGCGTTCGCTTTTGGGACGTGCCCAAGCTCAAGCCCTGAGCCGCTGCCGCCGCTCCGCCTCGACCTTTTCCGGAGGATTGCTTGCCATGTTCACGATAATCTCCACCGGGAGCCAGCCGCGCCCCCGTCCTCTCTATCGCCTTGTTGTGGCATGCGCCTGTGCTGCCACCATGCTCTGCGCCCCGGCCAGCGGGGTTGCCCAACCCCGGGCGACGCTCAAGATCCCCGGGAACCTGGTGATGTGGATCGCCTTCTCCCCAGACGGCAAGACGCTGGCCGCCGCCGGCGGCAACGGCGTCATCTACCTCTGGG
Source organism: Gemmatales bacterium (assembly GCA_038227745.1). GTDB lineage: Bacteria > Planctomycetota > Planctomycetia > Gemmatales > Gemmataceae > DASPXY01. Next base: position 2,244 of record JBBRPS010000535.1, on the reverse strand, counting down.
ACGTGCCTCCGCTCAAGCCGTGAGATGCCGCACGAGGCTACTCCGAGCGTCTCGTCCACGTCAAAAGCATACACTTTCATATCCGCTCAAGCCGTGAGATGCCGCACGAGGCTACTCCCCCGCCGACCTGGCCCTCTCACCCGTGGACCTGGCGAACCTGCCGCTGCCGCACCAGGTTCGCCAGGTCTTCGTCCATGGGATTCAGGAGGCGGTCTTCCGCTTCCCCAGGGCACGCCGCGCCTTGGAGTGGAGAATGTCCAGAAGGCAGCCGAGGCGCTCGTAGGTGTCGATTTCCTGCTGCTCCTCAGGGGCGAGATGGCCGGTGCGGGCCTTGCGGGATAGTTCGCGCATGCGGTCCAGATCCCGGGGGGAGAAGCGGAGCTTGAGCAGGACGCGGGCGGCCGTCGCGGAAAGTTCTCCCTCGAATTGGATCACCCGCCCCCAGATGGCCGCGTCGTGAAGGGAAGACGTCTCGGAACTCATGCACGGCATGGTACGCCGGTCCGGAGGCGCGGAGAAGCTCTTTCCCCGACGCGCAACGAGTTCGATGACTCTCATGCCGAGTTCCCGCGGTCCTCCGTGCAGCGGCGGTACAGTTGACACGCTTTCCCGATGTACCAGGGCAGCATCACCAGAAACAGGCAGAACCCCAAACACCACAGCGGGATCAACACCGGCAGCAGCAGCAACACGACCGCGGCCGCCAGCCGCGCCTGTTTGCCCAGCTGCCGGTGGCGTTCCTCGAGGTCGGCGACAGTGACCGGGGCCCCGTACTGCCGCCGCAGGTCCTCCGGGAAGGGGTGAGCCAATCGGCCGCCCAGGGCCTCAAGGGCCAGGAGCGTGAACGCCAGCAGCGTCGGCTCCAGCCCGAGGGAAGCCCGCAGGTAGACCGTCTGCGCCCCCTCGAGCTCGTTCATCCCCTGGAGGAATCGGGCGGTGGGGAACGGGACGTCCACCAAAACGCTCTCGGAAAACGCTTTCACCGCCCCGGGTCGGTAGGAGTACAGTTCGAGCTGCTCACGCGGGGCGCAGGCGAACGCCAGGCGGGCGTGCATGTCGTGGAGGCCGCCCTTGATGTCCGCCCCCGACTCCTCCACCGCCAGCGCCAGCCCACTGCGTTCGGTCACCGCGGCGGTGATGCGCGCCAGGTCCGGCGCCTGCCCCGGGAAGGTGACGGACCCGAAGAACATTCCCATGACCGAACCCTCCTCCCGGCACCGCCCCGCCGCGCAGATCGGGACTGGCCGCAGGGGCTGTCGCGGTTGCCGGGCCGTGCTCAAAACCCCGCGCTATAGAACGTGCCCGTGCAGACGCCGTTGCGAATCCAGACGCGGCACGCCGCGCACCAGGGATAATCCCAGACCTCCTCGCCGTTGGGCCAGCACTGCACGCCGGAGGGGTGCCCCAGGACCTGGAGGATCACGCCCTTCGCCCTGCCTTCGACCGACCGCAGCCTTGCCAGGTCAGCGTCGTTCGGCCAGCGGCCCAGGGGCCGGGCGCGGCCCGGGTCCGGGACCGCCTCAATGACCCCCGGAGCGCTCGGTTGCCGCGGGCCGTCCGGGAGCCCCAGTCCGACGCAGGCCATCAGCAGGAACACCGCAAAGGACTCCCGTGCCATGACGTGATCTCCGTCGGCTCGGTCCCCGGCCCGAGCGCGATTTCGGATCACGGGGGCACGCGCAGCCTCAAGCCTATCCCCGTTTCCCCTCGCGCGGCCCCTTCGAGTAGCGCGGCTGGTACAGCTGGACCTCCACGCCGCCGGGCATCTTGAAGTGCGTGACGAGGCCGTACCCCTGGTCGGTGACCGGACCCGTGAACTCGACGCCGAGCGCCTTCAGCTCGGCGACCGTCCGCTCGATGTCGTCGCAGTAGAAGGAGATGTCGTGGGTGCCGGACGGCGCGCCGCCCTCGTCGGCGGGGTGGCAGCCCATGTCCGCCTCGGGCAGGTCGAAGATCAGCCACCCGCCGCCCACGTCCGTGTGCGGCAAGCCCAGCTTGTCGCGGAGAAAGGCGCGGAGCGCCTCGGGCTCCGCGGAGTAGAACATCGTATGCACGCCGCGGATCATCGCTCCCTCCTGGATCGAGTGACAAAGGCCCTGCACCCGGCGGCCGGACACACGCTCATTCTCCCGCGCGACCTCCGGCTGTCAAGCGCACTTCGCACCGCCTTAGGCGAGCGGCAGGTGCTGATTTCCCCCCTCGCCCCTGTACGAGGGGGAGAGGGGTTGGGGGTGCGGGGGCGGG
>JBBRPS010000534.1:0-7233 GCA_038227745.1 Gemmatales bacterium | reverse complement strand
CGCCGAGGTCTTCTCCACGACGACGGCGACCCCCAGGCCGTTGCCGATCGCGAAGTTGACGTTCCCCTGCGTGGAGCCGAGGAAGCGCTCGACGGTGAACGTGCGGACCGCGCCCGCATCCCCGAACACCGGCCGGAAGGGCGCCGACGCCAGCTCCTGCACCTGGCGCGGATCCTTGCCGGCGTCGGCGAAGCGGAACAGGACCAGCCGGCAGGTGAAGTTCGCCAGGAAGACGTCCCGGAAATAGTCCGCCGAAGTACCCCCGCCGGACGCCCGGACGGCGAAGGTGTAGCGGCCGCCGCGGGCGCTGCGGATCTCCTGGGCCAGCAAGGCCCGACTCCCCTGGGCCAGCGCGGAGGTAGCGGCGGCGCCGTCCCCGAGGCCGAAGCCCAGGACGACCTGCCGCTCGTCGCCGATACGCCTGACCCCGAGGCCGCCGTCCGCGGCCGCCCGCCAACCCTTCGCGCGCGTCAACGGGGCGGGGGCCAGGAGCGGCCGGTCCGAAAGGAAATCGGTATCGACCAGCGGCCGGGCGTCGTACGGAGGCACGAAAGCCACGTCGCCGCCGGGCCGGCAGCGCTCCGCCGTCGCCGGCGCCGTGCCGAGAAGGCGCGCCAACGGCTCGCCCCGGGTCAGCGGGTGCGGGCGGTCGCTGCGGTCGTGGAACATCCCCTGCGGGTTGATGCCGAGCAGGTGGAAGATCGTCGCCGTCAGGTCGTGGGGGCGGATCGGGTTGTCGAGGGGGAACGCCCCGTTGCGGTCGCTGGCCCCGAACACCTGGCCGCCGCGGATGCCGGCCCCCGCGAGGGCGAAGCTGAAGACGCGCCCCCAGTGGTCGCGCCCCCCCAGGCGGTTGATGCGCGGCGTGCGGCCGAACTCGCCGACGGCGACCACGAGCGTTTCGTCCAGCAGCCCGCGCTGGGCCAGGTCGTCCAGGAGGGCCGCGAAGGTGACGTCGAACTGCGGGCACAGGACATCCTGCAGGCGGTCCGCGTTCTGCGCGTGCGTGTCCCACATCGGGTTATCGACCGCCGAGTCGCCCGGCTCGCGCGCCCAGTTGACGTGGACGAGCCGCACGCCCGCCTCGATCAGCCTGCGGGCGAGCAGCACGCTCTGGCCCCACGAGTACCGGCCGTAGCGGTCGCGCACGCGGGCCGGTTCCTTGCTCAGGTCGAACGCCGCCCGGGCCTGGCCGGAGGTCACCAGGTCGAAGGCGTGCTGCGACAGCCGGTCCCAGGCCTCGACGCCCCCGCCGCGCTCGGCAGCCCGGAAGCGGCGATCGAGTTGACGGAGGAGGTCGCGCCGCCCCTGGACACGGACGCGGGTCATCTCCCCGGTCAGGCTCAGGCCCTCGATGCGATAGTCCGGGGACGCCGGGTCGCCGACGAAGCGCTCGGGCTCCCAGGCCTTGCCCAGGAAGCCGGCGGTCTGCCCGGCCGGCGTGACGTTGTCGTTGAGCCGCATCATATCGGGGATCCAGACCGACGTGAGGGCCGGCAGACGCTCACTCGGCCTGAGCAATTTGACGATCGACCCGAAGTAGGGCCAATCGGTCGGCTTGATCTGGCGGGCGCCGCCGGGGCCGTAGGGGTAGCCGGTCAGGACCCAGTAGCCGCTCACGTCGTGGTTGTCGTCGTCCGTCGATAGGGAGCGGACGACGGCTAACCTGTCCGCCATGGCCGCCGTGCGCGGCAGCAATTCACAGAAGCGAATCCCCGGCACGTTGGTGGCGATGGGGCGGAACGGGCCGCGGATTTCGGCCGGGGCGTCCGGCTTGGGGTCGAAGGTCTCGTGCTGCGGTGGCCCGCCCTGAAGCCAGAGGAAGATCACGCTTTTCGCCCGGCCAAAGGTCGCCCCGCCGAGTCCCCGGCCAAGGGGCGGGGGCGGCTGCGGTAGGACCGATCCCTGGGCCTGGGCCCGGAGCACGTCGGCGAGCGACAGCCCCACCACGCTCAGGCCGCCCACACGCAGCCATTCACGGCGACTGATCCCGTCGCAGAGCGCCGAGGGGCGAGTTTCCAGGGAGAGCATGGTTCCTCCTGGCGGATCGGGGGGCCGCCGGTGAGCGCTTCGTGAGGCATCGATCTCGACTGCAAAGGCCCATTCTACCCGAGTTTGGCGACGATCGGGAGAGGGGACTTCGCTTCGGCGACACCGCGGTCCTCGTTCCGGCCGGGGACACGCAAGGCTGCATCGCCCAGGACCGCTCCTCCAGCCCGGCGGTGGAGAGTGGGCTTGCCGTTTCGCGCTCGCGCGGCAGGGTAAGCCCACTCTCCACCGCCGGGAAGATCATCGAGAGGCCCCGGAAATCCGGCCGCGCCCGGCGTCAGGGCGGCACCTTTCTGCCCTGGACATCGACCCAGTCCATGAATATCATTTTTTGAAGGCTGGCCACGGTTTCACCGCCTTTCCGCTTGCTGGAGTGTTGCCAGACCTTTTGTAGTGGGAAAGGGCGCGACGTGGCAGGACAAAACCAGCAGTGGCCGGACCTTCGGGACACGACCAGGCCGGAAGTCGGATCGCAAGCCCTGAATTCGGCGAGACTCGCTGCGACCTGATTCGGTGTGACTCGACACGACGCCGAGGTAGCTCAACGGCAGGGCGCCGCTTTCGTAAATTGGCCCCCTTAGCTCAGTGGTAGAGCGATGCTTCCGTAAAGAAGCGGCCCGAAGGGCTTGAGGGGGGTTGACCGGGGAGGGCCGAGCCCGTTGACAAAACGACGTAAGTATTGACAGATTGCCGACTTAGCTCGGTTGGTAGAGCGTCGCTTTCGTAAAGCGTCCTTTAATCCGCCGGAGAGGGTTGAAACCGAGGAGGGATTCGCTAGAACAGGATTGACGTAAGTCCTTTAGTATCGCCGCCTTAGCTCAGCGGTAGAGCGCAGCTTTCGTAAAGCTGAAGTCCAGGGTTCAAATCCCTGAGGCGGCTTTTTACCACCTCTGTACCACCAATCGCGATTCCACCACCGGCGGACATCCGCGGATGGCTGCGGAGCAGTGGTCACAGGTATTTCTTGCGAAGCTCGTTCACCTTCTCGATCTGGGCCTCGACAGCCTCTGGCGACGCAGAAGAAGCCAGGAGCGAGCGGTTGATTTGCTGGAGGTAGTCGAACAGATCCTTGCGGAAGGAACGTTGCTCGGTCGGCAGGAACGAGCCGAATTCTTCGTCCTTGATCTCGACGGCGCGGTAGCCAGGGCGGCGCTTGATGCAGCCAGCAAGTTCCAGCCGCTTGACGTGGTAATGGACGTTGCGGACATCCCTCCCGAGGGCCTTGCCTACCTCACGATAGCTGGGGGACTCGCCGTGTTCCTTCAGATACTGCCGGTAAAAATCGAAGACTTCCTGAGTAGCTTTACCGATCATCATGCGTTCATGGTACGCTCAATGAACGGCGTCTACATCGAATCGCCTTGACGCCTATCGAATCAGCAAGCGCCGTCGCCTGCGTGGAACTCGTCCCAAGACGCGATCAGATCCTTCCTCACCCAATGGATCGCCGCCCTGGTCACCCCGCGCTGCCGCCCCACGTCCACGGTGTTCAGCCCCGAGGCGAGCTTCTCTGCGATCTCACGTCGCCGATCATCCAGCGTCTCCAACCACTCCTCGAAATCCACGTTGACCACCGCCTGGTCGGCCGGGGAGCCCTCCCCGCGCATGGCGTCCAGGATCTCGGGGTTCGCGTCCTCCCGGTCGGAGAGCGGCATGGAGGCGATGCTGTAACGGTGCCGGAAGCGCGTGCGGGACGACATGACGTCCCGGATCGGCTCCGGGTTGGTCAGCCCGCGGCCGCAGCGCACCCGCATCGCTGCAAATTCGATGATCCTGCCCAGCAGCTTCACCACGTCCCGGCCAGCCAGGGCCAGCTTGCGGTACTCGCTCCAGGCGATGGCGACCGTCTCGGCGACCGCCTCCTCCTTCCGCTCCCCACGCAGCCGGCAGTGCTGGGCGCTGGCGAGCCCCTCGATCCTGGGGTACGCATCGGCGAAGGACTGCTGGATGTCGGCGAGGTCGGTGGACTCGAGGGGGGCGTGGAGCATGCCGGGGCAGGGTAGCAGCCTGCAACGGTCCGCGCTACCCTGGCGGCATGAGCGAGACCCAGGACGACATCCCCGAGCTGCTGCGCGAGGCCAACCGCATGGCGGAGGTGGTGCGCGAGTTCGCGTGGATGCACCTGGAGGCGCACCGCGACGCGCTGCGCGAGGTGCTGGCTTACCAGCGGCGCGAGGGCCGGGCGCTGGCCTTCCGCGGAGAGGATCCCGAGCCGGTGCGCGTCGAGACGGAGCGGCGCCTGGCCGAGGAGCGCGCTGCGTTCCGCGCGAAGCTGGTCAGCCTGCTGGCGTGGGCCAGGGAGACGGGGCGGATGTGACAGGTTTGCCGAAAATGTTTGACTTTCCGAATTTACGGGATAGAATCACATTACGTCGGGAACTCGTGCTGCCACTCCGGCCCCACGTACCTCCCAACGAAACTCTTCGCGGCAACCCCGCACAGGAGCATCTGATGACCCCGCATCGTTCCATTGCGCCCCCGCAGCGCCACATCCGCCTCGAAATCCACTCCCGCATCGTCTCCATCCCGGTCCCCGACGACGTCTATGCCTATTGGCATGAGCAGTTCGTCCGCACCAATCCGACCCCGGCCCAGCGCAAGCGCTTCACCACCCTCATGAACCTGCTGCGCGCCGCCTACGGCAAGGGCCTGAATGACGGCGCTGAGCTGACGGCCACGCTCTCCCGGTAACGTCGTCCCCAGGCGCTGCCCGGGACGTCCCAGGCAGCGCCTGCGCCCATGCACGATCTTCAGTGTCGGGAACTCGCGTTGCCCACGTTGGGCCCCGCGACCCTCCCCACACCCCTCTTCGCGGCCAAGCCGCAAAGGAGTTTCTCATGACTGCTCGCACCGCGTCCGCGCCTTCGCTCAAGACCTTCCGCTTCCGCACCAACCGCGCCTTCAAGGCCCTCGACGACGGCGCCCACCGCAAGTGGGTGCTGGTGGTCGCCGCCCGCGACCTGCCCAGGGAACTGCCCCTGGAGGCCAATGCCCGCCTGCCCAACGTCATCAAGAACAACACCTGCAGCGAGATGCGCGAGACCCTGCTGACCCGCCCGGAGCTGTTCCAGATTTTCAACGGCGGCATGGTCTGCACGGCCACCACCGTCGACGTCCGCCAGGAGGGCGACGAGAAGTGGGTGGACGTCGGATTCGACCAGGACCAGATGCAGGGCCTCGTCAACGGCGGCCACACCTACGGCACCCTGCTCCAGGTCATCCACGACAACTCCATCTACGCGGAGGGGCTGTCGCTGAAGGCGGTACTGTCCAAGAAGGACAAGGTGGCGGACAATCCGATGCTGGCACCGCTCATCGAAGACGAAGAGAAGATGGCCGACGCGATCAGCAGGGCTCGCGACCGCGCCTTCGTCCAGCTGGAGCTGGTCGCCCCCGTCGCGGAGTCGGACCTGCTGGCGCAGATCTCCCGCGCCCGCAACCTGTCCCAGAGCGTCGATCTGACCGCGCTGCAGAACCTGGCCGGCAAGTACGACCTCATGAAGAAGGTCCTCGGCGAGGCTCCCGCGCCGCTCGGGCAGCAGTTCATCAACCGCGTCGTCTGGAAGACCAACCAGGAGGTGCCCGAGGACAGCGTCGACGTCCCCGTCAAGATGCTCATCCACCTGCTGGCGATGATGAACACGCGCAAATACACCCCCGGCTCCAAGGCCGCCAACGAGGTCTACGTCCGCTCGGGCGTGGTCATCCGCGAGTTCGGCGAAGCCGAGGGCGAGGACAGCACCTTCTACGACAATCTGACGCAGCTGCTGCCGGACTTCATCAAGCTCTACGACCACATCTATCAGACGCTGCCCGAGACGAGCCCGGCCTTCCCCTGGGCCGACGGCAAGCCGCCCAGTGACCGGAAGCGCCGCAGGAAGGCGTTCACCACGCCGCTGCTGGGCCGCACCTGCACCTCCAAGGTGTCCGGCGCGTTCATCTGGCCGGTCTTCTCGGCCTTCCGGCTGCTGCTCGAGCAGGACGCCGCCGGCGCGATGCGGTTCAAGACGGACCCCATCGAGTTTTTCGAGGAGAAGAAGACGGACCTGTCGGTCACCATCCGCACCACGTTCGAGAACCAGGGCCGGGTGGTGCAGCAGGTCGGCAAGGCCGAGGCGGCCTGGATTCGCCTGGAGAACCAGGTGCATACCGAGATGATGCTCCGTGATCGCGAGAAGGCCCGGCAGAGCTGACCAGCAAGCCCCCCAGGCCCGGGATGCCGGGCCTGGGGGCATCCAACCAATGCCCCCTCCGCTGAAGGCGTGGCGCGTGCCGCCGTCCTGGGCTACCCTGCGGCGGCATGGCCCTCACGCCCCTCCCCCTGTTTGGTCCGCCGGTCATCCGCGCCTACGACGACAGCCACCTCGACGAGCACCTGGCCGAGATCAAGACCATCCGGCGCGCCAACGAGATCACCGGCGGGCTCAGCAAGCCCAGCAAGATGCCCGAGTACGGCTACAGCATCCCGGCGACGCGCTGCAAGGTCGGCGGCCGGCTCCAGGCGGTGCGCGGCTCAGTCTGCCAGCGCTGCTACGCGCTCACCAACCGCTTCACGATGGCGAACGTCCAGGCGGCCATGGAGCGGCGCTTCCAGGGCCTCAGCCACCCGCAGTGGGTGGCGGCGATGGTGCTGATGCTGCGCAAGCGGATGGTGAAGTACATGCGCTGGCACGATTCGGACGACGTCCAGTCGGTAGAGCACCAGCTCAACATCCTCGCTGTGGCGAAGCACACGCCGGAGACGCAGCACTGGCAGCCGAGTAGGGAGATCGAGTACGTCCGCGAGGCGCTGCGCCAGCTGGGCGAGCCGCTGGCCAACATCGTCATCCGCATGTCGGCCCACATGATCGACGCGCCGCCGCCTGCGGGCTTCCCGAACACCTCCACAGTGACCGCCAGCAAGCCGCGACGCGGGTCCTACGCCTGCCCGGCGCCAGACCAAGGCAACCGCTGCGGGAAGTGCCGCGAGTGCTGGAATCCGGACGTGCGCGACGTCAGCTACTGGCTGCACTGATCGGGCAGATCCTGGCTGCATTCGCCACAGCAGCTAGTGTTTCTGGCACGAAAACTTGCATCCAAGTCGGTAGCGATGACAGTGTGGTGTCACTCTTCGGAAACCGCAGAATTCATGCGGAAAGCGCGACAACACGGGCTGTCGCGGCTCTCCTGAATTCAGTGCAGGTT
>JBBRPS010000533.1:0-7237 GCA_038227745.1 Gemmatales bacterium | reverse complement strand
TCACTGAGGTCGAGGGACTGCAGGGCGGTCAGCCCCGCCAGCGGGCCGACGTCCGTCAGGCCCGCGCAATCACTGAGGTCGAGGGACTGCAGGGCGGTCAGCCCCGCCAGCGGCCCGACATCCGTCAGGCTCGCGCACTCCACGAGATCGAGGGACTGCAGGGCGGTCAGCCCCGCCAGTGGGCCGACATCCGCCAGGCCCGCGCAATACCTGAGGTCGAGGGACTGCAGGGCGGTCAGCCCCGCCAGTGGGCCGATGTCGGTTACCTCTTTGCAACCCAACAAACTGACCTGTTCAAGCTGAGTGAGTCTCCGAAGGAGAGTCAGTTCAGAGAAGCTCTGCGCCGTCCGGTCATACGCATATTCCCATTCAATCCCATCCTTTCCAGGGCGGGCAGCCCGTTGCCCCAGCGCCAGGACGCGCAACGACGTGAGGCTGCCAAGTTCTTCGGGAAGTTCGTCGAGGGGCAAATCGCCGAGGTCGAGGAGCCAGGCGCCCGCGGCGCGGGCCTGCTCGATGCGACGAATGGCTTCCTGGTGGGCTTCTTGTGGCGACATAGTTACTCAGTTAATTGCCGAGGGATCGGAGCCGGCGGATTGGTAGCATTCTACCCCGTCGCACTTTCCGGCAGCAACCGCCGGATTCGCCGTCGGGACGGAATTCTCTGCGGATCAGGGCATAGCCTCCTGGCGAGTGCCGCACACGCTTGCTATCATTGCAGAACGATGGCATCGCCGCAAGAAGGATCAAAAACAATGAAACGGTTGCACCCTCGACGAGCAGCCGTCCCTGCATCCCTGGCGCCGCATCCCTGCTCCCCCCGCTGGAGGTTTCGCCGTGCCCCGACCCTCGCGCCTGTCCTACGAACTCCTGGAGACGTTCATCCGCGTGGTCGAGGCCAACGGCGACGCGGCCGCCGCCGCCCGGCAGCTGAACATCAACCAGCCGAGCATGTCCAAGCGGCTCAGCCTTCTGCAGACGGCCGGCAAGCTCCTCCCGCAGGCCTGGCTGGTGCGCCAGGGCAAGACCTGGAAGCTCACCGCCGAAGGCGCCCGCGTCCGCGAGGCCGTCCACGACATGGTGCGCCGCTACGAGCAGCTGCAGAGCTTCCTCACCGCCGGCGCCACCGAGCTGGCGGACGTCTCCCTCGCCTGCGGGCAGGAGGCCGTCAAGGACTTCGTACTGACGGCCGTCAAGCAGTTCCGCCGCCAGCACCCGCACTGGCGGCTGCGCGTCGCCACGCCCGCCGGCAAGGAGCGCGTCAACGGCGTCGCCACCGGCGTCTATGACCTGGCCCTCGTCACCCATGAGCCGGACGAGGGGCCGTCCGACACCAGGCAGGTCACGGACGAACTGGAGCAGGTCGCCCGCCGACCGCTGTACGTCGAGCCGCTGCTGGAGGACCGCGCCGTGCTGGCGGCGGCCCCGCGCCTGGGCCGCGACGAGAGCAAGGCCGCCTGGCACCGCCGCTTCGTGCAGTTGCCCGCCGACGCGCAGGTGTCGGCGGGGGCGCTCGCCGGCCTGCCGCTGATTCTGCCGGAGCGCGGGCGCGGCCGCCGCGAGCAGTTCGACCGCTGGGCGCGGGCCGCAGACATCGGCCCGCTGGACGTGGTGCTGGAGGTAGGCGGCTGGGAGGCGATCCTCACCTACGCCGCGGAGGGTGTCGGCGTCGGCTTGGCGACTGCGCGCTCGGCGGCGCGGTTCGTCCGCCGGCAGGGGAAGCTGGAGGTGCGCGTCCTCGACGAGCGCGCGTTCCCGCCGGACACGGTGCGACTGGTGGCGCGCAAGGCGCACCGGGCCGACGAGCCGGCGCTGAGTACGGCGGCCGCGGCGTTTCTGGAAGTGCTGCGCGAGGCCGCGCGCCGCCAGACCCGCTCCGACGCAACCGACTGAGGGCGACGTAGCTGGTGCATTTGCTCGTGTACCCCATTGCACTGCCGTCTGCGTCGGCTACGATGGGGACATGAACGGGTTTGGCTCGCCCTCTTCGGCTCTGCGGCGTTACGAAGGGGGCGTCAGTCCCGGATCTCGTCAATCCCTTCGATTTCACCGTCTTCCTGGAGGCGAAAAGACACCATTTCGTGGACCGGGAATGGCGGTTCGCCGAGGTGGAGCGCTGGCGGACGACCCGGCGTGAAGGGGGCCTGCCGATCACCGGCGACCCGGGCAGAGGGAAGTCAACGATCGTCGCCGAGTTGGTCCACCGCCATCTCGGCGGACAGGTGCTTGTGAGGGCTCGGCCATGCCCGCCGCCTGGAAAACCGTCCGCGTCTTCGTCTCGTCCACCTTCCGCGACATGCACGCGGAACGCGACCACCTCGTCAAGGTGACCTTCCCACGGCTCCGCCAATGGTGCGCTCAGCGCCGCCTCCACCTCATCGATATCGACCTCCGCTGGGGCGTCACCAGGGACGAGGCCGACAACGGCAAGGCCATCGAAATCTGCCTGCAGGAGATCGACGGCAGTAGGCCCTTCTTCGTCTGTCTCCTCGGTAGCCGCTACGGCTGGGTGCCCGAACACGAGACGTTCCCCGCCGACGCCCTCGACCGCTTCCACGGCCTGCAGGCGCGCACCCACTGCTCCATCACCCACCTCGAGATCATCCACGCCGCCGACGCTTCCCTCAGCACCCGCGACGCCCGGCCGGCCTGCTCGCAGGCGTTCTTCTACTTCCGCCAACTCGACTGCCTCCCCGCTGCGGCGTCGCTGACCCACTTCAGCACCGAGCAGCGCCGGGCCTACGACGAAACCTTCTTTGAAGAAAGGAACTCCCGCCCCGCGGACAGCCTCGCTCGTCTCAAGGCGTGGGTGCGCGAACGCTTTGGACCGGGCAACCGCGTCTTTGACTATCGCGGCACCTGGGACGCCGATGCCGACAACCCCGAGGATGGACGGTTTCCGGGACGCCTCACCCGCCTCGACGCCTTCGGCGAACAGGTCGAGCAAGCCCTGCGTCGCGGCATCGAAGCCCAGTTCACCGACCACCGCGCGGCCGGCGGCCCCCTCGACCCGCTCGCCGAGGAACTCGCCCTTCATGAGGCGTTCGTCGCCAACCGCACCCACGTCCACGTCCGCCGCGATGTCCTCCGGGAGATCGACTTCTACGTCCACGGCGACGACAGCCGACCCTTGCTCGTCACCGGCCCGCCCGGTAGCGGCAAGAGCAGTCTCCTGGCCCGGGGCGTCCTCGACTGGGCCGAGGAGCGCGAGCGCGGCGCGGACGCGCCGACGGTGGTGGCCCGCTTCGTCGGCGCCAGCCCCGACTCGACCACCCTGCCGCGCCTGCTAGCGAGCGTCTGTCGGGAGCTGGCCCGCGACCTCGGCCTCAACGAGGAACTGCCCGCCGACCCCGAGAAACTCCGGCAGCAGTGGCCGCGCATCCTCGAACAGGCCGGCAGACGCCGCCGCCTCGTCGTCGTCCTCGACGCCCTCGATCAGCTCGAACGTTCCGCAGACCCGCCGCCGCTCGACTGGCTGCCAAGGCCCCTGCCCGCCGGGGTTCGGCTCGTCCTCAGCGTTCTGGACACGCCAGGCGCGGGGACCGACTGGCTGGCCGCCCTGCGCACCGTGCCGCGCATCGAGCTGCGCGTGCCGGAACTGCGCGACGAGGAATGCAGCAAGATGATAAAGGAGCTGCCGAGCGTCTTCTGCAAGCGGCTCGACGACGAGCAGGTAGCCCTGCTGCTGCGGAACCGGGCGACGCGCAACCCGCTGTTCCTGACGGTGGCACTGGAGGAGTTGCGCGTCTTCGGCTCGTTCGAGAAGTTACCGGCCGTCATCGCCGGTCTGCCGCCGCTCGACGACGCCGGGAACGTGGAGAAGGCGCTGAACGGACTGTTCGCCGGTGTGCTGACGCGGCTGGAAGCGGAGACGGCGCGCGGGGCAGCGGGGCTGGTGGCGGCCCTGTTTCGGCTGCTGGCGGCGGCGCGCGCGGGTCTGTCCGAGGATGAGTTGCGCGGCCTGCTGGCCGTGGCGCTGCCGCAACTGGCAGGGGCGGAGCGCGAGGGGGCATTGCAGGTCGTGCTGCGGCAACTCCGGCCGTACCTGATGCGAAAGGCGGCGCGGCGCGAGGTGCTGATCGACTTCTACCACCGCAGTTTCTTGCAGGCGGCCCTTACCCGGCACCTCAACGAACCGGCGGCGCGACGGCAGACCGCGCGCGACCTCGCGGCTTTCTTCGCGGCCCAGCCGCACTCCCTCGGCACCGAGCCGAACGTGCGCAAGGCGGCCGAGCTGCCCTGGCACCTGCTCCGGGCGCTGGCGGAGCCGGCCGACGACTGGGAGCGCGACTGGGAAGCGCTGGCGGCCTTGCTGGGCGACGAGGATTTTCTCCGGGCGAAATGCCGTGCCGGCCTGGCGGACGAACTGGCTAACGACTTCCACCGCGCCCACGCCGTGCTGCCGCCAGCGGAACGGCACCGCGCCGGCCCTTGCGTCGCGGCGCTGCTCTGCTTCCTCGGGGAGTGCGAGGCAGACGGTGGGGGGTCGTTCAATGTGGATCACCTGCACTCGTGGCTGGCGTACCGGACGGACGGCACCTTCTACCTGGACCTGCTGGCCGCCGGGGTGGCAGGCGGCGGTGAGGGAGGTGCGGGCCGGCGGTTGGCGCGCAAGTGCCGCGGTTACCTGGCGAACCTGCGGCGGCGGGCGGGCGAGTTGGCCGAGGCGGAGCGGCACTTCCGGGTGCTGCTGGAGGACAGGGAGGGGGAAGGCGATCTGAAATGGCGGTCGCTGGTGGGTTACGAGGTGGGCTACCTGAGCTTCCTGCGAGGCGACCTGGAGGAGGCGGCACGGCGGTTCGGCGAGAGCGCCGCTGACGGTCTGCGGGCGAGCCCGCCCGACCCTGTAGGCGCCGGGATCAGCGCCTGCCTGGAGGCCAGGGCGCGCTTCCTGAGCGGCATGTTGGAGGCCGCGCGCGAAGTGGGGCGGCAGGGGGAACAGCTGCGGCAGCCCGGGGAGACGGCCGCGGCGTGGATGCGGCGGTGGTTGCAGGCGTGGGCCGCCCGGTTCATGCAGGGAGCCGCATCCGCGCAGTTCCGCCAGGCCCTGTGGCAGGCGTGGACGGCGTTCGAGGCGGCCGCGGTGCGAACCGAGCCGGACCCGCGCGCCGTTCGCTGGCTGATGAACGTCAAGGCCCACCTGTTCGAGGCGGCCTGCGCCGCGCGCGATCCCGCGGGCGCCGAGCGCGCCTTCACGGACCTCCAGACCGACCCGTGGATCCGGAAGTATCGGCCCGACTGGTTTCCAACGTATCAGGCGCGGCTGGCAATGCTGCAGCAGGATTGGGCGGCCGCGGTCAACCCGCTGCGCGAGTACCTGGCCGCCGACCTGGCGGCGCGCGGGCTCAAGTCCGAGGCGCGAGCGGCGGTGTGGCTGGACCTCGGCAGCGCGTTGGTCGCGGCGGACCGTCTGGAGGAAGCGCGGGCGGCATGGGGCGAGGGGCTCGCCTGCCCGCGCGATCTGGGCAATGGCATCTGGCATGACGTCATTCGGGTCCTGGAGGGGAACCTGGACGGTCTGCCGTACTCATCCTGAGCGAGTCCACCCGATAGAAAAGGGTCTGGCGAGCGCTGCCGAGCAGGAGATCCCCACGTGCAGCCGATGCGTGAAAGCACGGTCGGAACGGCAACCCCACGGGAGTCAATCTTCGACGGATCTCAGAACAGCTTGGCCGGGTGATCCCTGTCGCTTGCTCTTGCCCGTAGGAGTGTCGCTCATGTCGCGTATCTTCATCAGCCACACCACGCCCGACCGGCCAACCTTCGTGGACGCTTTCGTCGAGCGCTTGCGCACCCACTATCTCGACACCTGGTTCTCGCCGCGCGACATCCCGCCCGGCTCCTGGGAACAGGCCATCCGCGACGGCCTCGCCGAATGCCACTGGTTCGTGGTCGTCCTCACCCCCAACGCCCTGCAGTCCGACTGGGTCCGTGCCGAGGTCGCCCTGGCGCTCGCCGACCGGCGCTACTTCGATCCCGACCGCGGCGTCTGTCGCGTCGTGCCCGTCCTGGCCACCGCCTGCGACTGGACCACGCTCCACCCGCAACTGCACCGCTGCCAGCTCGTCAATCTCACCTCCCAATCCGACGAAATGCTGCGGCAGGTGTGGTACGACTTGCTGGCGGCCTGGGGCGTGGTGCTGCACGAGTATCCGCAGTACCGCGTCGGCGACGTGGTCATCCCCGTCTACCTGTTCGTCGGCGGTGACGGCCAAACCCGCTTTCGGCCCGGCGACGTGTCCTGCACCGGTCCGGACGGTTGTTTCACGCCGCCCGACGACGTCCGCGCCCTCGCCGAGGGACCGGACGGCCTGCTCGAACGCCGCCGGCGCGAAGCGGCGGAGAAACAGCAGGTGTTCGTCAACAACCGGCAAGTCCGCCTGGCCGGCGCCAGTTGGGGCAGCCCTTCGCCCCGCGGTGGACTCGACAACCGGCCGCTCCGCCTCCGCCTCGTCTGGACGGAGTATTTTCACACCTTCGCCACCAACATGAACATCGACGCCCCTCTGCCGGACGGCCTGACCGTCGGGCAGAAGTACCAGTCGGCGCTGGACGATCTGGCCGGCTCGCGCCTGTCCAACCCGATCGCGGTCAACCTGTCGGTGGTCACGCGCGACGGCTTCATTTTCGCCGCCCACCGCAGCCGGCACGTCGCCTGGAATACGCCGACCGGCACACGGCCCGCCTACCAGCCAGCGGTCAGCGGCGACGGCCAGCCCGAGGATCTGGACGAGGCCGGCACCTACGACCCGTTCCGCACCGCCGTGCGGGAGGCGGTCGAGGAGGCGACGGGGTTACACCGTCCCCGACCCGAAGACGTGACCTTTTTCGGCATGGCGCGGACGTTCAAGACGCGCTTTCCGTTCCTGTTCGGCGAGCTGCGCGTGCGCTTGACGGCGGCGGAGCTGGAGTCGCAGCGGCCGACGATGGGCTGGGAGGGCAAACTATTCGGCCTGCCGTTCACGGTCGCGGCGGTCACCGACTGGGTGCGCAGGCGCTACCGCGACCAACTGGCGCGGCGACTGGGGCCGGCGGTGGGGACGACGTTATTCGCCCTGGTGCAGTCGCTGTTGTACGCCTACCCGGACCAGTGGGAGGAAGTGGTGGCCCGGTTGTCCCTCTCATCAGCATCGGCGAACGAGTAAAGCGAGAAGGAGGATCCTACTCGACGCGGGCCAAGGGGACACAAGCCTGACGCGCCAGCGAAGGGGCGTCCTTCGCTGGCGCGTCGGGCTTG
>JBBRPS010000532.1:0-7239 GCA_038227745.1 Gemmatales bacterium | reverse complement strand
TACTGGCTGGAGCAGCACGGCTACGATGTCACCTACTGCTCCAATAGCGACATGCTTTCCCCGGAACGGGGCCTGAAGTGCAAGGCGTTCCTGAGCGTCGGCCACGACGAGTACTGGGACCTCCGCGCGTTCAAGAGCGTCACGGCCCTGCGCGACGCGGGGGTTAGCCTGCTCTTCCTGTCGGGCAACGCGGTGTGCTGGGTGACCCCGCTGAAGGACGCCGGCGACGGCCGGCCGAAGCGGATCATGTACCGCGGCGGGCCGTATGGTGGCAAGTACCGGTGGGCCGAGCTGCGCGAGAAGGAGCACGGGCCGTTCCCGGAGCGCGGCCCGGATGAAGGCTATCTGATCGGGGCGCGCAACGTCGAGCCGGTCAACGGTGGCGGCGACTGGGTCGTGACGAAGCCCGGCCACTGGATCTTCGAGGGCACCGGGATGAAGAAGGGCGACCGCGTCCCCGGCCTGGTCGGCTGGGAGTACCACGGCGACCCGCCCGCGGATCTGCCGGGCCTGGAGGTAGTTGCAGGCGGGACCGCCTGGGTCGGCGGGACTCGGCCGCAGCGCTGGACGGCGACGGTCTACCCCGGACCGAAGGGGAACGTTGTCTTCAACGCCTCGACGATCTTCTGGTCGCAGGGGCTGAGCGCGCCGCCGGGGCACATGCTGCCGTGGTCGCACTGGAGCCGGCCGCACGGCCCCGACGTGCGCGTGCAGCGGATCACGCAGAACGTGCTGCGCCGGGCGCTGCGGGGCCGGCAGCCGTAGGGGCCAGAGCGGTTTGCGGCGTGTAATGGCGAACGGCCGGCGTAAGCCGGCTGGTACGTCACCCCCGTGAGGTGCCGTACCAGCCGGCTCACGCCGGCCGTTCGCCCGGACGACAGGGTTGCGTCGCCCGGCCCGGATGACTATATCATCCCCAGAAGCAAACCGGGCAAGTAAGCTGTTCGGCACGGCGCCTGGCGGCCCCGCCCGGTTTTCTTTCAAGGGAGGGTACCTCATGAAGCTTGTGGCTGCTCTGTTGGTCGGCCTGGCGATGATCGTGGGCTTCACCGGCACCACCGTGGACGCCGGCGACAAGGACAAGGAAGTCACGATCAAGGGCTCGATCACCTGTGCCAAGTGCGATCTGAAGCTCGAGAAGAAGTGCGCGACTGTGATCGTCGAGAAGAAGGACGGCAAGGACGTCGTCTACTACTTCGACAAGGCCTCGAACAAGAAGTACCACGCCGACATCTGCACCGAGGCCAAGGACGGGACCGTGACCGGCACCGTCAAGAAGGAAGGCAAGAAGCACATGATCTCGATCACGAAGCTCGAGTACAAGAAGTAACACCTCGCCGACCGCTTCGAGCCATCCCGCAACGCCACCCTCTCCGGGTGGCGTTGCCGTTATCCATCGCCCTCACCGCCTCCCGACAACGCGCAACCGCGGGCCGCCTGCAATGGCTACCCCTTGATGACGCCAATCGGACGCATCCGCGCGACCTTCTTGCTCAGGCCCGCCCGGTCCACGACCTCCACCACGTCATCGACGTTCTTGTACGCCCTGGGCTGTTCCTCCGCGAGGCCCTTGCGGCTCTGGGCGCGGACGATGACCCCGCGTGCCTCCAGCTCCTTGTCGATCCGGCGGCCGGCGGCGTCGGCGATGGCGGCGGTGCGGCTCATGGTGCGGCCGGCCCCGTGGCAGGTCGTGCCGAACGTCTTCTCCATGCTGCCCGGCTGGCCGACCAGCACCCAGCTCCCCCGCCCCATGTCGCCGGGGATGATGACCGGCTGGCCGATCTTGTGGTACATGCGTGGGATCTCCGGGTGCTCCGGCGGGAACGCGCGCGTCGCCCCCTTGCGGTGGACCCACAGCCGCCGCTTCCTGCCGCCGACCGTGTGCTCCTCGAACTTGGCGATGTTATGACAGACGTCGTAGATCAGGTTCATCTGCAATTCCTGCCACGAGCGGCCGAAGACCGAGGCGAACACCTCGCGGGCCTGGTGCATCAGGAGCTGGCGGTTGCACCACGCGAAGTTGGCGGCGGCGCGCATGGCGGCGATGTACTGCTCGCCCTCCTTGCTGTGGACCGGGGCGCACACCAGCTGCCGGTCGGGCAGGTCGATGCCGTACTTCTCCGGGGCCTTGCGCAGGATCATGAGGGCGTCGTCGCACACCTGGTAGCCCAGGCCGCGCGAGCCGCTGTGGATCATGACGCACACCATGTCCTTCTCCAGCCCCATCACGCGGGCCGCCTCCTCGTCGAAGATGTGATCGACGATCTGCACTTCGAGGAAGTGGTTGCCCGAACCGAGCGTGCCGCACTGCTCGGCGCCGCGCAGGCGGGCGTGGTCGCTGACGGCGTCAGGGTCGGCGCCTTCCAGGTGCCCGTTGCCCTCGGTGTATTCCAGATCGCGTGCCTCGCCGAGCCCCTTGCCGACGACATAGGACGAGCCCTCGTTGAGGAGGCGGCGCATCTCGCCATCCTTGAACTTGAAGCGGCCCGACTTGCCGACGCCGGTCGGGACGTGCTTGAACAGGGTATCGACGAGTTCGCGGAGGTGGTGCTTGACCTCGCGGTAGAAGAGGTTGGAGCGGACCAGCCGGACGCCGCAGTTGGACACGACGAAGCCGTTGGCGATGAAGTTGTGGTCGGGGTGGTCGACCGTGAAGTCGTAGACGTCGCCGTCATAATCCTCGATCAGTTCGATCCTCGCGATGGCTTCCCATACCATGCCGCTGGTCTCTGAACCCGCTGCGGCGGTGCGGCAAAACTCCTCAAAAGTCGGGAAAGTTTGAGCGACGCGCGGCACATAATCGCACCCCTGACGCACGGCGCGCTCGATGCCCTGGTAACGGCTATAGTAGGGCACCTGGCGCAGGATTTCATGGCGCGGGCGCGCTTGCCGGATCATGGCCGCCACCGCCTCGACGTCCGCCTTCCGGTCTTCCAGGTGCCGTTGTTTGTGCTTGAGGTACTGCACCGCGAGTGCCGCCAGGCCCGCGCGTTCGCGGTTGTACTCGTAACCCACGCGGGCCCACAGGTTGAGTAGGCTCTCGGCCTTGCCGGAGAGGACCAGCCGCAGCCGCTCCGCACGTTCCTCCCCCTCCTCTTGCTCCGCGGGTTCGTGGAGGATCGATTGGGTGGCAACCCCGAACTGCTCGAACCACGCCGAGAGCTGACGAAGGAACTGACGTCCACTTTCGAGGTGGGCAGGGAGCTTGTTCATTCCGATGACCGGCGTGCCGAACACCGTGCCGTGGTCGGTGACGGTCGCCGGCGTCGTCATCTCCGCGCCGGCAAAGGCGGCGAGGAACAGGCGCTTTTGCCACAGCGGCGCCGCTTCGAGCCAGACCGGGGCCGTGTAGTCCTGGTGGGGCTTCTGGCCAGCCGGCGCTCCCAGGCAGGTCAGCAACAGGGCGAAGCCAGTGTGTCGGACCCGGAAGTCCTCCTCAATCCGATCAAATTCGTAGCTCCGGTACGGCGTGCGGATCTTGTGGTGGCGCAAGCGCTGATACACCCGAGAAGGGTTCAGGCCGATGGCCTGCAAGTCGGCGCGGATCCTTTCCAGATCCTCCCTGGAGCCTGAAAACCCGACAAGCCCTTTGCCTTTCGGCCCACGGAAGCTGACGTAGCCGTCCCCGAAGACGTATCCCAGTACCTTGCAGATGTAGGGCAAAGCCGGGGAGGAGTAGCGGAGAGGCAGGAGGCCGCGCCCCTTC
Source organism: Gemmatales bacterium (assembly GCA_038227745.1). GTDB lineage: Bacteria > Planctomycetota > Planctomycetia > Gemmatales > Gemmataceae > DASPXY01. The sequence goes on along the minus strand of JBBRPS010000532.1, from coordinate 3,533 downwards.
AAGTCGTTGAGCACCTGAGCCAGGCCGCTCCCTCCTAGGGGCCGTTTAAGTTCGGCCCACTTCGCCACCACATCCTCCTCCGACACGAGGATGGCATCGGAAGGCTCTTCGTAGGGTACGCCCATGAAGGGGGCCAGGGCGACTCGATCCCCTTGCCGCAGTTTCCCGACCGGGACCATCCCATTCGGAGTCCAGAAGGGATGATCCGCGGTGGCGCAGACCTCGTCCCCCGACTGCGTGACGAGACGGAGAATGGGGGCGCGAGGTTTCTGCCCGAACCAGTGACACGCCTTGGTGCCCTCCAGGCGACCTTCGCGCAAGGCGTAGCACGCCAAACCGGCCGCCTGCCACTCCCGAGCCATCTCCCCGATAGGCCTGGTGTAGCCCAGAGAGTGCATGACACAAGTGCTTGCAGTCAAGCAATTTATGTCGTACCCAATTCCGCCAGGGCAGATCACGCCACCCTCATCCGGGTCGGTTGCGCACACGCCGCCGATGCAGAACCCGTAGCCCCAATGAATATCCGGCATGGCCAAACTGGCGCCCTGGATGCCCGGCAGGAACGCGACGTTCGCCACCTGCTCGGGCGCCTGGTCCTGCTTCAACAGCTCCAGCAGCTTCTCGTCGGTGAAGATCAGGCCGTCCACGCGCATGCCCGGCTTGTAACTCTTCGGGATGCGGTAGCAGCACTCGCCCACTTTTTCCAGCGTCCCGCGAAACGCGCCCTTCGCCATGATCTGTCTCCTTTAGATGTCCACAATGATCTCGGCCAGCCAGCCGCCGTCCGCCTCCTCGACGCACAGGTCGTGGTAGGTGATCGCCTTGACCTCGTGGTCCAGCACGTGCCGGTCGCGGTCCAGCGGCTCGCCCCATGCCATCCCCGTCAGCCCTGTCTCATCGACGTGGACCGTGAAGCGGCTGAACAGCACGTGGCGGGCGTCGAAGTGGTACAGCAGCTGCCGCAGCCAGTCAAAGAGGAGATACGCGCGCTCGTCCGGCCCCAGGCGCACCTCGAGCTGTTCGCGCGCCTCGACCGTGTTCAGGTCCTCGACGATGATCGAGAACAGGCCCCGTGCCGCCTCCACGAAGAGGGTGTCGAGATCCGGGGCGCGGATGCGCAGGCCCAGGTCTGCGGTGTGCTCGAACGTCTCATACATGGGAATACGGCTCTGCCCGGTGCCGGGGAGCGCCGGCGGGAGTCTCGCCGGTGTTACGGACACCCCTGTTGGGGATATGGTTCGGAGCACCGTGGGGCGAGACTGCGCGCGCCGTCGGGGGGACGCAAGGGGAACAACCGCCACGCCGCCCGTCCACTGCGGTTGCCGGGCCGCGCCGCCGCGAATAGAGTCGGCTGAGGGCGTTTCGGCCCTGTGATTTGTCCCGGATTGCGGAGGAGGTGTACGATGGCCAGTGCGGCGCAGGTCGTGGGCGGAGTCGGCTCCCTGTGGCGCTACCCGGTCAAGTCGATGCAGGGAGAAGAGTTGAACGCCAGTGCCGTCACGGAGCGCGGCCTGCTCGGCGACCGCACCCACGCCCTGCTGGACGGCGCCGACGGCAAGGTGGGCAGCGCCAAGAACCCGCGGAAGTGGCCGAACCTGTTCGCATTCCGGGCGGCCTTCGCCGAACCGCCGGCCCCCGGCGCCGCCCTGCCGGCGGTGCGGATCACCCTCCCCGACGGCGCTGTCCTCGCCGGCACCGACGGCAGCCGCGACCAGGCCCTCACTGCCACACTCGGCCGGCCGGTCCGCCTCGCCAGCGCGGCCCCGGCGCAGCCGGTCCTGGAGGAATACTGGCCGATCGTGGAGGGCCTGCCGCGCCAGGACACCGTCACCGACGAGGCGATGCCGCTGGCGACGTTTTTCGACTGCGCCGCCGTCCATCTGCTGACGACCGCGACGCTCGACCGTCTGCGCGAGTTGTACCCAGCGGGCCGCTTCGAGGTGCGGCGCTTCCGGCCCAATATCGTCATCAACTCGCCTGCCGGCCAGGCCGGCTTCGTGGAGGACGCCTGGGTCGGCCGGACCGTTGCGCTGGGCAAGGACGTGCGCCTGCAAATCACGGCGCGCTGCCCGCGCTGCGTGATGACGACCCTGGCGCAGGCGGACCTGCCGCCCGACCTCGGCATCCTGCGCACGGCGGCGAAGTACAACGAGGCGTACGTCGGCGTCTACGCCAGTGTCCTCAAGGGCGGCGTCGTGCGCCGCGGCGACCCGGTGCGCGTCGAATAGCGGCGGCGGTTCCTCTCATGGCCCTGAAGATCGGCGACGTCGTACCGGACCTCACTTTTCAACGCCCCGACGGCTCCGCGTTCCGGCTCTCGGAAGTGACGGCGCGGCCGCTGCTGCTGATCTTCCTGCGGCACCTGGCGTGAGTGCCGTGCCGGGCACACCTCGGCGAGGTGAGCGACTGCCTGGACGACATCCGCGCGGCGGGCGGCGACGTGCTGGTGGCCAGCTTCACCGGGCCGGCGAAGGTCCGCGCCTACCTGGAGCGCCACCCGCTGCCGTTCCCGGTCGTCTCCGACCCGGAGTTGGCCGCGTACAGGGCGTTCTCGCTGGGGCGAACCGGTTGGTCGTCGTTCTTCCGCCTCGACGTCCTGGCCCGGTATCTGAAGCTGATCGCGTCGGGCTGGCGACCGTGGAAAGTGGGCGAGGGGGAGGACGTGCTGCAACTCGGCGGCGATTTCGTGATCGACCGGTCCGGGCGCGTGGCGTACGCCTACCGCAGCAAGGTGGCGACCGACCGGCCGCCAACGCGGGAACTCGTTGAAGCGGTGCGGAACGCAGGCGGGAAACCACTACGCGAGTAAGGAGTGAATAACTCCCCATAGAAGGGAAATCGCGCGGCGGGACTTGTCCCCGCTGTCGGGATGCCGCGGACAATGTCGCCGTTGAAGTTCTCGTCACTGACCAAGCGGAGCATGGACCACTTCCTTCTGGGTCCGGCGAGCCATCAGGCGGGCCCGCAGTTCGGCTCGGTCGGGCTGCTTGGCCTCGATGGTTCGGCGGATCGCCGCCGCTTCCTCCGCCCGCTTGTGCAAGTAGTCCTCCACCTCCGCCTTGTGTCGGAGATACCAGGTCAGCACTGCGTATACGTCGGCCAGATGCAGGGTGTCGTAGCTCTGGACAATTCCCTCGGGGGTCGCCCCATCCTCGAAGGCGTGTACGATGCGCTCAAGCAAAACGCGCGTGCCGGTAACGCGCAGCCCGCCCTGTCCGTCATCGAACAATGGAACCTCAACAGCCTGGATGGGCATGTTCATTGTGGAGCCCCTGAACCTTCCAACGCCTAAAGCAACGCGCCAATCTCGTTAATATATCTGGCATTCCCGCTGTTGCCACGAAGAAAAGGGACTGGCTACTTTTTCGCTCCGAAGGACAGGAAAAGGTGCCTGTCCCGAATGGCACTGTTTAACAATTGACAAGCAATATATGTCATTATTTTCTATCTCTTAACATATTATATCGCAATACGTTAAATACCGCAGCCTCCCTTGCTGCGCCGCCCGCGCGCCCCGGCCGGGTTCGCTTTCG
>JBBRPS010000531.1:0-7241 GCA_038227745.1 Gemmatales bacterium | reverse complement strand
GAAGAAAGTGCTCGTGCAGGGGCACTGTCACCAGCGGGCGCTGGTCGGCATGGCGCCGCTCCTGCGCCTGCTGCGCCGCCTCCCCGGCGTGGAGGTGATCGACCTCGACGCGGGATGTTGCGGCATGGCCGGCTCGTTCGGCTACGAGACGGAGCATTACGAAGTGTCGCGCCTGGTCGGCGAGCAGCGGCTGTTTCCGGCACTGCGCAAGGCGGACGCGGCGGACGCGATCGTGGCTCCGGGCTTCTCGTGCCGCTTGCAGATCCAGCATTTCACTGGCCGCACGGCGGTCCACCCGGCAGAGTTGCTGCACGCCTTGCTCGAAGGAGTGGGTGACGACGGGCGCTGATCGGCTTAGAGGATGGACGGCCCACGTCCAGGGAAAAGTCTTGCGACGGCCCGCGGCCGCGGATAGTCTCAGGACAGTCCCATCCTGCCCTCTGTTCAAGGAGTTGCCCGTGGCCCTGTTCCACGCTGTCAGTTGCCTGGTCGCTTGCCTCTCCCAGCCGCCGGCGGAACCGCCCTTGGCCCCGCGCGGAGTCCCTCGGGTCGCGGGCCGGTGAGACGAGCGGCCCGGCGCCGCGGTCGATACCGTACCGGTGTCCCTGCTGCCGGAGGTTTGACGGTTGCTCGCATCGCACAAGACCGCCTGGCTTTCGGGGAGGAACCCATGCCGCTGCTGGACCACTTCCACCCGCCCTTGTTCCCCCACCGCTCGTGGGAGTCGTTCCACTCGCGCTGGGCCAACTCGATCGCCGACGCCCTCCAGCGTATGCTGCCGCCGCGCTACTTCGCGGAGGTGCAGATCCACCGCGGCAGCCGCGTCGAGGCGGACGTGGCGGAGTTCGAGAACACCGCGGCCGCGGCCGAAGGGCAGGGCAACGGCGCCGTCGGTAGCGTGGCCCTGCAAGCCTGGGCGCCCCCGGTCGCGACCGTCGTCATGCCGGCCGTCTTTCCCGATGACCTCGAAGTCCACGTGCGGGACGAGCAAGACGACGCGCGCCTGGTCGGCGTCGTCGAGCTCGTCAGCCCCCGCCATAAGGACCGCCACGACAGCCGCCGTGCCTTCGCGGCCAAAGGCGCTGCCTACCTGCAGCACGGCATCGGGCTGGTCGTCCTCGACATCGTGACGAGCCGCCTGGCGAACCTGCACAACGAACTGGTGCGCTTGCTCGGTCTCGCCGAGGCGCACGCGCTGCCGCTCGGGACGTCGCTCTACAGCGTGGCCTACCGCCCGGTGCGGCGCGGCGACGCCGACCTCATCGACGTCTGGCTCGCCCCGCTGGTGGTCGGCGAGACGCTGCCGATCATGCCCCTGGCGCTGCGAGGCTTCCGCGCCGTGCCGCTCGATCTCGAAGCCAGTTACACCGACGCCCGGGAGCGCAGCCGCCTGTAGCAAACACACCCGCACGCCGCTGTACATTGGCGACCGAGAGGTGAAACTATGAAGGTCATTGAGCTGGAACATGCGCATCCTGCTGTTGAGGAACTGATTGGCCTCGCGAAGACAGAACTCGTGGTGTTGAGAAGACCAGATGGGTCGGTCTTCGCCCTGTCCCAGGTGGACGACTTCGATGTGGAAGTGGAACTTCTGAAGAACAATGCTGAGTTCGCGACGTTCTTGAAACAACTCTCCCAAGAAAAGGCGGCCATCACCCTGCGCCTTTGAGCGGATCGTTGAAAAACAATCGGCCCGTGGCGGGGACTGCTGTCCCCGCCGCGGGCCGTGTGGCAAACCCCGGCCGCTCGCCTTAGTGCATCTCGAGCGGCGAACAGACGCGGGCCACGCTCTTGTTGATGCACGAGCGTATGCCGCCTATCAGGCACAGGTAGAAGATGAAACAGATCACCCAGCCCAGGGAGGTGCAGATCTGGAGCATGCCGTCCTCGGACACCATGCCCCGGAACGACAGGTATCCCATGTAAGCGGAGAGGCCGACCATGCCGCCGACGAGGGCGAGGGCGAAGTTCACGACCATCACGTACCTCGGCGCGTTGTGGCAGTGGGCCACCGCGCGGAGGAAGAGGAGGAAGAAGAGCGAGTAAAGCAGGCTGGCGGCGGCGCTGGCGAGCTGCATGTAGTGCCCGCTGGCGGTGAAGCGGATCTGCCGCAGACTGGCAGCCCCGCGCGACAGTTCCGGGTAGCGCTGCACGCAACCGATGTACGAGGCGATGTTGAGGGCCGGCCCGGCGAGCAGGCACACTAGGCAGAAGAACATCAGCCAGCGGGCGCCGTACCGCTCCGGGGCGCCATGCAGGCACTTCCACTGCCCCCCGACGACCATCAGGTAGCCGAACGTGCCGACGGTCGAGAGGATGCCCAGGCCGATGTAGAACTGCCAGATCGTGCTGAGCGGCGGCAGCCGCCCCGGCCGCGCCCCCGGGCCGAGCAGCCAGCCGTAGGCCGAGTACACGACCAGGCCGACGCCGATCAGCGTGCCCAGGAAGAAGACCAGGTAGCCCCAGAGGATGCCGCGCAGGCCCGAGGAGACGTCTTTCCAGCCCGTCTCCATGCGCAGCCGTTCGTTCAACTCGTGGGTGTATTCTTGTTCGGTTTCGTACGCCAGCATGGGGAGTCCCCGCCGCTCGGGAGTTGTGAGGGTGCGCCGCAACGTCTGCGCAAGGTATAGCTCACAAACGCGGGGGCAGCAAATAGCGGGAAATGATGAATGATGAATGGAAGAGCCCCTGTCTTCCATTCATCATTCATCATTCTGGATTCATCATTTCCTTCAAGAAGCGGCAGCCGGCACCGCGGGCCGGACGCGCGGTCCGTCAGTGTTTTTTTTTTGACTGCCGGAACGCCAGGCTCGCCTGTACGAAGTCGCAGAACAGCGGGTGCGCCTTCGTCGGCTTCGACTTGAACTCGGGGTGGCACTGCACCGCCAGGAACCACGGGTGCTCGCGCAGCTCGACCACCTCGACCAGCTGACCGTCCGGACTGGTGCCGGTTACCTCGAAGCCGTGCTCGGCGAAACGGCCGCGGTAGTCGTTGTTGAACTCGTAACGGTGCCGGTGCCGCTCGTGGACCAGGACGCCGCCGTACGCCTCCCGCGCCCGACTCTCCTCCTTCACGACGCAGGGATACGAACCCAGCCGCATCGTGCCGCCCATGTCGGTGATGGAGAACTGCTCGTTCAGCATGCACACGACGGGGTGGGCGCAGTCCGGGTCGAACTCGCTGCTGTTGGCGTCCGTCAGGCCGAGGACGTTGCGGGCGAACTCGATCACGGCACACTGCAGCCCGAGACAGATGCCGAAGAACGGGGTCTGCTTCTCCCGGGCGTAGCGGATCGCCTCGACCTTGCCGTCGATGCCGCGGTAGCCGAAGCCGCCCGGCACCAGGATGCCGTCCACGCCACTGAGCAGGCGCTCCGCATCGCTGTGGTTCTTGATCTCCTCGGACTCCACCTTGCGCACCAGGATCCGGCTCGACAGCGCGATGCCGGCGTGAGCCAGCGCCTCGTAGATGGACTTGTAGGCGTCGTTGTACTTGATGTACTTGCCGACCACCGCGATGCTGACCTCGTGCGTCGGGTTCTTGATCCGCTGCAGCAGCGCCCGCCAGTCGCCGATTTCCAGCGGCCGGGCGCGCAGGTTCAGCTTCTCGACGATCAGGTCGTCCAGGTGGTTATCGACCAGGCTCAGCGGCACCTCGTAGATGCTCAGCTCCTTGTCGCGCTCCTCAATGACGGCGCGCGGCTCGACGTTGCAAAACAGCGCGATCTTCTCCGCCTCGTCCTTGCCCAGCTCGCGCTCGGTGCGGCAAATCAGGATGTCGGGCTGGATGCCGATCTGGCGGAGCTGGCTGACGCTGTGCTGCGTCGGCTTGGTCTTGGCCTCGCCGGCGGCCTTGAGATAGGGCACGAGGGTCAGGTGGATGTAGAGGCAGTTGTTCTTGCCGACATCGAGGGCGAACTGACGGATGGCCTCGAGGAAGGGCAGGCTCTCGATGTCGCCGACGGTGCCGCCGATCTCGGTGATGACCACGTCCACGTCGTCGGCCACCAGCCGCCGCACTGCCCCCTTGATCTCGTCGGTGACGTGCGGGATGACCTGCACGGTCCGGCCGAGGTAGTCGCCGTGCCGCTCCTTCTCGATGACGCTGCGGTAGATCTTGCCGGTGGTGTAGTTGCACTCGCGGCTGAGCGGGGCGTTGGTGAAGCGCTCGTAGTGGCCGAGGTCCAGATCGGTCTCGGCGCCATCGTCGAGCACGTAGACCTCGCCGTGCTGATAGGGACTCATCGTGCCGGGATCGACGTTGAGGTACGGGTCGAACTTCTGCAAGCGCACGCGCAGTCCGCGGCGCTCCAGGAGCATGCCGACCGAGGCGCTGGTGAGGCCCTTGCCGAGCGAGCTGACCACGCCGCCGGTGACGAAGATGTGCTTGGCCACGCGAGTTCCTCGAGCGGTAGCATGCGGAAACGAGACAGGCCCGCGGGGACACCCCGCAGGCCTGGAGAGTCTGTCCTGCTATCAGTATACCCAACCGCCCGACGGCCGCCAAACCGCGGGGCGGTGGCCGCGGACTCACGCCGCGCGGCTCTGCGGAGTTTGCCGGTAAGCCTGGACGAAGCGCTCGTAGTCGGCGGGGGTGTCGATGCCGTGGCCGGCGTGGGCGACGACGCCGACGTGGATGCGCCGCCCCAGCGCCAGGACGCGCAGTTGTTCCAGCTTCTCCAGTTCCTCCAGGGGCTCGGGCGGCAGGGACGCCAGGCTCAGGAGGAAACGGCGGCGGTAGGCGTACAGGCCGAGGTGCTGGAGGAAGCACGGCGGGTCTTCATGGAAGTCGGGCCGGCCATCGCGGACGAACGGGATGGGGCTGCGGCTGAAGTAGAGGGCCCGTCCGCAGGCGTCGCGGACCACCTTGACGCAGGCGGGGTCGCGCCACTGCTCCTCGGACGCGATCGGCACGGCGAGAGTGGCCACGTCGGCGTCGGGGTCGCGGTAGAGCAGTTCCGGCAGCAGGTCGAGGGCGGACGGCTCGACGAGGGGCTCGTCGCCCTGGAGGTTGACGATGATGTCGGCGTCGATGCGGCGGGCGACCTCGGCGATGCGGTCGGTGCCGCTGGGATGGTCGGCGCGCGTCATCTCGACGCGGCCGCCGAACTCGCGCACGGCTTCCACGATGCGCTCGTCATCGGTGGCCACGACGACGAGGCCGGCGCGCGACTGGCAGGCGCGTTCGTAGACGTGCTGGATGAGGTACTTGCCGGTGTCGCGGAGCAGTGGTTTGCCCGGCAGGCGCGTCGAGGCGTAGCGGGCGGGGATGATGATGGCGGTCCTCATGGCGACCTCCTTGTCGTCGCGGGGGGAAGTATACCATGAGGTAACAGGGAACGGAGATCCGGTCAAGCCGGGTTCGGGGCTGTCCCAGTTCGTGGCGACGAGCTGCCAGCTTGTCGCGGGCGGGAAGCCGACAAGCTGGCAGCTCGTCGCCACGGGCGGGGGCGGCGCAACGTCCCACCTGCCGCGGAGATTTTGGCAGGCGGCGTGAAGTCCAGCGCGATTTCGGTCCACCCCGTGCCGGCCTGGGACGTCATTCCCCAGGTCGATGAAACCGTGCCGCGTCTTCAGGTCGAGACTAGCGATGGCCGAACGCCGGACAGTCCTCCGCCCCGACCAGGACCATCAGCTGGACGTAAGCCTGTCGGTACGCGAGTTCCGCCTTGACCGCGTCCACGTCCGCCAGAATGCGCGCCTTCGCCGCCGCCATCAGGACCGCCGGCGCGCCCGCCTTCTGTTCCGCTTCCCGCCGCAACTCCGCCATCTGCCGGGCCGTGCCCAGCGCTTCCTGGCTCTCCTGTAACTCCCGGAATGCCTTCTGCGCCTTCTGGCGGACGTCGGCCTCGGTCTGCTGGAGTTTCAGCGCCGCCATCGTCATCAGCGTGCTGCGCTCGCGCACCGTGTTCCGGCGCTTGCCCCAGTCCACGAACGTGTAGGTGCCCACCACGCCGGCGTAGCCGATGTTCGGCTGGATGTAGGACGCGGCCGTCTGGTTCGTATAGCCCCCGACCACGGCGATGCTCGGGACGTAATCCAGCTTCCCGGCCGCGACGGCCGCCTGGGCCTTGGCGATGGTCTGCTGGGCCTGGCGGATCTCCGGGCTGGCGCCGAGGGCGAGCCCGATCACCTCGTCGGCACAACGGTACGGCGGCGGCGGCAGGGCCGGCTCGACCAGTTCGAGGACCGTGCAGAGCGGCAGGTCCAGCAGGCCGTTCAGCTGTTCCTGGAGGTCCGCGACCTGTTTATCGACCTGCTGCAGCCCCTGGCGGGCTTCCACCAGGGCGGTCCGCGCCTCGAGCGTTTGCCCCTTTGCGAGGAGTTCGGCGTCGCGGACACCTGCCGCCGCCCCCGCCTGGATGCGCCGGACGGCGAGGAGGCCCCAGTAGAGTTGCTCGACGCCGCTGACCAGCTCGCGGATGCCCTTTTCCAGTTCGGCCTGGGCAATCCGCTCGTCGGCCTGGGCGATCTTCACGCCCTGGCGGACCTTGAGCAGGTCCGTCACCGGCTGCAGCGCGACCAGGTTCGTGAAAGTAGTGTTCTCATTGAGGACGGTTGCGTTAACCGTCGTGGACGGGAATGTTACCAGTGGCCGTCCCCGCAGCCCGCTCACAGTCCGCCCCTGCGTCGTCAATACCGTCCCCAGGTCGTCGTTGAAGTGCAGGTAGAAGACCGACCCGGTGACCTTGGGGAAGTAGTCCGCACGGGTGGCCTTGATCGCATACCCCTTGGCCTCAGTGTTCAGGGCGGCAAGGTTGAGCAGCTTGCTGTTCGCCAGGGCCCGGTGCTTGGCCTCCTCGAGCGTAACGCGGACGACCGCCGGCCCAGGAGGCTGGTGGGCAGGAGGCTCCTGCGCCACCGCCGACCCAAGGCGGGCGTTCGGCGAGACGGCGAAGGCCGGCAACACCACGCGCGGGCCTCCCGGGCCGGCGACCGTCGGCTGCGACGGGGTGATCGCCGGCGCCGCGACGGCAGGAGGGTTGAGGCCCGCGGACGGGAAGGAGACTCCCGGCACGAACTGGATCGGTTGCCCGCCCGCAGCCGCCCCCGGCGAGAACTGCGCCCTGCCTTCCTCACCCAGAAAACTCAGCAACGCCGCGGCTAGTGTCCCTGGCACGAAAACCTGCACTGAATTCAGGAGAGCCGCGACAGCCCGTGTTGTCGCGCTTTCCGCATGAATTCTGCGGTTTCCGAAGAGTGACACCACACTGTCATCGCTACCGACTTGGATGCAAGTT
>JBBRPS010000530.1:0-7275 GCA_038227745.1 Gemmatales bacterium | reverse complement strand
GGGCTTGAGCAGGTTGCCGGCGTCCATGGCGCCCTCGGCCTTGCCGGCGCCGACGACGGTGTGCAGCTCGTCGATGAACAGGATGATCTGGCCCTGCGCCCCCTGCACCTCTTTCAGCACGGCCTTGAGGCGTTCCTCGAACTCGCCGCGGTACTTGGCGCCGGCGATGAGCGCGCCCATGTCCAGGGCGACGACGCGCTTGTTCTTGAGGCCCTCCGGCACGTCGCCGCGGACGATGCGGGTGGCCAGGCCCTCGACGATGGCGGTCTTGCCGACGCCGGGCTCGCCGATGAGCACGGGGTTGTTCTTGGTGCGGCGCGACAGCACCTGGATGATGCGGCGGATCTCCTCGTCGCGGCCGATGACGGGGTCGAGCTTGCCCTGGGCGGCGAGCTGAGTCAGGTCGCGGCCGTAGCGCTCGAGGGCCTCGTAGGTGGTCTCGGGGTTCTGCGACGTGACGCGCTGGTGGCCGCGCACCTCTTGCAGGGCGCGCATGAAGCGGTCGCGCGTCAGGCCGAACTCCTTGAGGATCTTGCCGGCCGGGCCGTTGTCGTCGAGCATGGCGAGCAGGAAGTGCTCGACGGAGACGTAGTCGTCCTTGAGACTTTTCGCCTCGTCCTCGGCGCGGTCGAGCAGGCGGTTGAGGCGCGGGGCGACGCTGACATTGTCGGCGCCGCTGCCGGTGACGCGCGGCAGCTTCTCCAGGTCGCGGTGGACGCGCAGCTTCAGCGCCTCGACGGCGACCTCGGCCTTGCTGAGCAGCGACGCCGCCAGGCCGCGGTCCTGGTCGAGCAGGGCGAGGAGCAGGTGCTCGACGTCCATCTGCTGGTGGTTGAGTCGGCGGGCCAGGCCGTGGGCCGCGTTCAGGGCCTCCTGAGACTTTTCGGTCAGGCGGTTCATGTCCATGGGGTTCATCCTCCGCCTGACTCACGGCCGCGAGGGCCGCCGTCAAGAGGGTTGGGGCGAGCGCGAAACGGCAAGCCAGCTTCACGCCCCCTCGCCCAGACCGGGATCACAGCACTTCCGCCTCCTGCTGCGTTGCCGCCGAGCGCCAACTCTCCGGCGGGATCTCGCGCGCCTCGTACGCCGGCACCAGTGCCGGGACGCCCTCGCCATCGGCGTGCCGGTACGGCGCCCACGCCAGCCCGAAGTGCGTCACGCGAATGTCCGCCTTGCGCGGCGCCAGGCGCACGTCGCGCACGTCCTCCGCCCGTTTCCGCCACTTTTCCTCCAGCTTCGCCGCCCGCGCCTGCCGTTTCGCCTCCGAGAGAACGCCGACCGGCCGGGGCGGCGCCGTCCTCGCCCGGCGACTCCACCGGCCCCTCCAGTTCCTGCCGTGCCGCCGCCTGCGCCGCCTCGCGGCAGCGCTGCAGGAACGCCTCGCGGTCTTCCTGCGACTGGCTCAGAAGGCCGAGGAAGCGGTTGTGGTAGATCGTCAGGCTCGCGTTCCTGTGCAGGAAGTGCAGGAGCGTCTGCTCCAACCGGCGCAGCTTCTTCGGGTCGTTGACCGTCTCCGGCACCTCCGCCCAGAGGCCCTCGGCGTGCTCGTGCGCCGACAGGAGCGCTTCGGGGATCTCCTCCGCCATCGGCCACGGCTCGGGGTGGATGGCGTCGGCGGGCGGCGCCAGCAGGCGGTAGACGTGGTGGTACTCCAGCTTGTGCTTGCGGTCGTTGAACAGGACCTCGGCGAAGCCCAGCAGCCGCGGCTGGAACAGCACCGGCCCCGCGGCGCCGTCGCCGCTCACCGGCAGGAAGAACTGCGCCAGGCTGGGCGGCAGCACCGGCGGCACGTGCGCCGGCACTTGCCCCGCGGGCAGCGCGGCCGCAACGCCGTTCTCTCCCGCCGCGGGCGCCATCGCGGCGAGTTCCTCCGGGGCAGGCAGTTCGCCGCCGCAATGCATGCAGAAGTGAGCCGCGGTGGGCGCCGGCGTCTTGCAACCGGGGCACGTCCGTGGCGCCACCTGCCCCGGCGCCGAGGCGCCGGCCGACGACGTGCCGTTCCGCGCGGCCGCGGCCTTCAGCGGCGCCATCACCTGCGCGACCTGCTCGCGCGTCATCGGGCCGTACAGGTACGACAGCGCCCAGCGCGTGTGGAATAGCAGCGGCTTGCCGGTGTGGACGTCGTGCAGCAGGAAGACCTGGTTGCCCAGCGACGAGATGACGGTGTCGAGGTAGCCGGAGTCCGTCAGCGTGCCGCGCTCCGCCGCCACCCCTTGCAGGCCTTCCAGCAAGCGGGCCTTGTCGCGGTCGGTCTGCAGCTTGCCGACGAGCCACGTGCCCGCGTTCGTTAATGCCTTGTAGTCCAGGTCCATCGGGTTCTGCGTCGCCAGCAGGATGCCGACGCCGAACGCCCGCGCCTGCTTCCGCAGCGTCATCAGCGGCCGCTTCGTCGGCGGGTTGGCGGGGTAGGGCGGCAGGTAGCCGAACACCTCGTCGAAGTACAGGAGCGCCCGCAGGCTGCTCGTGCCCGACTGGGTGCGCGTCCAGGTCAGCATCTCCGCCAGCAGCAGCGTGAGGAAGAACATGCGCTGCGAGTCTTCCAGGTGCGCGAGATAAAAGATAAGCTGACGCGGCTTGCCATCGGGGCCGTGGAGCATCGACGCCAGGTTGAGCGGCTCGCCGGTGATCCACGTCGAGAAGCTCGGCGACGCGAGGAGGTTGTTCAGCGCCAGCGCGAGCTGCAGCCGGTCCTCCTCGGGGTAGAACATGTCGATGTCGAAGGTGCCGATCTTGCGCAGCGGCGGAGCGGTGATCTCGCTGATGAGACGCGGCAGGTCGAGGTCGCGGCCGTTCACCCAGGCGTTGAGCAGCAGGTTGGCGATGAGGATGTGCTCGCGCGACTGCACCGGGTCGCCGCTGATCTTCGTCAGGCCGAGCAGGGCCGTGGTTGTGGATTCGACGCGCTCGTTGAGCGTCTCGCGGTCGATGGCGCCAGCCGGGGCCGCGAAGTTCTGGATGACCGACACCGGCAGTCCCGCCTCGCTGCCCGGCGTGTAGATGCGCCAGTCCGACGAGTCACGCAGGCGCGCGACGCGGCCGGCGTCCGCGCCCCAGTCGGCGAGGCCCTGTTTCCAGGTCAGGGCGAGCGCGTGCGCGTAGTCGGAGACGGAGAGGTTCTTGCGGCGGGCGTCGTCGGCATCGACCCACGGCTCGAAGTCCTCGGGGCGCATCTCGGGGAAGTTGAGCAGCAGGTTGCTCAGGTCGCCTTTCAGGTCGATGACGACACAGGGGATGCCGCGCAGGGCCGCCTCCTCGAGGAGGCTGACGTACAGGCCGGTCTTGCCGGACCCCGTCATGCCGACGACGACACCGTGCGTGGTCAGGTCGTGGGCCGGGTAGAAAACGGGTTGATCGAGGACGATCTTCTTCTCTAGGTCGTACTCGCGGCCCAGGTAGAAGGCGTCGGGACGGTCGATATCGCTCATGGAGGGAGGCTCGGCGCAGGTTGAAGGACGGCGGTCGCAGCCCGAGAAAACGTGAAGCTCCCGACGGGGAAGTCGTTCCGGGCATGGGGATGGGGAATGCAAAAGGTATGCCGCGGCCGGGGCGCAGCCGCAAGCAGAAACTGCGGGCGGATCTTGATGCAGATCCGCGAGCGCCTGAAGGTGGAGGCCTGACGTGGACTTCACGGTCACCGCGATGCGCGACGAGGACTGGCCGGAGGTGCGGCGCATCTACCTGGAGGGCATCGCCACCGGCCAGGCGACGTTCGAGACGGAGGCCCCGGAGTGGGAGGCGTGGGACCGCGCCCGCCTGCGCGTCTGCCGGCTCGCCGCACGTGCGGCGAGCGGCCTTCTGGGGTGGGCGGCGCTCAGCCCGGTGTCGGCGCGGCAGGTCTACGCCGGCGTCGCCGAGGTCAGCGTTTACGTGGGCGGCTCGGCGCGCGGGCGGGGCGCCGGCAAGGCGCTGCTGCGGGCGCTGATCGAGGAGTCGGAGCGGACCGGCATCTGGACGCTGCAGGGCGGCACGTTCCCCGAGAACGCGGCGAGCGTCGCGCTGCAGAAGGCGTGCGGGTTCCGCGAGGTGGGACGGCGCGAGCGCCTCGGCCGACTGCACGGCGTCTGGCGGGACGTGCTCCTGATGGAACGGCGGAGTGAGATCGTGGGCGTGTAGCCGACGCGGGCCGCGCGGGACATCGGCCAACAGCGCGGCAGGGGCGCTGCCTTGCGGCTCAGGCGTCCGGGTCGATCCCGAGCGCCCTAAGTCGGACCAGCAATTTCTCGGCGCGTTGGCTCTCCAGGTCGGCGCGGCGCGTCTGTTCCTCGGCGCGTTGGCTCTCCAGGTCGGCGCGGCGCGCCTGCTCCTCGGCGCGGCGCGCCTGCTCCTCGGCGCGGCGCGCCTGCTCCTCGGCGCGTTCACTTTCCAGGTCAGCGCGCCGTGCCTGCTCCTCGGCCCGCTGCTTCTCCAGCGCCGCCTCGCGGGCCATCTGTTTCCGCTCGGCGTGCTCCTTCTGCCAGCTCTTGTCCAGTTCCGCGTAGGTGGCGAACTTGCGCTCGTCCGGCCGGTACAACTCCAACTCCTTGCCGACCAGCTCGAACCGGATCCCCAGCCGGGGACTCACCCAGCCGAACATGAACACGATCTCGACGAACTGATCTTCCTGTCGCTGCCAGCCCAATAGGATCCCCCGGTCCGGGTCATAGACGTAATACTCCTCGACCCCGTAGCGCTGGTAGAACGCGAACTTCTCTGCCAGCTCGCCGCGCCGGTTGCCGGGCGACAGGATCTCGAAGACCACCTGCGGGGCGATATCGCCCTCCTCCCACTGCCGGTACGAGCCGCGGTGGCCCTTGGGCCGGCCGAACGCGGCGAACACGTCGGGCGCCTGGCGGATCGTGTTATTGCCCTGCACGGGATACCACAACAAGTTGCCCGCGACGAAGACGGTCGGGTGGTCGGCGAACAGCGCGTCGAGGCCGCCCAGGATGACGAAGATGTACTGGAGCTGAAGGGTATTGTCGGCAATGGGCAGACCATCACTTTCGGGGTAGGTGATGGTGTCGCGGTCGGGGAGCAGCAGCGGTGCGTTCATGGCCTGACCTCTCGTTCGGGGGCGCCCAGGCGTCCGTTTCAGGATAAGCGAGAGGCGCCGCGGGGGCAACCACAGTTGCGCCCGGCCGCGCCGCTCGCCAGGCGAGTTCTACACGCCAGGGCGGCACGGCAGGAACAGCGCCGGCCGGAAGCCGACCCAGTAGTTGCGCCGCGTGACCGACAGCTTCCGCCGGTGACTGCTCGCCAGCCGCGGCGACACGCTGCGCAGAAAACAGCTGCCGCGCACTGCCGCGTGGACGGGCTCGTCCTCGTCGCCGTACGGCACTGCCGGCCACGGCTCGGGGACCTGCGCGGAGTCGTCCCCCCGAGTCATCTGGCACCATTCCGAGACGTTGCCGACCATGTCCTCGCAGCCGTAGGGCGTCCGCGTGCGCGGGTAGCTGCCCACCGGGCACGTCTTCTTGCCGGCCACGTTTGTGAGGTGCGCGGCGGCGCCCTCCGCGTTCCCCCACGGGAACGTCCGGCCGTCCGGCCCGCGCGCCGCCTTCTCCCACAGCCACTCCGTCGGCAGCGTCAGCCCCGCCCACTTGCAATAACTGAGCGCGTCGAGGAACGACACCCACACGACCGGGTGGTCCTCCAGTCCCTTCGGGATCTGCTGCCCCTTGTTCCAGTGATTGAGGAACGTGGTGTTCGCCGGGTGGTCCTCGGGCGGCGTGTACTTCGTCTCGTCGAGGAAGCGCCTGAACTGCGCGTTGGTCACCGGGAAGCGCGCCAGTGAGAAGCCCTCGGCGCCGGCGCGTTCCCTGTCGGGGCCGACGCAGAATGGCCCGGGCGGGATCCACACCATCTCCGAGCCGTCGATTGGGTTGACCCAGGTGGTCGTCTGCGCTGGCCGGCCCGTCTGCGCCTTGCCCTGCTCGGTGTCACACGGGCGGACCAGGCCGTGCTCCAGGGCGTAGTCCAGCAGCACCGGCAGGTCGCTGTTCCCCGACCCGCGCAGGACGACGCGCCACGCCTTCAGGGCGCGGCCGGCCTCGTCGCCGTCGTGGCGCACCGCGTCCAGTTCGCCGAGGAGGTCCGCGGACGGCTGCTTGCTCTGCTTCTTCGCCATCACGCACCTCCCTCGTCCTCGACTTCCGGCCCCAGCAGCTCCTCGACCTGCCGCAGCAGCTCCGTCCCCTCCTCGGGGTGGACCATGTGGATGTAGCTGGCATAGCCGCGCAGGTAGCCGCCGAAGCGCGGGTTGTCCCCGGCCTGCGACGCGATGCCGTGCTTGCGGCAGTTGTGCAGGATGGCGCGGAAGCGGCGCCGCTCGTCGCGCGGCACGCGCAGCTCGTCGTTCACGACGATCCCCGTGACGAGCTGCCGCTGCGAATCGCGGATCACGCGGAACTTCTTCTGGTTGACGAAGAAGCCCTCCTGGTGGCAGACCTGATCGACCCACCAGCGGAAACGGCCGAGGTTCACGTCCTTCGTCTTGAACGAGAAGGTGAGGTCGTCGGCGTAGCGCGTGCAGACGCCATCGTTGCGCTTCGCCAGGCCGGTCAGGCGGGCATCGAGGCGGCGGCACACGAGGTTGGAGATGCTCGGCGAGGTCGGGGCGCCCGGCGGCAGCACCGCGTTGCCCCACTGCCGCGGGTCGGGCGTGTAGCAGCACAGGCGCGCCAGCGTCGGGGCGATGTGAGTGCAGTCGTCGGCCGCGCCGAAGCGCGCGTTGCCGACGTAGTAGCCCAGGCTCGCGAACAGGCCGACGACGCGGTAATAGTGGACGGTCGGGAAGAAGTCCGTCAGGTCGAACTTGAGGAGGATGTCGGCGCCCCCGGCTGGGATCCGGTAATGATGCGGCACAGCGCCGCCCACCGCGGGGCCGAGCAGCACGTCTTCCCGAAGGCCGTCGAACTGGGGACGAGCCTCCTGACGTTCAACAACACCTGTTACGGCCGGCTGCTCCAGGGCCAGGGCGAGACGTCGCCGCCGAGCGCCGCGGACTGCTACCGCTACACGCTGGCGCAGCAGGGCGTGAGCGCGTGCTGGTCGGCGCCCGCGACGCTGGAGCAGCTCGACGAGAACCTGTCCGCCCTCCGCGACCCGGAACTGCCGCCGGACCGCCGCGAGCGATTGCTGGTCCACGGCGAACGGGTATAGTGGACCCCGAAAACTGGACCACCGATTAAGCTACTGTGGTGGCCCAGGAAAGGGGGAACGATGGTACGCAAGCGGCAGTCTCACTCACCGGTGTTCAAATCCCAAGTGGCCCTCGCCGCCCTCAAGGGCGACCGG
>JBBRPS010000529.1:0-7282 GCA_038227745.1 Gemmatales bacterium | reverse complement strand
TCTTTTCTGCGCGCGGACGAGGCGCTACCCGACAAAGAAAGAAAGCGGCGCCGAGCGCCGCACTCCAAAGAAAGCACGCCCCCCGCTACACCCGGACGCGAACCGCTCTAAACGAGCGTGCTTTCGGCATGCTGCCCTCAGTATCGTAATGGCGCGGACAGTCGTTACCAAGCAAAAATCTGAAGGGGCCGGGGAGTCGCGAAGGATTTCCGGCCCCCCGGTACATAGAACCGTGGACAGAGAACGGGCCGCCTTCACTCTCCCTGGAAGGAACCTTGCACCCGGACGGCACTCGCCCCGGCCGTCTGCCACCCGCGAAGGAGGTCCGGACTTGCGCTCGATCTTCGACGCCGCCTGGCGCACCCGCGCCCTGGAGGGCCGCCCCGACGCCATCAGCACCCTGACCGCCGAGGCGCTGCCCCCGCTGTTCCGCTTCTGCCTCTACCGAGTCGGCCGCAACCGCCACGTCTGCGAGGAGGTCGTGCAGGAAACCCTCCTGCGCGCCCTGCGCGATCTGCCGCAGTACGACCCGGCGCGGGCCGCCAACAACATCTTCCCCTGGCTCACCGGCCTGGCGAGGAACGAGATCCACCGCGCCCTCAGCCACGAACAGGCCGCCGTCTCCCTTGAGACGCTGTGGGCGAAGATGGACAGGGAGCTGCTCGCCTTCTACGCCCGCCTCGAATCCGAGCCGTTCACCGACGAATTGCTGCAGCGCGAGGAGACGCGCGAGCTGGTGAACGCCACCATGTCGCAACTGCCGCCGCACTACCGCGAGGCCCTGGAGGCCAAGTACGTCACCGGCAAGAGCGTCCGCGACCTCGCCTCGACCTGGCACCTTTCGGAGAAGGCGGTCGAGTCACAGCTCACCCGCGCCCGCAAGGCTTTCCGCGCCACCTTCCTCGCCCTGGCCCGCAACCTCGGGACGGAACTGGCCTGACACCCCGCAAGCCCACGGGTCGCACCCCGTGGGTCAGAACGCGAACCGTAAACCCACGGGCCGCCACCCGCGGACCGGAATCACGAGGACATCCCATGAACAACGGCAACCTCCCCCACGCGCCCGACGTCGAACTGTCCGACGTCGGCGCCGAGAACGTCGGCCGCCTCCTTGAGGCATCGTACCGCCCCGAAGACCCCGACCCCGAGTTCGCCCGCGCCTTGACCGCACGCCTCTGCGCCGCGGCCCGCGGCGCCACCGCACCGTCGTCGGCCCCCGCGCCCAGCAGCGAGCGCTGGCACGGCGTCCGCAGGCGCCTTGGCTGGGCGATGGCCCTCGCTGCGTCCGTGGCCGTCGCGGCGCTGATCGTGTACGCCTCCCACCGCCGGGCCGGCATCCCGGAGAATGATGGTGCCCAACACGACGACTCCGACGGCCAACCGACCGTGCAGCACGCGGCCTTCCCCGTCGGTCCCGGCCTGACGCCGCGCCCCCGACCCGCCGCTCCGCCCGTCCACCCCGTTGCGGTCGGCGAGTCGCTGACCACCCGCGCCGGCGAGCGGCGGCGCGTGGCCCTGGCCGACGGCTCCGTGCTCTACCTCAACCAGGACACGCGCGTCACGCAGGTCGCCGCCCGGCAGCTCACCCTCGACCGCGGCGAAATCTACGTCGAGGTGGCCCCGCGCGAGCGGACCGCCCGCATCGCGACCTTCGTCGTCAAGACCGCACGCCGCGAGGTGGCGGCGCTGGGCACGCGCTTCGCCGTGAGCGCCGGGCCGGAGGGCACCGGCGTCGTCGTCACGCAGGGCAAGGTGCAGGTCAGCGGCCTCGCCGACCCCGTGCGCGCCGGCCAGCAGATCACCCCCGACGGCGCGCGGGCCAGCGCGGCCCCCCGTGCCTCGCACCAGCTCGACTGGACGCGCGAGTTGATGGCCGCCGCCGAGTCGCCGTTGGTGCCGTGCAGCGCCCACGCCGGCGGCGCCCTCATCGCCCTCGACCCGTCCGGCCAGGAGATCAAACTCAGCCTGCGCAAGTATCACATCGACGTCCACATTGAGGACGGCTTCGCCCGCACCACCATCGACCAGACGTACTTCAACAACGTGAACGACCGTCTGGAGGGGACGTTCTACTTCCCGCTGCCGCCGGACGCCTCGCTGTCGCGCCTGGCCATGTACGTCGAGGCGAACGGCGTCGCCCAGCTCATGGAGGGCGGCATGGCGGAGGCCAACCTGGCCCGCAACGCCTACGAAACCATCCGCTACGCCCGTCGCGACCCCGCCCTGCTGGAGTGGGTGGACGGCAGCACGTTCAAGATGCGCGTCTTCCCGCTGGAGGGCCGCAAGGAGAAGCGCATCCTCCTGAGCTACTCGCAACGGCTGCCGTCGCTGTACGGCGTGTCGCGCTACCGCTTCCCGGGCGGCCACAACATGGACCTGGTCCGCGAGTGGTCGTTCGCGGCCCGCGTCAAGAACGCCGCCGACCTGCGCTGCTCCAGCCCCACGCACCCGCGGCTGGCCGCCGCCCGGCAGGGCGGTGACCTGGTGCTGTCCCTGAAGGAGCACGCGGTCAAGCCCGACCGCGATGTGGCCCTGGAGATCGTGGACGCGGGCAAGGCGGCCCGCGCGGAGGAGGCCGCCCGCTTCTCCGGCTTCACGCACGAGGGCAACCGCTACCTCATGGTGCGCTACCGGCCGAAGCTCGCCGGGGCGCCGCAGCGCGAGCGGCGCGACTGGGTGTTCCTGTTCGAGTCGGCCGCCAACCGCGACCCGCTGCTCGCTCGCGCCCAGATCGACATCGTCCGCACTCTGCTCAGCAACGCCGAGCACGATGACACCTTCCAGATCCTGACCGCCGGCACGCGCACCCGCCTGTTCGACAAACAGGCGCGGCCGGCCACGGCGGCGAACATCGACGCGGCCGTCAAGTTCCTCGAGGCGACGCACCTGATCGGCGCCCTCGACCTGGGCGGCGCGCTGAAGGCCGCGGCGCCGCTGCTGAAGGCGGGCAAGAACCCGTACCTGGTCCACGTCGGCGGCGGCGCCGCGGCGATGGGCGAGCGGCGCGAGGACGCGCTGGCGAAGCTGCTGCCCGATGGCGTGCGCTACGTCGGCGTCGGCGTCGGCAAGCGCTGGGGCCGGGCGTTCATGAAGGCGGCCGCGGACCGCACCGGCGGCCACTTCACGCAGATCAACCCCGACGAGCCGATCGCCTGGCGGGCGTTCGAGCTGCTGTCCACGCTGAACACGCCGCGCCTGCTGGAGCTGCGCGTGGTGGACGACGCCGAGCGCGTGTCGTTCCTGTGTGACGCCGCCTCGCTGGCCCAGGGCGAAGAGGTGTGCGCCATCGCCCGCATCCCCGCCACGGGCGCCCTGCCGGACGCCGTCTCCATCGCCGGCAAGCTGGACGGCAAAGCGTTCGTCCGCCGCCTGCCGGTGCAGGACGTCGCCGACGGCGCCGGCTACCTGCCACGCACCTGGGCGCGGCTGGAGATCGAGCGGCTGCTGGCCGAGGACGGCGCGAAGCACAAGAACACGATCGTCGAGCTGAGCAAGGCGATGTACGTGATGTCGCCGTACACGTCGCTGCTGGTGCTGGAGACCGAGGCCGACTACGTCCGCTTCAACGTGGACCGCGGCCGCAAGGACCACTGGGCGATGTATCGCTGCGAGGCGAAAATGCCGATCGTCCACGAGCCGCACGGCAGTCCGGCGGCGCCCGCCGCGGCGCCGGCCGGAAAGAAGCAGCCGGCGCGGAACGTGCTGGCGTCCCTCCTGGTGCGCGTGACGCCGCGCTTCCTGACCACGGCGAGCCGGGGGGCCAACGGCACGGTCCCGGCGGTCACGGCGCTGGACGTCTACCGCGGCGCTTACGCTCTACCCGAGTCGCCCGAAGAGTTCGGCGCGGAGATCGGGTTGCAGTCCCCCATCCTCTTCCAGCGCCAGAGCGCGCAGGGCAAGATGACCTCGCTCGACGGATACCTCGTCGCCTTCCTAAAGCGGAAGGACGGGAAGAAGGGGGCCGAGGAAGACTTCAAACGGATCCCATTCTCCGGAGACGCGGGCTTGGACTTCACCACGAACGGACGGCTCAACCTCTCCGGGCAAGGCTGGTACATGGGCGATGGCTCATTGCGAGGATTGTCCTGGAAGGACCTCCCCTCCTGGGAAGAGCGCCTGCTCGACAACCGCGACGACCAGGCAGAAGTACAACGCGAGGTGGCGCGCCTCAGCAGGAAATTCGAGCTCCGCCAGACTGAGTTCGCGATGCGGATCAAAGGGATCGAGAATCTGAGGCAGAAAATCAAGGACGGGTCCGTCGTGAACCTCACCGTGCTGCGAGGGCAGAACCTCCTGAAGCAACTCGAGGATCGCGACCAGACCGTGACTGAGCGCACCCATAGCCGCCCCGTGGATCCGCTCGCCTCTCTCGATACGACGGAGGGACGGCGCCATCTGCTGAGGATCCACGACCAACCGCTCGTTGGGTTGAAAATCGTCATCAAGGACACGAAGCAGCGGATGCCGAAGGAACTCTACGATTTGATCGCGCTGAAGGAGTTGCCGGCATTGTCCACGGCCTGGCAGGAGACCGATGTCCTCCGGTTGCTCCAGGGCAGCCCGCCGCGCTCCTTCCTGTACGAGCGGCCGAGCTTCACCGCCGACCCGCGCGTCTTCGGCGACCTGCTCACCTACGCCCCCGGCATGAACACCGGCCGCGCCGACAGCAACGCCGTCCTGGAGGCCGAGGCCGACCTCGGCGACGAGGTCCGCACCGGCACGATCGACGCCGCCGCCCGCGCCGCGATCGAAAAGGCTCGCGGCGCAGGCTGGCAGGCCGTCACCCTGCCCGGCGCCGGCAAGCAGCCCGGCACGCGCGTCGTCTTCAACGGCCAGGGGCACTACGCCATCGAGCGCACGCTGACGAACGGCCTGCGCGAGGTCGTCGTCTGCGACGGCAAGAAACTGCTGCACCTCTACCCCGACCTGTTCGTCGGCGCCCGCCGTGTCGTCAGCCGCTTCCACCGGGCCGAGTTCACCGACCTCGTCCCCTGGGCGCTGCCGCCCGCCGAGGAGCTGGCGCGCGGGGCCGACCTGAAATGCCTCAATGAGCACACCGTCGCCGTGGTGCCGCTCGGCGCGGAGAAGCGCCGCGATGCCCAGGGCAAGCCGCAGCCGTACGTGCAACTCCGCCTCGTCTTCGCCGAGGGACGGCTGACCGAGCGGCGCGTGGTCCTCATGCCCGCGGGCAAGGTGCTGTCGCGCGAGACCTACGCCGCGGACGGCACGCTGAAGCTCTACTGGGGCGAGGGCGATAAAGCCTCCGCCGAGGAGCGCTTCAACCGGACCGCCGCGAAGGCCCCCGACCTGACGCCCGACACGCGCAAGCTCGTACTGGTGCCGATGCCGCTGCGGACGCGGGCTGCCGTGTTCGCGAGTCCGAGCGCCTCCAGCCAGTGGTCGGCGTACGACCGCTGGGAGGAGGACGACGCGATCGCCCTGATCGCTGCCGACGGCGCCGAGCAGAACAGCGCCGAGGCACTGAACGTCTTCGTCGCCCGCTTTCACGCCAAGGGCGACCGGCGCCTGGGCTTCTACACCCTGCTGACGGTGTCCGGCGCCGCCATCGACCCCGCCCACGAGGTCGCCTGGGGGAACGCCCGGGGCACGCCGAACATCGTCTTCGAGCACCCGCGCGAGCCGCTGGCGCTGTACCTCGCCTATCACCATCACGTCCTCAAGCACGGCCAGCGCACCGAGCTGGGCGACATCGGCGGGCCGGCCGATGGCTTCGTCCAGCGCCTGGCGCGGTTCCGCGAACTCTGGGGCAAGTGGCGGCACGGCCCAATCGGTCAGGGCACCCGGCCGGCCTCGGCCGCCGAGCGCGACGAGGCGCTAGCGTACGTGAAGAACGCCCCGTCGTCGCTGTTCGCCTGGGCGGTCCTCGACGAGGTCGAGGCGCGGCCGACCGGCTTCGACCCCACTTTCCGTGAGGCCCTTGCCAGCGCCCGCCGTACCGCCGGCGACGCCGTGGGCCTGCGATACGCCGGCCGCTACGAGCAGGCCCGCGCCCTGCTCCACGCCGGACAGCGCGAGAAGGCGCTGGGGTTGTTCCGCCAGCTCCACGCCGAGACCGTGAAGGCGGGCGTCGTGCCGCCGATCGACGCGACGTTCCGCGACACGCTCCAGGCGGCTGATGGGCCGGGCGCCTTCGCGGGCCTGATGCGCAAGGCGGCCGCCGCGCTGGCGAAGACGGACGGCGCCGGTAGCGTGGTCCCCCTCGGCTGGCAGGCGCACCAGTTGAACGACCGGCCGCTGGCGGAGGAGTTGTTCGCCGCCACCGTCGCGGCCGCACCGAAGGGAGACGGACGCCATCTCGTCGCCCTGGCCAACGTGGCTTACCTCATCCACAGTAACTTCGCCCGCGCGGACGCCCAGTTGACGTTGCTCCTGCGGGACGAGAAGCTGTCGCGCTCGCCGATGCTGTGGCGGCTGGGCGCTTCCCTGGCGACGAAGCGCGGCCTGGCGGGGCGGGCGGTCCTGTGCCTGGAGAAGGCGCTGGATCTGGAGTACCGCGGCCTGCCCGAGGTCGTGAACCTGGAGGCGGTCCGCGCCGACTACGGCGCGCTGCTGACGCAGTACCAGCAACTGGCGAGCGCGATCACCATGCTGGAGGGCAACGCCTCGAAGGAGTTCCTGGCGAAGGTGGTGCGGGCCGCCGACCGCTGGCGCTCGCTGGACGCCGATGGCACGGCCGCCTGCCAGGCCGCGGGGCGCATCCTGCGCGTGATCGGAGCGAAAGACCTGGCGTGGGATTACCTCACGACGCCGATCGCCCTGAAGCCGAACGAGTCGGCGCCGTGGCTGGCCGTGGCGCAGTCGCTGCGCGAGGAGGGCGAGTTCGACCTGGCCGACCGGGCGTACGCGACGGCGTTCGACGCGGAGAGCACGAACGCGCAGATCCTCTGGGACCGCGCCCAGAACCTGCAGCAGGCGGGGCTCGCGGAGGAGGCGCGGCGCGTTTACCGCCAGCTCGCCGCCGGCACCTGGCAGGAGCGCTTCCAGGGGTTGAAGAACCAGGCGCGCTTCCAGGCCGACCCGCGGTAACGTCAACTCAGTTCAGTAACACGGAGGGGCCGGCGCGAGTGACCTCGCCCCGGCCTTCCTCTTGTTTACAGCGGTGTGCGTCCGGGTGCAGCGGTAGGCCGGGGGGCGCTTTGGAGTGCGGCGATCTTCGCCGCTTTCGCACTTTCTTTGCTGCGCTTTGGAGTGCGGCGCTCGGCGCCGCTTTCGGTCTTTGATCGCGGGCTTGGTGAGAGCGAAAGAAAGAGGGAAAGCGGCG
>JBBRPS010000528.1:0-7306 GCA_038227745.1 Gemmatales bacterium | reverse complement strand
TTCCGAAAGTGTGCCGAATTGATCGCCTGAGCCCGTCAGTAGTTCGGAAAAACGTGCCTGGTTTCTCACGCTATCGCCTTAAGAAGCGCGATTTGACCGCGCGAAAAAGCCCGTTCCCCGAAGTCGGGTGAACGGTTACGTCAGCAGTTCCCAGCGGTGAACAACGTGAACCCTGCCAATGCGGCGACTCGGCACGTTCATCCAGCAACGGGTCGCTCTGTCGTCGTCGATAATGTTACTGGGGAGGTGATCCATGTCGGTGGAGACGGGTTCGTCTACTAGCGCGGTTGAAATCTTCATTCCCTTGCTGAACGAGGGGACGGATGTCCTGCGTCCGACTCAAGGTCTCGTGCTCGGGCCAAATGAAGTCCAGATACTCGCAACGCCTGACTATGACCCGACCGTCGAAGAGTGGGAGTTCCTACCTGGCAGCAAAGTCAAGTGCGTCCTGGAGATCCGGGGCGGACGAGAGCTGTTGGTCGCACGACATCGAATCGCCTGATACAAGCCATCCCTGCACTGCTGCCGGCGCTCCCTCAAACCAGGCGCTGCAGCAGACCGGCCATGCGATTAGGTCGGAAAAAGTGCCAGGAACCGATATTGCTACTCCTAGAATCACAATATCGGTTCCTATTACCCGGCGGAGTTAGCGGATCGGTTGCGCGCCCTGATCGAGACGCCGGGAGGTTAAATGCCGAACAAGCCGCTGCCGCCGACCGGCCACGCGATAGGCGGTTTCGCCTATTCTGACGCCAAGCCCGCGTGAGCCGGCTGCTGAACTTGGTCGTTCGCCCGGGTCACGGCGTAGCTTCTTGGTGTTGTGGAAGCGGGCGATTGCGGCTTACAGATTGTCGCCGCGGATGAAGCGCATGGCATATACTGTCGCCGGCCGAGTTCCGCCTGTTTAGCCGCGAGCGGTGAGCCAGATCCCGCTGCGCGGGGGCGAGCGCTCGCTGGAGGCTCGCGGTTAAGAAGCGGTTCTGCAACGGCGACGGTATAGAAGGGCTCGTCGTCGTCGTACTGCCCCAGGCCGTAGTCCGGCACGATTCCGGGTTGCTCCAGGCCACCCGTGATTTCCGCTTCCAGCAGGAAGCGCGCCCGGCTGTCGGGGTTGTCCGCGTGCTTGCTCAGGCCCTGGCCCCGCCGACCGCCCTCGGGGCGACCGCGGCCGGCGCGGCGAGAAATCATCCCATAAGCGCCAGTATATGGATTGCACCGTAGCGGAGAGTGCCCGACAATTCGCCGGGCGGCGAGGGGCGAACCCCGTGTGGATGTGCTGGCATTTCCGCCCGCCGCGCCGTATAGTCGCTGGCACACGGCGGATCCCTCCTACCTCCTGCAGCGAGACACCCTGATGCGCGGCACCCTTGCTCTGGCGGCTCTCACCCTCCTCGTTCCCCCGGCGGCGGCGCAAACGCTGCCGGGCACCAAACCCTTGACGATGAAAGGCGACCTCGCCGCCCAGATGGTCGCCGGCATCGACACCTACCTGACGCGCGCCACGTCCGCCGCGGTCGAGAAGCGGAAGGACCTCTGGAAGCCCGACTTCTCCTCGCCGGCGGCCTACGCGAAGTCGGTGCAGTCCAACCGCGAGCGCCTGCGGAAAATCCTCGGCGTCATCGACGTGCGCCTGCCGGTCAAGGAGATGGAGCTGGTCGGCACCACGGACCAGCCGGCGCTGATCGCGGAGACCGACCGCTACAAGGTCTACAGCGTGCGCTGGCCGGTGCTGTCCGGCGTGGACGGCGAGGGCCTGCTGCTGGAGCCGCGCGGCAAGCCGATCGCCAACGTCGTCGCCCTGCCCGATGCCGACTGGGCGCCGGAGGTGATCGTCGGCCTCGCCCCCGGCGCCCCCGGCCCGGAGTCGCAGTTCGCGCGCCGCCTGGCGGAACAGGGCTGCCGCGTCATCGTGCCGGTGCTGATCGACCGCAAGGACACCTGGTCGGGCAACCCGAAACTCGGCCGCATGACCAACCAGCCGCACCGCGAGTTCGTCTACCGCATGGCGTTCGAGATGGGCCGGCACGTGATCGGCTACGAGGTGCAGCGCGTGCTGGCGGCGGTGGACTGGTGTACGCGCGACAAGGGCCACGCGCCCGTCGGCGTCTACGGCCACGGCGAGGGCGGCCTGCTGGCGCTGTACAGCGCCGCGCTCGACCCGCGCATCCAGGTCGCGGGCGTCAGCGGCTACTTCGGCAAGCGCGAGGGGCTGTGGCAGGAGCCGATCTACCGCAACGTCTGGAACCTGCTGCGCGAGTTCGGCGACGCCGAGCTGGCCGCCCTCGTCGCCCCGCGCACCCTCATCGTCGAACATTGCCGGGCACCCGAGGTGAGCGGGCCGCCGCCCGCCCGGGCCGGCCGCGGCGGCGCCGCCCCGGGGCGCATCGCCTCCGTGAGCGCCGCCGACGTCGCCGCTGAGGTCGAGCGCGCCCGCAAGCTTGCTTACGGCCGGCTGCCGCTCGGGAAGAGTGAGGGCCTGTTCCTGGTGAGCAGCCCGTCGGAGAAGCTGGGCGCCGGGACGCTGTGGCGCGACCGCTTCCTGACGGCCCTGGCGGGGGAGCGTGAGAGCCACGTGGAGGGCAAGCCGCCGGTCGATCGCCGCAAGGGTTTCGACCCGGCGCCGCGCCAGCGCCGCCAGTTCGAGCAACTCGTGAACTACACCCAGGGGCTGCAGCCCGACGCGGCCGTGCGGCGCGAAGAGCTGTTCGCGAAGACCGACCGCTCCACGCCCGAGAAGTGGCAGGCGTCCAGCCAACCGCAGCGCGACTACTTCTGGGACGAGGTCATCGGCAAGCTGCCGGCGTCCACCATGCCCATGAACGTGCGCACGCGCCTGGTCTACACCGAAGCGAAGTGGAAGGGCTACGAGGTCGTGCTGGACCTGTACGACGACGTGTTCTGCTACGGCATCCTGCTGGTGCCGAACGACCTGAAGCCGGGCGAGCGCCGGCCGGTGGTGGTGTGCCAGCACGGCCTCGAGGGACGGCCGACGGACATCGTCAACCCGAAGGAGCGGACGCGCTACTACAACTCGTTCGGGGCGCAGCTCGCGGACCAGGGCTACATCGTCTTCGCGCCGCAGAACCCGTACATCGGCCAGGACCGCTTCCGCGTGCTGCAGCGCAAGGCCAACCCCCTCAAGCTGTCCATTTACTCGTTCATCGTCCGCCAGCACGAGCGCATCCTGGAGTGGCTGTCCACGCTGCCGTTCGTGGACGCGAGCCGGATCGCGTACTACGGCCTGTCGTACGGCGGCAAGGTGGCGATGCGCATCCCGGCGCTGCTGGGCCGCTACTGCCTGTCGATCTGCTCGGGCGACTTCAACGAGTGGATCTGGAAGAACATCACGCTGTATTTCCGCGCGAGCTACATGTTCACCGGCGAATACGAGATGTACGAGTTCGACCTGGGCAACACGTTCAACTATGCGGAGATGGCATACCTCATATCGCCGCGGCCATTCATGGTGGAGCGCGGCCACGACGATGGGGTGGGCATTGACGAGGAGGTGGCCTACGAGTTCGCGAAGGTACGGCGGCACTATTCAAGGTTGCGGCTGCCGGAGCGGACGGAGATCGAGTTCTTTGCGGGCGGCCACGAGATCCACGGCCGCGGCACCTTCGCGTTCCTCGCCCGGCACCTGCGCTGGCCGCCGCGCGGCGCGGGGCCGGGCAAGGGGCAGTGAGGATCCGCCGGCTGGTTCGGCACGCATCTGCGAGCGAGACCACGAGACGTTTGCCGACGGCCTCGGCGTAGCGGACCAGGGTTTCGATGGTGGGGTTCGGCCGCTGCCCGGTCTCAAGTTTTGAGAGTGCCGAGCGGTCCATTCCGGTGAGTTCGCTCAAGTCGGCGAGGCTCAGTCCCTTTGCTTCGCGTGCGGCCTTGAGTTCCTGAAGGGACTTCTGCAACTGGTCGAAGGCCGCCGTGCGCTCGTGGTGCCTTGCTACCAAATCGGGCAGTTCCTCAGTGACCTGTTCCCGGATTGCCGTGTACTTCGCGGCCTCCGCGGGCGTGAGTCGCCGGTCCCGGTTGATGCGCCGGATGGTCATGGTCAATGCCTCCTCGGGACTTCGTAGGCCGTTACCGGGTAGACGGTGTCGTCGTCGAGGTCCCAGACAATCGAGCCGTGAGGCATGACGCCGACCCTCCTGATGTGTGGTATTATAGTACCACACCGCGCCCGTGGATGTCAACTCGCAAAACTGCGAAGGTTGGCCTGTTGCCCGTTGCGGTCCCGCGACGCCTTGAAAGGCAGAGCGTCGAGGCTACACTGTCCGCGCCGGCGACCACGGCTCGCGGAGGGAGGAACCAGGCATGTCCGACGTCGAGCACTGGAACCAGCGCTATCGCGAGGGCGACTCGCCCTGGGACACGGGGGAGCCATCCTCGGAACTCCTGCGCGTGCTCGCCGAGGAAAAGATCACGCCGTGTCCGGCCATCGAGTTGGGCTGCGGCACCGGCTCGAACGCCGTGTGGCTGGCCCGGCAGGGCTTCAACGTGCTCGGCGTGGACCTTTCCCCCCTGGCGATCGAGCGCGCCGAGCAGCGCGCACAGGCGGCGGAGGTGAAGGCGCGTTTCCTGGCCGCCGACGTCCTCGACCCGCCCGACCTGGGCGGCCCGTACCCTTTCTTCTTCGACCGCGGCTGTTACCACGTCGTGCGCCGGACAGACGTCAGCCGCTATTTGCGAACGCTGGAGCGTGTGACGGCGATGGGGACCGTTGGGCTGGTGCTGGCGGGCAACGCGTGCGAGCCGCACTCGCCGGGGCCGCCGGTGGTCACGGAGGAAGAGATCCGCGGCGAACTGGAGCGGCTCTTCGAGGTCGTCCGCCTGCGCGAGTTCCGTTTCGACTCGGCGCCGGGCCTGGACGAGCATTTCCTCGGGTGGTCGTGCCTGCTGCGCCGGATGGGGTAGCGACGGGATGTTGTCCGCCCCAGGGGGTGCAACCCCTGGGCTTGTTGCCTCCCCATCAAAGGGGGTCGGCCGCAGGCTGGAGCGCCCGACCCTGCGGGTCGTAAAATGCGTCGTGCAGCAGGAAGATATCGTTGGCATTGAGCCCGAGCTGGCTGAGCTGGCGGCGGACCTGGGCGAAGGCGTGCGTGCCGAGGCGGCGGCCGAGCAGGGCGCGCAGGTGCTCCGGGCACAGGTCCATTTCGACCGATTGCAGCGAGTTCAGCGGGAAGGTGAGGAAGCGGACGATACCCTCGGCGCTGCAGACGGTACAGCGCTTTCTCTCGGTCCGCTCGATGATTGGCGACCCTTCGCCGATGATGACGGCCTCCTGGCAGTCGGGGCAGTAGGCCTTGTCGGCGATCCGGTCCCAGCCCCTGGCGAGGCCCGAGCACCGGCAGCAGGCAACGCCGAGGCTCACGCTACCGGGGGGACAGATCCTCATGCCTTCCATTGTTGGTCCTCCCTGCTGAGAGTGCATAGTTGCTTCGTCCCGGGTCGGCTGGAGACGGGGCGCATTTCCCCTTCCCTCTCATCGGCAGGGCCACGCCGGACTCGTTACCCCTTTCTCGGGACTTTTCGTAAAGAAAAACCGCGGGCAGGCGCCGAACGCGCCCGCCCGCGGCTTTGGGGGTGATAGGGGTTCCTGTCAGGGCGCCTCGGGTCGATGTTACATCGGGTGGGTTGACGTCGGGACGCCCGGGCGGACTCACTCGATGAACTTCACCCACGCCTGCCAAACGAAGCTCAGACGCCCCGGCTCGACGTTGATGGCCGCGAAGGCGGCGTCGGGGGTCGGCGTCTGCATGTTTTCCCCCTGCGGCCGCATAGCCATCACGAACGGCAGGAACTTCGTCGATTTGCCGCTATACGCCAGGTACTCGACGAGGCTGGCGCGCGCCACCGGGGCGTGCTCCGCCTTCATGTTGGTGCCCCAGGTGTCGCGGACGTGGCGCTTGGGCGCCACCACCGCGCCGTAGGCCTTGCGGTGCTCGGCGGTCAAGGCGGCGGGCGGGCCAGTGCGGAGCGCGGTCGCGCGGCCGAAGCCCTCCGCCAGCCACTCCGGGGGCGTGGTGCCCATCTTCACCGCCAGCAAGGCCGCGGCCACCTGCGCGCACGCCTCGCCCTCGGGGTTCAACTCGACCGCCTCCTTGGACGGGCTGGCGACAATGCTGGGGTTGTCGGACTTGATGCGGACGCTGCCGTGCTCGCTTTCCTCGGGGAGGCGCCGCTCGACGGCGCGGACCAGGGCGCTGAAGTTGCGGCGATCGGTGGCGAAGTAGACCGCGAGCTTGCCCGGCCACGGCTCCTCCTTCTCGAACCCCAGCGTCTTCCAGGCCAGGGCGTACGTCTTCTCCAGGGACTCGCCGATCTCCTTGAGCGTCCGGCCCATGACGGTGCCGTACAGCAGGAAGTGCTCGGTCTCGTGGTGCGGCGGGTCGTCCTTGTCGTGGACGCGCTTCCAGTTGGCCCTGGCGTGCGCCTTCTGGCCGGCGACGACCTTGGGGTCGAGCTTCTTGCCGGCGGTCTGCGCGGCGTCGGCCGGGCCAGAGGCCCCCAGCAGGATGGCGGCCGCGAGGGCGGCCGCGGTGGAACGGCACATGGTTTCAACCTCCGAACAGGGTGGACTGCCCGTGGCGATTATAGCGGAAGCCGGGGGGCGCTCGCCCGGATAAAATGTGCCCTTGTGGGGGCCGGGGCGGTTCCGTCATAGTATCCTGCGGCCCGCGGACCGGCCCGGCCGATGACTCTGCGGAGGCCCGGGACGGTAACCCGAAGGCCGACATCCCTCTCTCCAAGGAGGTTCACATGGCGCGACAACTGTTTTCGTGGCGACTGGCCGGGGCGGCGCTGCTGGCCGCCGTGGCGGCGGTGCTGGCGGCGGGGACGGCCGTGGACGCTGGCAGCAAGAACAAGTCGGAGGTGAAGATCACCGCGACCGCAACGAAGCCCGACGCCGAGGGCCGACAGACTGTGACGGTCACGATGCTCATCAACAAGGGCTGGTACGCCTACGCCAACCCGGTCGGTTTCGAGGACCTCAAGAACGCCGAGACGACGGTGAAGATCGCCGCGAAGAACAAGCTCGAAGACGTGAAGGTCACCTACCCCACCGGCAAGCTGAAGCTCGACGGCAAGGACAAGTACTGGATTTATCAGGACAAGGTGTCGATCACGGCCGGCGTGCGCCGCGCGAAGGACGACACCGGGCCGCTCAACCTCACGGTGTCGTACATGACCTGCAATGTGAAGGGCTTCTGCCTGCCCCCGGAGAAGGTCAAGCTGACCGTACCGTAACCGTCCCCCGTTTAGCCGCGAGCCGGTTCGTGGGCGACTCGCTCCGCGAGTCGCGCCA
>JBBRPS010000527.1:0-7310 GCA_038227745.1 Gemmatales bacterium | reverse complement strand
TTGAGGCGTACCAGGCCACCCTGCCCTACGTCAAGCACCTTAAGAAATGACGCGGTGGGTCTGGATTCCAATCCTGACAACCCTTTTCAGGATTGGAATCCTGACCCACGGCCTTACTTATTGGGGTACGGCGTCTCCCAGAAGTACTTGCCCTTGGCGTCCTTCTCGGGACTCATCGGGACCCCGGGGTGCGTCTCGACGGTGCAGTCGCCGTTCACCTGGACCTGGCACGACAGGCGCAGCTGCTCCTCGCGGCCGATGCTCGCCAGCATGCGCCACAGGGTGAAGCGCTCCATCCGCGTTGTGGGGCTGAGGTTCTCGGCGCCCTTTTTGACGAGCACCTTGCAGGTGCCGCAGGTGGCGTGGCCGAAGCAGTTGAGGAACTTGGCCAGGCCCCAGTAGACGTTGATCCCCGCCTTCTTCGCCTCCTCGCGCAGGTTGGCGCCGGCGGGGACTTCGATCTCCTTGTTCTCGTTGACGAAAGTGACCTTGGGCATACGACCTGGCCCCTCATACGATGATCTGCGTGCGAGCGCACTCCCTCGCCGCGGTGGAGTTTCCCGAATTGTACGAACCCCGTCCAGAGAGGGCCACGCGGCCCCACCGGCGTCCTCTCAACCGCACCCAGTCGCCCCGGTTAACCGCTCCTGCCGAAGGGTTCCCCGAGCGATGATCTACCTGGCCCACCTCAGCGACGTCCACATCACCGCCCCGAAGCTGGAATGGCGCCTGCGCGACTGGTTCACCAAGCGCTGGCCCGCCTGGGTCAACTTCCGCTGGCTCGGACGGCGCTACCGCTTCCGCCGCGCCGACGAAATCCTGGTAGAGCTGACGCGCGAACTGCGCGAGCGACGGCCTGACCGCATCGTCTTCTCCGGCGACGCTACCGCGATGGGCTTCGAGTCCGAGTTCCGCCGCGCCGCCGACTTCCTCGGCGTCGGCAACCCGCAGACGCCACCCGGCCTGGCGGTGCCCGGCAACCACGATTACTGCACAAAGGGCGTCGCCGCCTCCGGCCTGTTCGAGCGCTACTTCGGCTCGTGGCAGACGGGCGAGCGCGTCGGCGAGGCGGTCTACCCATTCGCCCAGCGCGTCGGCCACGCCTGGCTAGTCGGCGTCAATTCCTGCACGGGGAACATCTTGCCGTGGGACGCGGGCGGCAGCGTCGGCCCCGAGCAGACCGAGAGGCTGGCAGTCCTCCTGGAACGCCTCGGGCCGGGGCCGCGCATCCTGGTGACGCACTACCCGGTCTGCCTGGCGCGCGGCCAGCGCGAGCGGCGGAGCCACGGCCTGCGCGACCTGGCACGCGTGGTGGAGGTGGCGGCCCGCGGCGGCGTCGCGCTGTGGCTGCACGGCCACCGCCATCACCCGTACGTCCTGACCTCCCCGTCCCTCGCCCCTTTTCCGGTGGTCTGCGCCGGCAGCGCCACCCAGAGCGGCCTGTGGTCCTACATGGAATACCGGATCGACGGACTCCGCTGTCAGGTGTTGCCCCGCGTGTTCGACCCGGTCGGCGGCGGCTTCCGCGACGGCGCCGCCTTCGAGATTCAGCTGCCCGCGCGTGCTGCGGGATCTCAGCGCCCCGACCCTGTTGTCAGTTCGTCCGGCAACCGCTGACCCTTCCCCTCCGTCGCAATCCTCGGCGGAAGATGGTCACACAAGCCCGACGCGCCAGCGAGGGACCCCTTGCTTGCGCGTCGGGCTTGTGTGAGGAGGGTCCCTCGCTGGCGCGTCGGGCTTGTGTGAGGAGGGTCCCTCGCTTGCGCGTCGGGCTTGTATAAGCTGAGGCCCTTGTGACGGCTCCGCGCCTGCCATACGATGCCAGCATGGTGCCGCCAACGTCCCTCCCTGGAGCGCTGCGAATGTCCACTCTCTCCCGCTGCCTGCTGCTCGGGCTGTTCCTCTTGCCCGCACCCGCCGTCCGCGGCCAGTCCCAGTTCGGCTTCAACAACCGCAAGGCGTCCGGTCAGCCCTACCTCTCCGCCGAGGATTCGGTCAAGCGCTTCAAGGTGCCGCCGGGGTGGGAGGTCAAGGTCTTCGCCGCCGAGCCGGACATCATCAACCCCGTCGCCTTCACCGTGGACGAGCGCGGCCGCCTCTGGGTGGTCGAGTGCTTTGAGTACCCGAGTCGTACCCCGAAGGGTAAGAAGCCCCGCGACCGCATCAAGATCCTCGAGGACACCGACGGCGACGGCAAGGCGGACCGGGTCACTGTCTGGGCAGAGGGCAAGGACCTGCCGGTCGGCTGGGACCTGGCGACGGGCATCGAGGTGGGCCACGGCGGCGTCTTCCTCGGCGCGGCGCCGTACCTGTTCTTCCTCCGCGACACGAAGGGCGGCGGGAAGTGCGACAGCCAGGAGGTCCTCCTGAAGGGCTTCGGCAGCCAGGACACGCACGAGACGCTGAACACGCTCACCTGGGGTCCCGACGGCAAGCTCTACGGCCTGCACGGCATCTTCACGAACTCGCAGGTCGAAGGCATCAAGATGAACGCCGCGGTGTGGCGCTACGACGCCCCGGCGAAGCAGTTCGAGATCTTCGCCGAGGGGACGAGCAACCCGTGGGGCCTGGATTTCGACGCGCGCGGCCAGTGCTACGCGGCCTGCTGCGTCATCCCGCACCTGTTCCACATCCTGCCCGGCGGCACCTACAAGCGCCAGGCGGGGGGGAGCTTCAATCCGCACGCCTATGGCCAGCTCAACGAGATCAGCGACCACCTGCACCACAAGGAGAGCGGCTGGGCGCACGCCGGCCTGCTGGTGCTGGAGGGCGACCACGTCCCGCAGGAGTACCGGGGCAGCCTCCTCATGGGCAGTATCCACGGCTGCTCGGTCAAGCGCGACGTGCTGCGGCGGCGCGGCTCGTCGTTCGTGGCGGGCCACGCCCCGGACTTCCTCGTCTCGGGCGACAAGAACTTCCGGCCAATCAACCTGCGCTGGGGTCCCGACGGCTCGATCTACGTGATCGACTGGCACGACCAGAACCCGTGCCACCAGGCGGCGCCGGATAGCTGGGACATGACGCACGGTCGCATCTACAAGATCCAGC
The DNA here is from genome assembly GCA_038227745.1 of Gemmatales bacterium. GTDB lineage: Bacteria > Planctomycetota > Planctomycetia > Gemmatales > Gemmataceae > DASPXY01. The sequence continues at coordinate 4,262 of JBBRPS010000527.1, read as the reverse complement.
GTAAGGGGGCGAAGTCGAGCCCGCCGCCCGACCTCGGCAAGAAGTCGAGCAAGGAGCTGGTCGAGCTGCTCGCGAACGACAACCCGTGGTGGTATCGGACGGCCCTGCGCCTGCTCAACGAGCGCCGCGACCGCAGCGTCGTCCCGGCCCTGCGCGACCTCGCCCTGAGGAGCGAGAAAGAAACGCTGGCCCTGCGCGGCCTGTGGGGCTTGTACGCCGTCGGCGCCTTTGACGGAGCCCTGGCCGAGAAGGTGCTGGGACACAGGAGCCCCTGGATGCGCGCCTGGGCGGTGCGCCTGCTGGGCGAGCCGGGCAAGGTATCGCCGAAAGTGCTGGCGCGGCTGACGGAGCTGGCCCAGAAGGACGCGGCCCCCGAGGTGCGCTCGCAGCTCGCCAGCACGGCCCAGCGGCTGAAGGCGCAGGACACGCTGCCGCTGCTGCACAACCTGATGAAGCACAAGGACGACGTCCGCGACCCGTGTCTGCCGCTGATGATCTGGCTGGCCTACGAGCCGCGCGTGAGCGCCCAGCGCAACCCGGCGCTGGAGTGGCTCAAACAGAATGCCCCCGGCAACGCCCTGGTCGAGGAGGAGATCGTGCCGCGCACCATGCGCCGCCTGGTGGCCACCGGCAAGGCGGCGGACCTGGCCGCGTGCGTCGCGTTCCTGGGCGAGGTAAACTCCGCGGTACGGCGGCAGGCCCTGGAAGGGCTGGTGCAGGTGTTCAAGGACCGGCAGGTCGATGCCCCGGCGAACTGGAAGGCCGTCTTCGTCGCGCTGCTCAAGGACGGTGACGGCCGCGTGCAGCAACTGGCGCGGCGCCTGGCGGTCAACTTCCAGGACCGCGAGGCGGTCCGCCGTTCCCTGGCGCTGGCGGCCGACGCGGCCAGGGCCCTGCCGGACCGGCTCGACGCCATCCGCGACCTGGCCCTCGCGCACCCCGCGGAGGCGCGGACCGTCCTGCAAAAGCTGCTGGCGAAGGACCGCAGCCCCGAAGTGCGGCGCGAGGCCTGCCGGGCACTGACGTCCTACGACAGCCCCGAGGTGCCCGCCGCGGTGCTCGCCGGCTGGAAGGACTATCCGCCGGCGCTGCGCGGCGAGGCCGTCAACCTCCTGTCGGCGCGCAAACCCTGGGCGCAGGAGCTGCTCAAGGCCGTGGGGGCCAGGCGCGTCGCCCGGACCGACCTGAACGACAACGTCATCCTGCGCATTCGCGCGTTCGGCGACCGCAAGCTGAACCAGCTGGTCGAAACGGTCTGGGGCCGCTTTCGCGACACGCCCGCCGAGCTGAACGCGCTGATCGAGAAGATGCGCGGCCAACTGTACGCCGGGCGCGGCTCGTTCGAGCGCGGCCGCAAGGTGTTCGAGATCAACTGCGCCAAGTGCCACAAGTTCGAGGGCCGCGGCCACGACGTCGGCCCGAACCTCGACGGGGCGGCGCGCGACATCGAGTATCTGCTGATCAACGTCCTCGACCCCAACCGCGTGGTCGGCCAGCCGTATTACATGCGCACTGTGGAGATGAAGGACGGTAGGCTGGAGAGCGGGCTGCTGCACGCCGAGGACGAGCAGTCGCTGACGCTCAAGGGCGAAAACGACCAGCTCAAGGTGATCCAGAAGAAGGACGTCGCGAAGGTGACGGTGCAGGAGAAGTCGGTGATGCCGGAGGGGCTGGCGAACGCGATGACGGTGCAGGACTTCCGCGACCTGATCCGCTACACGATGGCCAGTCCCTTCCTGACGGACGTTGCGGTCGCCGGCGCGTTCAAGGGCGGTCTGACGGACGTCGCGGACCCGCTGGCGAACAAGGGCGTCGAGTGGGCGCGGCCGGTGGTCGGCCCGCCCGGCCGCATTCCGCTGCCGCCGCAGCAGGCCGCCGGCGTCGCCCACGTCGCCGCCGAGGTGACGGCGCCGGCGAAGCTGAGGACGCGGTTGCAGCTCGGCGCCTCTCACCCGGTGCGCGTGTGGCTGAACGGTAAACTGGTCTTCGAGGGGACGCCGGGGAGCGGGCAGGCAGCTCCGGACCAGGCGAGTGTGGACGTGGAGCTGCGCGCGGGCGTCAACCGCCTGCTCTTCCAGGTAAACTACCACCGCGACGGCGAGGCCCTGTACGCCCGCCTGCTCGACCCCGACCGGCGCCTGCGCTACGCGGAGCCGAAGTAACGGCTCGAAAGGTTTGCGGGTGAGGCGCTCGGCAGGAACCACTCTCCCCGTGGGACGACATGGAGTACGTGGAAGCACTCGCGGAGTATGAACCCGGCGGCCTGCCGACCGTCTTTTTGGGGGGCGGCATCACCGGCTGCCCCGACTGGCAGCGGGAGGTCGTCGGCCTCCTCGCGGATCTGCCGGTGGTGCTCCTCAATCCGCGCCGGGCGCTTTTCCCGATCGGCGACCCCACCGCGGCGCCGCAGCAGATCGAGTGGGAGTTCCGCCACCTCCGCAAGGCCGACGCCATCCTCTTCTGGTTCCCGGAGGAGGCCCTCTGTCCGATCAGCCTCTACGAACTCGGCGCCTGGTCTGTGTACCGGGACGCTCGCGGCCCGAGACCGCTGTTCGTAGGCGTACACCCCGGCTACCCGCGCCGCCAGGACATCGAGATCCAGACCCGACTCGTGCGCCCGGACATCCCTGTCGTCCACCGCCTCGCGGACCTCGCGGACTGCGTGCGTTGCTGGCTCGCCTCGCGCGGCGGCGAGGGCGCCGGCCTCGCCTCGCAGGAGAATCGCTAATGGCCGAGCCGGACAATGCGAGACCGGGACAGGGCGAAGCGCTGGCGGCCGCCGGCGCCGCGGCCGTGGGCCTCGCGCTCGCCGCCGACGCCATCGGCGCGCAGCGCAACCCCGCCGCCCAGGTCGCCGACCGCACTTCAACAATCCGCATCACCGGCCTGCGCGCCCAGTGGGTCAACCCCGTCGTCTTCGTGCGCATCGAGACGAACCACGGCATCGTCGGCTGGGGCGATGTCAAGGGCGTCGATCCGCGCGCCGCGAAGCCGCTGGCCGAATCGCTCTATGAACTGCTGGCGGGCGAAAACCCGACGCGGATCGAGTACCTGTGGCAGAAGCTGTTCCGCGCCCACCGTAATATGCGCGGCGGTCCGCTGATGGTCCACACTCTCGCCGGCCTGGACATGGCGCTGTGGGACATCACCGGCAAGTTGTGGGGGGTGCCCGTCTACCGCCTCCTCGGCGGCCCCTGCCGCGACCGCATCCGCGTCTACCACACGCCGAAGGCCCGCAAGGTGCCGCCGCCCGGCGTCTTCGAGCACTCCAGCAACCCGGCCGACATCCAGCGGATCGTCGCCGCCGTCCGCGCCGCCCGCGAACAGGTCGGCCCCGACGGCGCCGTCATGTTCGACGCCCACTGCGCTCTGCCGCCCGCAACGCTCCTCCAGCTCGCCGCCGCGCTCAAGCCCTACGACCTGCTTTTCCTCGAAGAACCGGCGGTGCCGGGGAACATCGAGGTATTCAAGCGCCTCAAGGCGCAGATCGGCATTCCGCTGGCGACGGGCGAGCGCGACCGCACCCTCTGGGAGATGCTCCCCTATCTGCACGAGCGCTGCATCGACGTGCTGCAGCCCGACTGCTGCCACACCGGCGGCATCACGCAGATGAAGAAGATCGCAACACTCGCCGAGGCATACCACGTGCCGCTGGCGCCGCACTGCACGGCGAGCTACCTCGGCATCGCGGCGAGCCTGCACGTCGTCGCCTCGATCCCGTTCTTCCTGATCCACGAGTTCTACCCGGACAACCACGGCTTCAACCCGAAGGGCATCGGCCGCATGGCGTGGCAGCTCGACCGCGACGGCTACATCGGCCTGCCGCCGGGCCCGGGGCTGGGCGTGGAGATCGACGAGAGGTTGCTGGAGAAGTCGGCGAAGGCGCCGCAGACCTACCGCTGGCCGGGGGCGCGGCTGCGCGACGGGTCGGTGTCGGATTACTAGTACACCGCGGCAGAAATGAGTGACCGTTCGTTTAGGCGGCCGCGGGTAATTAACCGGTCCGGGGAGGGGGAGGCGGGATGGTGATAGCCCACTTCTCCAACCCCGGCTGGCGCTGCAGGTGCTTCTCCGTCGCGCACTTCTCTGCCTTGGTCCGCCGCACGCCCTTGTGGTACGTCTTGGTCACCCGCTCCACACGCGGCGGCTTCCCCTTCCAGCGCAGGTTGCCGGCGTAGCCCAGCACCGCCGCCTCGCTGTCCAACAACTCCCCCCGCCAGTAGTTCTCCAACGCCCCCCAGCAGCGCTCGATCGGGTTGTAC
>JBBRPS010000526.1:0-7328 GCA_038227745.1 Gemmatales bacterium | reverse complement strand
TCGCCGCGCCTGTGGATGGTTTGCCGCGTCTCGCCGGCGGTCTTTTCGCGGGCGGTCGCCTGGCGCAGCTCCTCGCGCAGGGTCTGCAGGCGGGACAGCAGCGGCACGACCCGGGCAAGGGCGTCGAGGTTGTCGTGGACCTCGCGGGCGCGGCGCACGGCGCCGGCGGGGTCAGCCGGCAGCCGTCCCAGTTCCTCCTCCAGCAGCTTCAGGTCGTTTTCCTGGCGCTCGTACTCCTTGAGCTTCTCCACCCGGGTCGTCACCTTGAGGAACTCCTCGCCCACCTGGCGCTGCCGAACCTCGTCCTCCGCCAGTTTGTTCTGCAGGGCCGTGCGTGTCTGCCGCGACTGCGCCAGTGCCTCGTCCTGCTCGTCGAGCTTCGCTTGACCCTGCTGTTGCTGCTTCGTCAATTCGGCCGTCCCGCGCTCCGACTCGGCGATCTGCCCGCGCTGTTCGAGGACCGTCTGCAGGCGCGGCAGCAGCTCGCGCAGCTCGCGCAGCCGCTCGACGGCTTTTTCGATCGCCGCCGCGTCCCCGACGAGCTTGCGGGCCGCGCCCAGTCGCCCCCGCACCCCGGCCAGCCGCTGTTGCAGTTCGGCCCACTGCCGCGACTGGAACTCCAGCGCCTGGCAGCGCTCGGCTTCCTCCTGGGCCTTCAGGCGCGCGACCTCGGCGTCGGCGATGCGGCCCTCGGCCTCGACCAGGGCGATGGCGCTGACCTCGGGGAGGGCGGCCAGGCGGAGCGTCAGCGTCTTGACCTGGGTGTCCAGTTCCTTGCGCTGCTCGTCGGCGCGGGCGTGCAGGCCGGCGAAGCGGTCCAGGTCCACAATGCCGGCGAGTACCTCGAAGCGGCCCTTGGCGGTCGAGTCCAGCAGCTTCTCCGCCTTGCCCTGCAGGAGCAGCACCGACGAGGTGAAGGTTTCGTAGCTCAGGCCGATGTTCTGCTGAATCCACTCGTCGAAGCCGGTGCGGAGGTTGCTGCCCTCGATGGCCTCCCAGGCGTCGAGCGGCGAGCGGCGGTAGATCTGCTGTGTGGCGCGGGCCTTGCCCTGCTTGGTGCGCTGCAGGGTGCGGTGGATCTGGAAGCGCTGGCCGTCGAGGGCGAAATCGACGACGATACTGGCGCGGTCGCTGTCCTTGTTGATGAGTTCGTGGGCGTCGTGACCGCCGCCGCGGTGGTGGCCGAACAGGGCGTAGGTGACCGCGTCGAAGATGGTCGATTTCCCGCTGCCGTTGAGTCCCGCCAGCATCCACAGCGAGGCCCCGTCAAAGCGGATCTCCTGCTCGTCCTTGTAACACAGGAAGCCCTTCAAATGCACTCGTTCCGGGATCATGTTGCACCTCGTCGTTCCGGGTTCGTGGGCGACTCGCTCCGCGAGTCGCAGGGGCGCGTGAACTCATCGAGCACGCGCCCCCGCGACTCGCTCCGCGAGTCGCCCACGAACCCGGGTCACTGCAGTTCCGTCAGCAGCGCCTCCAGCCGCGCCAGCACCGCGTCGCGCACGGCGTCGGGGTGATTCGTCAGTTCCTGGCGCAGGTAGTCGCGCACCGTGTCCTCGAAGCTCTTGTGCCGCGCCGCCTCGTCGGCGGTCAGCGACTGGCCCAGCGCCCCCGCCTCGGTCCATTGGCGCGCGTACCAGCGGGGGAAGATTGTCTCCAGATCGCGCAGGATCTCCTCCAGGTTGTCCTTGCCCGCGGTGTAGGTGAACTGGATGTTGACCAGTGCCCGCTCTGCATCGAGGTACTTGTCCGCCAGCAGCGGGATCTCCGTCTTCGCGTCGTGGACGTCGATGGCGTAGACGGGCGTCGCCTCCAGCGGCAGCACGACTGGCTCGCCCTGCAAGCCGCCGGCGCCGACCTCCAGCAGTACCACGCCCTTGTCGTCGGCCTGCTCGCCCAGGTCCAGCCGCTCGATACTCCCGGAGTAACGGACGTGCGTCAGGCCGCGGATTGCCTGGCTGCGGTGGATGTGCCCCAGCGCCACGTACGCCAGGTGCTCGGGGATCTCGCCCTCCTCGAAGACGATGCTCTCCTGGTCCGTAATGCGGAAGAGGCCCGGCAGCGTCGCCCCGTGGACGTGGACGTGTGCTCCCAGGACCGTCGGCAATTTGCGGTCGAAGTTCGGTTCCTCCTGGATGGCCTTCAGCGTGCGGACGAACGCGATCTTGAGGCGCTGGTTCTTTTCCTCCAACGTGCCGAAGCGCTGCGACTCCACGTCGCGGAGGTAGCGCGCCGGCGTCGGGTAGGGCATGAGGATGAACTGCACTTGCTGCCCCTGCCGGTCGGTCAGGCGGATGTACGTCGGCTCGGTGGCGAGGTAGAGCCGTCCGGGCGGCAGCAGGTCGCCGGCGCGGCCCGACGCCGGGGCGGCGAGGTCCATTACCAGGCGCAGCGTCTGGCAGAAGTTCTCGTTGTCGTGGTTGCCGGTCAGGGTGAGGATAGAGCCGCCGCGCAGCAGAAAAGGCTCGAAGGTCGCCTGCAGGTGCCGAATCGACTCGCGCAGGCTGTCCGCCCTGCTCACCTCACTGAACAGGTCGCCGGCGACGAGGAGCGTATCCACCGCGTACACCTCGCACAGGCGGGCCACCCGCTCGACGGCGCGCTGGAGGTCTGCCGTTCTGTCCTGGCGCCCCAGGCGGTCGCCGAGGTGCCAGTCGGCCGTGTGGAGGATTTTCATACCTGAGTATTATCTTGTTCAGGTGGCGTCAGGTCGAGGGCAGCAGCGGCGCGAGGCCGGTTCCGGACGGCCGGTTTCGAGGGAGAGTGCGGGATTTGGTGGTGTCTCAGCAGCGCTGCCAACCCTCATTTTCCCAAGGAATTCGAGGGGCGGCCTGCACAAAATCCCAGGGAAATCCGCAATTGGCAGCGCTGCTGAGACACCACCCTATCTTTCGTGCCGGCGTAATAGAGTCTGTGGCAACGCCGTCCTTGCTCCCGCCCCCTCTGGCAAACGACGCCCTTCCGTCTGCTGGAAAGTTTGCGGTCGGCTCGCCAGATTTTCTCCAACGCACGTCCAGCCCCATTTCCCTGCGCGGGTCGGAAGGCCTACGCCTGGCGGAAGGGAAGCAGGGCGACCCGCATGGCGGCGACGTCCGCGAAGCGGTCTTCCGGGCGGCGGGCGAGAGCGCGGTGGATGACGGCCGCGAGCGGGGCCGGGACATCCGCCCGGCGCTCCTGGATCGGCACCGGGTCGGTCAACAGGATCTGGCGGAACATGTCCTGCGCCGAGAGTGCCAGCTCATAGACGTGGTGGCCCGTCAGCAGGTTGTACAACGTGGCGGCCGCGGCGTACTGGTCGGCGGGCGGGCGGACCGAGCGGAAGTCGAGGACCTGCTCGGGCGGCATGAACGACGGCGTGCCGCCCGCACTGCCGGTCATCGTCAGGCCGCTGAGCTGCGACGCCTGGTAGGTGCGGGCCAGGCCGAAGTCGGCCAGCTTCACCACCTCCTGCTCGCCCTGCCCCGCCACGAGCACATTGGCCGGCTTGATGTCGCGATGCACGATCCCCTTGGCGTGCGCGTACGCCAGCGCGTCGAGCAACTGGCACACCAGCCGCACCGCCCGCCCGACCGCCAGCGGACCCTGGCCCTTGACGATGCGGGAGGCGTCGGTGCCGGGGACGAGGTCCATCGCGAAGTAGAGCAGGCCGCCGCTCTCGCCCAGGTCGCGGAAGCTGACGATGTGCGGGTGCTCCAGCCCCTTCAGGATACCGGCCTCGCGCAGGAACCGCTCCACGGTCTTCGGCGTTGCCGACACGGCGGGCAAGATGGTCTTCAGCGCGACCGGGGCGCCGTCGGCCGCGCGCACGGCCCGGTAGACGACGCCCATGCCGCCGCGGCCCAGTTCTTCGACGATGCGGTAGCCGGGGACCACGCCGGGGTCCGGCGCCGTGCTGGCAGACGGCTCGGTCCACGTCCCATAAGGGTCCGCGGGTTTGTCGGCCTGCGGCGGCGCCGTGGCCGCCGAGGCGAGGGACAGGGTGCCGACCGGATCGGCCGGTCCGCCCGGCTCCACGCGCAGGCGCAGGAGGGTGTGGCCGGCCCGGATCTCGTCGCCGTCCTTGAGGTCCACGGGGCTTTCGACACGCCGGCCATTGACGGAGGTGCCGTTGTGGCTCTTCATGTCCACGAGGCGGCACAGCGGCGGATTGACTTCAACCATGAAGTGCAGCCGCGAGAAATACGGGTCCTTCTCTGGCAGCGAGAAGTGGACGTCCGGTGAGCGCCCGACGAGGAAGGTGTCGTGCCCCTCGAAAGTGTAGACTTCGCCGCGGTGGGGGCCTTCGGTAACGGTGAGCGTCAGGCGCATGTCGGCCAAGGGGGGTAAGAGTACCACGAGTCGTGATCACCACTCCTTTTTATCAGGCGGGGTGTCTCGATGCCACCCCGGCAAGGCGAGCGGCAAGCGAAGCAGTTCTTCAGCCCCCTTCAGGGGGCTTGCCGCGCAGCGGTGCAGGCCCGCCCTTGCAGGGCGGGTGAGCGAGGCTGTGCCCAGTTCTTCAGCCCCCTTCAGGGGGCTTCTCGCTGTTCGGCTTTAGCCTCTTTGGCTGAAGCCGCACTGCGAGAAGCCCCCTGAAGGGGGCTGAGAGTGGATGCGGGAAACGGCCCCTCTTCCTTCCACCCGCCCTGCAAGGGCGGGCCTGCACCGCTGCGCGGCAAGCCCCCTGAAGGGGGCTGACGAGCCTTCTCCCCTCCGCTACAGCCATCTGTAAACCGCTCTAATGTACCTGCTCGACACGGATACGCTGCTCCATGCCGGGGACGCACGGGTGGCCGAACGTCAGCGGACGGTGCCTTCCTCCGAGATCGCGACCGCGGTCGTCACCCCGCGGTGTCGGGCGGCTTGCGGCAATCGGCTACAACAGCAAAATCATCCCTGGACCATTGACGGCACGGTCCTCGACCGTCTACAGTGGCTTGCTCATACGATTCCGCCTCCGCCCCGGCGTCGGCCCGCGTGGACGTGTCCGCGTTGAGCCGTCCCTGGCAGCGTCGGCCTTGTCCTCGCGACCCCGGGAGAGTCCGACCATGCCTCTCATCCGCTGCCCGCATCCGTCCTGCGGTCAAACCCTGCGCGTCACGGAAGAACACCTCGGCCGGCAGATACGCTGCACCCGCTGCGGTCAGGTCTTCGCCCTGCCGGCACCGCCGCCGAAGACGTTGACCACCCCGGCCGCGCCAACCGCTTCCGCGACGCTGTCGCTTCCTCCGGAACCTCCGCCGGCCCCGGGCGCGTCTACGGGTAGCCCGCCCGCCCGGCAGACGAACGGGGCTGCGGCGGCTCCCGCGCAGACTCTCACGGATCCGCCCCGAGTGGCCGTGAACGCCACGCTCTCGCTCGCTCCCGGGGGCGCCACCCCGGCCGTGACTGCGAGCGCTCCACCCGCGCAGGTGGCCTCAGCCACGCGAACGCTGGGTGCGATACCTCCCTCCGCCGTGGTCGCCCTTGCGCCTGGCCCGACCGCCCGGCAGCAGAATGGAACCGCTCCCGGAGAGACGTTCACGGATGTCCCGCGCGGAGCCGGGAACGCGACTCTGTCCCTGGCTACCGACCGCCCGGCGCCCGCCCGGCAGGCCATCACGCCGCGCCCGCCGGCGCCGCCGCAGACTCCCCCGCAGGCGCCGCGCACGGCGGAGGATCTGCCCGCCCGGGTTGGCCGCTTCACCATCCGGCAGCAGCTGGGGGAGGGGGCGTTCGGCGTCGTCTACCGCGCCCACGACCCGCAGCTCGACCGCGAGGTCGCGCTCAAGGTCGCCAAGGCCGAGTCCCTCAAGACGCCGGCGCGCGTGCAGCGCTTCCTGGGCGAGGCGAAGTCGGCGGCCCAGCTGCGGCACCCGCACATCGTGCCGCTCTTCGACGCCGGCCAGGACGGCGCCCGTTACTACATCGCCTCGGCCTTCATCGCCGGCCGCACTCTGGAGGCCCAGATCGAGGAGGCCCGCCCCGACTTCCGCGGCGCGGCGCAGCTGGTGCGCCACCTGGCCGAGGCGCTGGCCTACGCCCATGCGCTGGGGATCGTTCACCGGGACGTCAAGCCGGCGAACGTGATGCTGGACGAGCGCGGCGAGCCGCTGCTGATGGACTTCGGGCTGGCGGCGCGCCAGGAGGGGGAGGAGCGGCTGACGCAGGACGGCGCCATCCTGGGCACGCCGCTCTACATGGCCCCCGAGCAGGCCCGCGGCAAGAGCGGCGAGGCCCTCCCGGCCAGCGACCAGTACAGCCTCGGCGTGCTGCTGTACGAACTGCTCACGGGACAGACGCCGTTCAGCGGCCCGCCGGACCTGGTCATCTTCCATCACCTGAACACCGAGGCGAAAGCGCCGGGGAGCGTCAACCGCAAGATCCCACGCGATCTGGAAACCATCTGCCTGAAGTGCCTGGAGAAAGACCCGCAGAAGCGTTACGCCGGTTGCCAGGAGTTCGCCGATGACCTGCGCCGCTGGCTGGAAGGCGAGCCGATCTATGCCAGGCGCATCGGGATGCTGGAACGGCTGGGGAAGTGGTGCCGCAAGAACCCGTTAGCGGCCACGCTCACGGGGGGCGTCGCGGCGACCCTGGTTCTGGGCGCGGCGGTGGCGGGTCACTTCGCCTGGGAGTCCAGCCTCAACGCGGACAAGGCGAACACGAACGCCGATCTGGCCAAGCGAGAAGCGGGCATTGCCAAAACGAATGAGCAAAAGGCCAAGGATCAACAGGACCGAGCGGAGAAGGCGTTGAAGGAGGTGGAGAAGGAGAAGGTGAAGGTGCAGAAGGAGCTGGATCGGGCGGAGTTCGTGGCCTATGCCTTCCGCCTGCGCGAGGCCCAGGCCGAGATCGAGCGCGGCCGCCCAGCCGAGGCCCTGAAGATCCTGTACCAATGCGACCTGAAGCGGCAGGGTTGGGAGCATGATTACCTGCTCTGCCGGACCCAGCAGACCCAGCCCTGCCGCTCCTTCAAGGGCCACACGGGCGGGGTCAGCGCCGTGGCGTTCAGCCCCGACGGCAAGCGCCTCGCCTCCGCCAGCAGCGGTTTGCCCGTGGAGGGCAAGCCCGGAGAGGTGAAGGTGTGGGACGCGCAGACGGGCCAAGAGGTCCTCTCCCTCAGGGGCCACACGAGCGTTGTCACCGCCGTGGCGTACAGCCCCGACGGCAAGCGCCTGGCCAGCGCCTCGGGGGACAAGACGGTGAAGGTGTGGGACGCGGCCACGGGGCAAGAGGCCCTCACCCTCAAGGGCCACACGGCCCCGGTCAGCGCCGTGGCGTACAGCCCCGACGGCAAGCGCCTGGCCAGCGCCTCGTGGGACCAGACGGTGAAGGTGTGGGACGCGGCCACGGGGCAAGAGGCCCTC
>JBBRPS010000525.1:0-7338 GCA_038227745.1 Gemmatales bacterium | reverse complement strand
CGAACGGCCGGCGTAAGCCGGCTGGTCCTGCACGTTGGCGAACGGCCGGCGTAAGCCGGCTGGTCCTGCACGTTGGCGAACGGCCGGCGTAAGCCGGCTGGTCCTGCACGTTCCTGCACGTTGGCGAACGGCCGGCGCGGGCGCCACCAGCCGGCTTACGCCGGCCGTTCGCCCTCCGCTAACCAGGTCACCAGGGGGTTCGTTTGCTCCAACACGTACTGAATCGCTTCTCTGACATTCTCTTCCGCCTTTAATCGCCTCCGGGAGCCGGATTCGGACCACCACGAGCCATTCTTGGGAGTCCCCCAGCGGCGATTAAGGCGACGGCTTCCATAACTCTTGAAGTCGCGGAGGAGGTCGGCCGGGTCAGGGTCTCCCGGTACGCCAACGATCAGATGAACATGGTTGCTCAGCACAGCGACTACCAATAGCTCCCAACCGCGGTACGTGGCGGTTTCTTGGAACTGTCCGAGCAAGACAGGGGCCTGCTCGGCGGTCAAGTAGACCGGCTCGCCTTTCATGACTCCTTGAGCGTAGGCACGGAGTTGCGGGTTATCGGCATCGACCGGGGTTCCGGGGATATTATGGATCGCACGATGACCCTGCTCATCCACCACGGGATCAACGAACCCCCGCTCATCGCCGGGCAACCATGTCCCGTAGGTGCGCCAGGTCAACAGCCAGTATCGGTCCATCGGCGACTCCATGGCCGGCAAACGGCCGGCTGGTTCGAGCGAGTGGGTGCAGGACCAGCCGGCTTACACCGGCCGTTCGCCAAAGCGGGGTGCTGCACCAGCCGGCTTACACCGGCCGTTCGCCAAAGCGGGGTGCGGCACCAGCCGGCTTACACCGGCCGTTCGCCAAAGCGGGGTGCTGCACCAGCCGGCTTACACCGGCCGTTCGCCTCGCCTATCGATTGATCACCTCGTCCAGGTTCAGAACCAGGTTCCCGAGCATCGTCCACGCCGCCAACTCCTCCGGGTTCATCGTCGCGGCGGGCGCACTCTCGCCGACGCGAATGAGCTGCTGCGCCGCCTGCGGGTTCGCCCGGAAACGTGCCAGGTGTTCCTGCAGCGTGTCGCGCAGCACGGACATCTCCACCTCGTCCGGCGCACGCGCCGTCACCAGGCGGTACAGGTGCCGCAGCCGCGCCTGCGGGTCCGCCGGCGCCTCGCGCAGCGTTCGCTCCGCGAGGGCACGCGACGCCTCGACGAAGAGCTGCTCGTTCATCAGCAACAGCGCCTGCAACGGTGTGTTCGTCCGCTCGCGGCGCACCCGGCAGGCCTCGCGCGACGGCGCGTCCAGCGTGCCCATCTGCGGCGGGTGCGACGTCCGCTTCCAGAACGTGTACATACTGCGGCGGTGGACCTTCTCCTGGCCCTTGTCGGCCTTGAATATGCCGGTGTTGCTCCCCGTGAAGGCGACCGCCTCCCACAGGCCTCTCGGCTGCGGCGGCTTCACGCTCGGGCCGCCCACGCGCTCGATCAACAGGCCACTCACCGCCAGCGCCTGGTCGCGCAGCATCTCGGCGTCCAGGCGGAAGCGCGGCCCGCGCGACACCAGCCGATTCTCCGGGTCCTTCGCCAGCCGGTCCTTCGTCATCCGCGGCGACTGGCGGTAGCTCGCCGATGTCACGATCCGCTTCACCGTCTGCTTCACGTCCCAGCCGTCGGCGACGAACTGCACCGTCAGCCAGTCGAGCAGGTCGGGGTGGCTGGGCTGCTCCCCCTGCGAGCCGAAGTCCTCGGCGGTCTTGACCAGGCCCGTGCCGAAGAACTGCTGCCAGAAGCGATTGACCGCCACGCGCGCCGTCAGCGGGTGCTCCGGCGAGACCAGCCATTGCGCAAAGCCGAGGCGGTTGCGCGGCGCCTTCTCGGGCAGCGGCGGCAGGAACGCCGGCGTGTCGCGCCCCACCTTGTCGCCGCGCTGGTCGTACTCGCCGCGCTTGAGCATGTAGGACGGCCGCGGCTGAGCGCTCTCCTTGAAGACCAGCGTCGTCGGGATCTTCTTGTCGAGTTCCTGCCGCTCCTTCTCCAGCGGACCAAGGCGGCGCTGCAGCGGCTCGAAGACTGAGCGCGTCTTGGCGTACACCTTTTCGATGAAGTAGTCGCGCAGCTCCTTCTGCTGCGCCGGCGTCCGCTTCTTCGCGTCGAGCTTCACGATGCCCTGCAGCGACGGCGTTAGGCCGGCGCCACCGGTCCCCTTCTGCACGCGCAGCCAGGCGGCGAGGCTGTCGAACGACTGGCCGCCCTGCGGCGTCGCCGTCACGATGCCGCCCTTGTCCCAGTAGGCGGTGCCGTCGAACTGCGTGTATGCCCAGCCCGTGATGACCATGCCCGGCTTCAGGCCGACGCGGGCGGCGTCCACCTCCAGGCGGACCCACTTGCCCCTCTCGGGCAGCGGTCCCATCTTCACGCGCTCGGTGCTGTTGTCGCGCCCGAACTGGACGAGGTTCTCGCCCCAGTACGCCCGGTGCTTCCAGGTGTCGGTGTGCCACTGAAGCATGACCTCGCGCGGCGGGCTGGCCGGGTCGAGGTAGACGTAGGCGAACAGCTTGTCGCCCTTGCCGACGCGCAGCCCCGGGCTGGCCTTCTCCAGCACGTTCTGCATCAGGCCGCGGGCCGTCAGCTTCGCGGACTTCGAGCCACTGAAAACGGGGACGCCCTTGCCGCCGACGAACTGCCACGGCACGTTGGCGCCCCCGACGATCGGCTGCACCCCCGCGGGCAGGGCGTCGTCGAGCCAGACGAACTCGGCGCGCGGGGCCGTCTCCGGCTCCTCTTTCTTCGCGACCGGCTCCTCGTACTTGACCAGCGCCACCTCCTGCGCGATCTCGCGGCGGAGGACGGCGACCTTCTCGTCGAACTGCGCCAGCGCCTTCATCTGCTCCGCCGTCGCCACCTTGACGACCGGCGGCGGCGCCTGGATGTTGCCGTCCAGCGCCCCGCCGTCGAGGCTGTTGAAGAAGGCGAAGAACTGGTAATAGTCCTTCATCTTGATCGGGTCATAGCGGTGGTCGTGGCAGCGGGCGCAGCCGACGCTGAGGCCCAGGAAGACCACGCCGGTCGTATCGACGCGGTCCACGACGTTGCGGACGTAGACCTCCTCGTCGATCGAGCCGCCCTCGCTGGTGGTGACGTGGCAGCGGTTGAAGCCGGTGGCGACGACCTGGTCGAGCGTCGCGTTCGGCAGCAGGTCGCCGGCGAGTTGCTCGACGATGAAGCGGTCGAAGGGGAGGTTCTTGTTGAAGGCGCCGATCACCCAGTCGCGGTAGGGCCACATCTCGCGGTAGTTGTCGAGGTGCATGCCGTGCGTGTCGCCGTAGCGGGCCGCGTCGAGCCAGTAACGCGCCATGTGCTCGCCGTAGCGCGGCGACTTGAGCAGCCGGTCCACCACCTTGCCGTAGGCCTCGGGCGAGGTGTCGGCGAGGAAGGCATCGACCTCGGCGGGCGTCGGCGGCAGGCCGGTCAGGTCCATCGTGACGCGGCGGATGAGCGTGGTGCGGTTCGCCTCGGGGGACGGCTCGAGGCCCGCGCGCTCCAGGCGGGCGAGGATGAACGAGTCGATCGGGTTGCGCGGCCAGGAGGCGGCGGCCACCGTCGGCACCGGCGGGCGGTGCGGCGCGTCGAATGCCCAGTGCCCCGACCAGCTGGCGCCCTGCTCGATCCACTGCTTCATCAGGCTAATCTGCCGCAGCGTCAGCTTCTTGCCCATCTTCATCGGCGGCATCCGCTCGGACTCCTCCCCGGTGAGGATGCGGAGCATGGCCTCGCTCTTGTCGGACTTGCCCGGCACGATGGCGTGGCCGCCACTGCGCAACTCGGCGAGGGCGCCCTCTTTGGTGTCGAGGCGCAACTTCGCCTTGCGGGCCTTGGCGTCGGGGCCGTGGCAGGCGAAGCAGTTTTCCGAAAGGATCGGGCGGATGTCGCGGGCGAAATCGACCTTCGCCGCCTTCCCGCTGTTCGGCACGGGGGTGTCGGCCGGGGCGGCGGCGAAGCAGGTGGCCAGGACGGCGACCGCGACAGCAGCCAGCACCGCGGTCCGGCATCCCTTCAAACGCATTCGCGAGATCATCGAGTCAGCTCCCGTTGCGGGTGGGTCGGCGGGCAGGGTAGGCGGGATATACCGTCGCCGTTGCAGCGAACGCTCGCCCGAGGCTCGCGGCTAAACAGGCGGAACTCGGCCGGCGACAGTATATCTCTTCAGGATACTAGATCGGAGGGCCTACCCTCAACTGTTTTTTCGCTTTTCGCGGGGGAAAGTCCCTCGCAGTCCCGGAGAGTTCGTAAGATAGTCGGCAAAGATTCGTCCCGAGGTCAGCAATGGACGAACGTCCCAGTCAACGGAAAGCCCCCTCGATCTTTTTGGGAGGGGTTATCGGGTATGCTGTTGCGACGCTTGCCGCCGCCCTCGTCTCCCTGTGGGTCGCCGTGGGTCCGCGCGGGTACGATAACACCGTGGCCTTCCAGTTACTATTCTTTGGGGGGGCCTTCGGAGCGTTCTTGGGCTGCGACGTGACGGCGCGGGTGAGAAAGCGTAGGGTTCCGAACGCGCCCACGGATGAATTTCAGCAATTCTTGAGGTCCAATGCCGCTTTTCTTCTGGCGATGCTGATCCTGGCTGGTGCCTTCGGGTTCAGTACGCTCATCGCCTTGATTTACGACGCCTCGATAGGTCTACCACCCGGACGCAAGTGACGACCAGTCGGACGAGTCGCAGATCCCTGCCAGGGCGTCGTTGTGAACACAAACCGAAACGGTTTCTCTCTTTCAGTCGATTACCTACCTCTTAGTCGGACCCCCCCATGAACCCCCGCCAGACCCGCCGCCAGTTGCTCAAACAAGCCGCACTTGCCGGCGCCGCCTGGGTAGCCTGCAACGACAGTGACGCCGCCCCGACCGGCGTCGGCCAACCGCGCGACGGGGCCAAGGGGCCGCCGATCGTGGACACGCACCAGCACCTCTGGGATCTGAGCCGCTTCCGCCTGCCGTGGATCCAGAAGGGATCGCCCCTCGCCCGCAGTTTCGTCATAAAGGACTACCTCACCGCGACCGCCGGCCTGAACGTCGTCAAGGCTGTGTACATGGAGGTGGACGTCGAGCCGAAGCAGCAGAACGCCGAGGCGGATTACGTCATCGACCTCTGCCGCCAGGGCAAGACGCCGACCGTGGCCGCGGTCATCTCCGGCCGGCCCGCGTCGAAGGACTTCGCCAAGTACGTCGGCCGGTTCAAGGGCAGCCGGTACATCAAAGGGTTGCGCCAGGTGCTGCACGGGCCGACGACGCCGGCCGGGACCTGCCTGCGGCCCGCGTTCGTCGCCGGCATCCGCCTGCTGGGCGAGCTGGGCCTGAGCTTCGACCTGTGCATGCGGGCCGCCGAGTTGCCCGACGCGGTCAAGCTGGTCGAGGCCTGCCCCGGCACGCGCTTCATCCTCGACCACTGCGGCAACGCGAATGTCCAGGCGAAGGACCGCACCCAGTGGCGCCGCGACATGGCCCGCATCGCGCAGTGCAAGAACGTCGTGGGCAAGGTGTCCGGCATCGTGGCGTCGGCGCGGCCGGGCAAGTGGACCGCCGACGACCTGGCGCCGATCGTCAACCATACGCTCGACGTCTTCGGCCCCGACCGGGTGATGTTCGGCGGCGATTGGCCGGTCTGCACGCTGGCCGCGACGTACCGGCAGTGGGTCGAGGCGCTGCGCGCGATCGTGCGCAACCGCAAGGAGGCCGACCAGCGGAAGCTGTTCCACGACAACGCGGTCCGCTTCTACGGGCTGAAGGGATGAGCCTGTTGAGACAAGCTGCCAGCTTGTCTCTGGAAGGAGAGACAAGCTGGCAGCTTGTCTCAACAAACCCCTTGCCGGGCGCCGGCACGGCGGCGATGATAAGCGCACGAACGCTGTCCACCCCCTTCCCCGCGTGCGGCCCCTAACCCCGAGGCGTCATCATGCCGATCCCCCTATCCTGTCCGAACTGCCACACGAACCTCCAGGCGCCCGACACCACGGCCGGCCGCATGGTGAAGTGCCCGAGCTGCGGCACGCCGTTCCCCGTGCCGCAGCAAGGCGCCGACATCCCCGAGGCGGTGCTCGACTCAGCGCCGCCGCCGCCGCGCAGGCGCGAACCCGAATACCGCGAAGACTACCGCGACGACGATTACGACGACGAGGGGCCGCCGCGGCGCCGGCGCGAGAGGTACCGCGACCCGTACCAGCCGTCCGGTCCGGGGATGGGCCTGCAGATGGGCATGGGCATCGCCTCGCTCTGCGTCGGCGCCGCCGGCCTGATGATCGCGATGATCCCGTGCATCGGCTTCTACCCCGGCCTCATCGCGGGCGGGGTCGGGCTGGTGCTCGGCCTGGTCGGCCTGATCGTGGCCTTCACACAGCAGGGCCGGGGCATCGCCTTCCCGATCGCCGGCGCCTCGACGAGCGTCGTGGCCCTGCTGGTGGCGTGGTACTGGTGGTACACCGTCCTCCGCCCCGTCCAGCAGGCGGCACAGGGCTGGGCAAATTTCGCCAAGAACGCTCCGCAGAACGCCTTCGAGATGGCCAGGGAGCAGCAGCGCCAGGCCTTCGAGCTGCAGAAGCAGAGGATGGAGAAGATGCCGAAGCAGCCGCAGTTCAACGACCCGTTCGGGGGCGACAACGCGGCCAGGGAGAGGAGCAAGAACAACCTCAAGCAGATCGCCCTGGCGTTCCACCAATTCAACGACGCCCACGGCCAACTCCCCTACGCGGCGGGCGACGGCAAGAACGGCAAGGGGCAGCTGAGCTGGCGCGTGGCGCTGCTGCCGTACCTCGAGCACGAGAACCTGTACCGGCAGTTCCGGCTCAACGAGCCGTGGGACAGCGAGCACAACCGGACGCTGCTCCCGCGCATGCCGCAGATCTACGCGCCGGTGAAGGGCGTTCCCCGGCCGAACTCCACCTACTACCAGGTGTTCACCGGGCCGAACGCGCCCTTCCAGGCGGACCAACCGGCGCAGCTCAAGGCGAGCTTCACGGACGGGTTGAGCAACACGTTCCTCGTCGTCGAGGCGTCCGACGCGGTGGACTGGACCCGGCCGGCCGACCTGCCCTTCAACCGCAACGGGGGGCTACCGCGGATCGGCGGCACGCTGTTCGGCGACGGCTTCAACGCCGCGCTGGCGGACGGCAGTGTGCGCGTCATCCAGCGGAACCGCTACAACGACGACCTGTTGCGGAACCTGATCGACCCGCGCGACGGCAACGTCATCAACTGGCCGGATTGAGCGGGTCCGTTCAATCACAGAATCATAAGAGCGCCTCAAAGGACGTGGGGCAAGTTGCCAACTTGCCGGAAAAAATGGCTAGTT
>JBBRPS010000524.1:0-7343 GCA_038227745.1 Gemmatales bacterium | reverse complement strand
CCCTCGCTGGCGCGTCGGGCTTGTGTGTTGCCCATTCGCTCATCAGGTTTCACGCATCGCCGAGCAGCGCCGGCACCTTGTCGCGCAGCAGCGCCATCTCCTGATGCGTCTCGCCCAGGTACGCCAGCAACCGCAGGTCGTCGCGCGTCACCGTGCCGCCGTGGAACAGCCACGCCCGGATGCGGAACAGCTTGTACAGCTTCACCAGCTTGCGGTCGCTCACGAAGATCCGATCGTCGCGCACCAGCGTCTTCACGAGCCGCTGGAACTCGCGGAAGACGTCCGGCGGAAAGAACTGGTGCCGGTCGGTCACCTCCTCATCGCGGCCGCTGCGCTGCCGCTTGGCGAACAGGTGCGTCAGGTAGCGGTGCGCCTTGACGATGTCCTCCAGCGAACAGTGGTTCTCGGCCCACGGCTTCTGATTGAGACTGCGGTACACCTCCGACTGCAGGCCGGCGTCGATCAGCTCGGTGAAGTGGTGTTCCTGTACCGAGCGGCTCTCGACCTTGAGGACGAAGCGGTCCTTGAGGGCGGCCAGCTCGCCCTGCTCGGGTACCTCGTTGGTCGCCGCGAACAGCACGCGCAGGCGCACCGGCTGCGGCACGCCGTCCTGGTAGAACTTCCGCTCGTTGATGATCGTCAGCAGGATGTTGAGGATCGCCGAGTTCGACTTGAAGATCTCGTCGAGGAACGCCAGGCGGCAGGTCGGCAGCTTGCCCTGCTCGCGGCGGATGTAGCGGCCCTCGCGCAGCTGGCTGATGTCGATTGGCCCGATGATCTCCGACGGCTCGGTGAAGCGCGTCAGCATGTACTCGAAGTAGTCGCCCTCTTCGAGGCCGAGCGCGTCCTTGAATTTCAGCACCAGGTCGGACTTGGCGGTCCCCGGAGGGCCGACCAGCAGCAGCGGCTCCTGGGCGATGGCCGCAATCAGCATCAGGTCGATCAGCTCCTGCTTCTCGACGAAGAAGCGGCCGAGCGAGGTGCGGAAGTGGTTGAGGCGCTTGCGCAGGTCCTCGGCCTCGGCCTGAAGCTGCTGCAGGGTCCATTCCTCGTTCGGCGTTTGGACCGCGGCGGCGTTGGCGATCTTGGTGGCCATGTAGGTATATCCTCGGGGTCGGTTGCGGTCTTCTCGTGGCGACAAGCAGCCTTGCTTGTCGCTGTCCCGGCGCGACAAGCAAGGCTGCTTGTCGCCACGGAGGGATTACAGTTGCGCCTGTCCCATCAAGGCATGCACGTCGGCGTGAACGCGGCGGCGGATCAGGAACTCCTCGTCGTCCAGCCAGCGGCGGGCCATCGTGCCCAGGGCGAAATCCTCCGTCACCACCGCCAGCACCACCGCCTCGACCACGTCCAGCTGCGACAGCGAATAATACGCATTCGTCGTGAACGTGTCGCACACCTTCGTCAGCTTCTGGAACATCTCGTCGATGGACTGCAGCGCCAGGTCCACCGGCGCCTGGCCGATAGTGCCGGCGTAGGCGCACGCCAGCTTCGTCTGCTCGCGCGCGTCCAGCGCGCCCTGGTAGAGCAGCAGGCGCGCCTCCTCCATGACCGGACGGGCCTCCGCCTCCATGCCGAAATAGTACCAGCCCGACGCCACGTGCAGCAGCGTCCTCAGCCCGGCCGACCAGTCCTTGCGCTTGCGCAGGTCCGCCGGCGACCTGCCCCCCGTCACCACCTCGGCCATCTGCCCGAGCATCGCGTGGATCTCGTCGCGCAGGCCGAGCTTGCGCAGGCCGCGGAAGCACTGCCCGGCCAGCGAGTCCACGGCCTGCCCGCCCGAGGCGCCGTGCAGCGTGTGCAGCAGCGACTGGAAGCGCGCCACCAGCCCCTGCACGTGGGCCGACTGGTCGAAGTGGGCCGCCACGAAGATCGCCTTCTCCAGCAGGTCCGCCTGCTCCATCAGGAAGTTCGCCTTCTCGGCCGGCTCCGCCTTCTCCATCGCCTCGGCCAGCGCCGTGCAGCCGGGGACGGCGTCGGTGAGGACCTCCTTGGCGAATGCCTCGCCGATGCGCGGGGCCACGCCGAGCGCCGCGATCACCACGCGCGAGCGCCGCAGCCTTTCCTTGGCCGCGTTGCCGCGCGTCGAGGCGAGCAGGCCGACGACGGTCTTCTCCAGCTCGGCGCGCTCGATGATGTCCGGCAGGGCGGCGAGCTTCTGGCCCAGCTCGTCGAAGTAGCGCACCTGCCACGAGCGGTACGGGTTGATTTTCTCGTGCGGCTCCAGGATGCGCGAGTGCTGCCGCAGCCGATCGACCATGTAGCGCGGGATGCGCTCCATGTGTTCGAGGTATTCGAGCTGCTCGGGCGGCAGCGGCCCGCTCGGCGGCTTGCCCTCGAGCGCCTGCTGAATGCGGTGACCGAACGCCTCCAGGAGGAAGCTGTGGACATCGCTGCGCTCGACCAGGGCCTTGCGGGCGCGGGCGTGCAGGTCGCGCGCCCGCTGCTCCTCGCCGAGCCGCGCCAGGCCGTACGCCAGGATGAGGTTGGCGTACGCCTCGGTGTCGGCGGGGTCGGCGTCGAGGCCCTTGCGGTTGACGTCGTGGATCCAGCGACGGATCTTCTCGGGCAGCGGCAGCAGCCAGTCGCGGAAGGCGCGGAAGCGGTCGCTGGAGCGCACGCCGCTGAAGCGCAGGAACGTCGGCAGGTCCAGCTCGGCGCTCAGGCCGTTCTTGAACAGCCGCTCCAGCAGGCGGTCGCGCGTCCGCGTCAGGGCCAGCACGTCGCCGTGCGACAGCCGGTAGAGCGCCAGGCCGACCAGCCAGGCGGCGCGCACCGGCAGCAGCGGCTCGTGCTGCTGCAGGAACTCCTGGATCGGCCGCAGCCGTTTGATGACCTCGGGCGGGGGCGGCTCGCGGTGGGCCGCCGCCACGACACACGCCGACAGCCGGCGCACGTCGGCCAGCGACGGCTCCTTGCCGTTCAGGATGCGGTCCAGCTCCTGCGCCGGCAGCTCCTGTTCGCGGCCCTTGTTCTCCGTCCAGAGCCAGGTGCGCGCCCACTGCGACGCCTGCGGGCTGTCCTCCCACAGGGCGTGGACGTAGCACAGCGTCGCGTCGGAGGTGTTGCCCAGGGCACTGTTGAGCAGCGCGAGTCGCGGCCACAGCGACTGCCGCTGCGGCGCGTCCAGGCCGCCCTCCATGTCGAGGAAGGTGCGCTCCAGGGCGGTCAGTTGAATCTGCAGCTCGCTCGGCTCGGCGCGCGGCAGTTCGGGCAGCGGCTCTTCGATCTCCTTCTTGCGCGACTTGTTGATCGCCTGGAACGTGGTCGTCGCGCCGCCGGTGCCGACCTCGGTGGTGGTGTCCTTGCGGCCGCCCTTCGGCGCGCGCGCCGGCCTCTTCGATTTGTCCTGGCGCGGGTCCTGGTCGTCCTTGCAGACGAACGACTCGAACTCGAACTGCATCGACTGCATCCAGGCGTTGAGCGCGACGTGGTTATGATCGAGGACGTAGTCGATCCAGTCGGTGAGCGGTCGGAAGACGTTGTCGGGCAGGTTCTCCGGCGTGAAGGTGGCGTCGCCGTTCGGGAACAGCCAGGTGACCAGGTCGGGGTCGTCGGCGAACAGCCTGCGCACGGCGTCGCGGCGGAGCGGCGGGTGCAGGCGGGCGCCGACGGGGAGGAAGAGGTTCGGCAGCTTGAGGAATGGCCGGAAGCCCTGGGCACCCTTGAGGACGAGGACGGGCGGCGGCATGCGCGACGGCCGGACGCGCAGCACGATGACGCGGTCGCGGCCGCCGCCCTCACCGACCGCGAAGGACAGGCGGGCCAGGAGCTGGTCGTCGGCGGAGCGCACGAAGTCGTCGAGGGTCTCGATGGCGTGCTCGCGCAGCACCCACAGCTCGGGCGAGTCCTGGCCGCCGCCGAGGGTGAGGCGCAGCGGGACGGTCAGCTTCTGCGTGAGGGCCGCGTCCTGCCAGCGCGTGGCGACGGCCGGCAGCGCGAACTCGAGGATGTCGTAGACGTCGCGGTAGGGCACGTCGTCGAGGAAGACCCAGTCGCGCGGCGGCCGCAGGAGGACGATCTTGCCCTCGGGAGCCTTGAGCTGGGCGAGCAGCGGGTGGGTGTGGCCGATCTCGACCCAGAGGCGCGGCGAGCGTTCGAGGTAGGCGCGCGGGGCGTCGCCCTGGCCGTCGCGGTCGAGGGCGCGCAGCAGCGAGTAGTAGGGCGGGCCGACGACACGCAGGAGAACGGGGCTGTCGCTGTCGTCGCGGACCCAGCGGAAGCCCTGGCGGTCGTTGCCGAGGCGCAGGATCTCGCTGACCAGGCCGGGCAGCTCGCCGGGGCCGGACAGCTCGAACAGGACGGGCGTCTGACCGCCGGGCGTCTGCGGCGTGGCCTCGCGCTGCAGCGGAATGAGCTGCGGCCAGCAAGAGTAATCGCGGACGTCGGCGGCGTCGAGGCTCTTGACGACGTGGACGCCGAGGCGGCGCAGCTCGTTCTGGACGGGGCGCGGCAGGGCGACGGACGCCTTGAGCCAGACGTGGCCGTCGGCGTCGAAGGCGGCGCTGACGGGCTCCTGGCTGACGGCCGGCGGCACGACGCCGCTGGTGAGCGACAGCTGCAGGGTGTCGAGGTCGGGGAAGTAGAGGACGGTCATGGTGTCAGGCTCAGGGGTCAAAGATCCGGAGAGGGGCAAGCCCACGGGTTGCAACCCGTGGGCTTTTCCTGACTCCTACTTGCCGCCCTCGGCGGCGGCGCGGCGCTGGTTCTGCGGCTTGTTGCCGGCCGGGGCCGCGGGCTCCTGCTCTTTCTGCTCGCGCTCGACGACGATCTTGCCCAGTTCGGTCTCCTTGAGGAGGCCGCCGCCGATCAGTTTCTCGACCAGTGCCCGGTGCTGCTGCTCGTGCTCGTGCGGCAGGGCGTCCTGATCGGAGCGCAGGCTGATGATGATGTCCTTCTTGCCCGTCACCGGGTCGCAGCGCAGGCGGATGGTCATTTCGGCCATGTGGACTCTCTCCTTGGGGTTGATCGCCGTTTCCCAGGTACCCGGGCGCGAGTCAGGAAGCCTTGGCGGTCGCCGCGTTCGCCCTATTCGTAATCACCTTGCGGATGAGTTCGTAGGGCTCCCTGTGGTGACGTCGGAATACTGCTCGATGAGCGTCCGCGCCGCCACTAATGCCTCTTCATCCTCCAAATCCCACACGCCACCAGGATCTAACCGTCCTGCCGTCATCGCCAGGTTCGCCAATGTCTGACCTAGCCGCCACTCTGGACGTAGTTCACGGAGTTGCAAAAGAGCGGCGTGCAGATCGAGATGAAGTTGTTCCGTTGATCTCATATTTTCTCTCCCACTCTTGGCAACCCGCCGACCGGGCCGGATAACTCACCGGTGATCTCGACGGTGATCGGAGTACCCGGCAGATACTTGGCCACACGTGTTGCGCGTGTCACACCGTCGTAGATCACAAGTTCGCCGTCACTGCCTCTCTTAACCTCCGGTGGCTGCATTCCGTCGGTGGAAGTGCCGTGTTTGGCCAACTGACGCTGCAACTTGACCGGATCGGCGCCGTCGCGACGTGAACTGGGCAAGTGCAGCGATGCAGGATCGACCTGCAGGAATTCGCGAGTCTTCATGCCGGAATGATACCGCACTAAAAGAAGAGGCCATTCAAATCATACCAGTTAATCGGCTCATCCAACTCGAGGCGCGTCCCCGTTTCCCGCTCCTCCCGCGCGACCTGAAGGATAACTTCCGCAAACCGCTTCAAGTCATCCGCCAGTTCGTCTCTCAGGCTGTTCTCGGCATCGTCCTGGATCCGGGCGGCCTTCATGATCGCTACCGTCAAATCGCGGATAGCATCCTTTAGGCGGAGTTTAAGGATCACCATCGCGGATTCTCCTGTCGATTACAGGCGGTGTTGTCAGAGTACCTCTTGTCACTGCGGTTTCGAGGACGGGCCGTTGGCTTTGAGTTGACGGGCCAGCGCCTCCAGGGTTTCCGGGGGGAGCGCCCTGACCAGCTGGGCGTAACCGGTGCTCCGCTAACACATAACTCTGGATGCGATTGGCACTTGCGAAGAATCGCCCTGCTTGTCACAGACACGGTTTGTGACAGTCGTTTTCCACAGGAAAAGCGGGCTTTGGCTGGGGACAACTTACTGAACTAACGTTCTGGAACCACCTGCACCCCCCGGGTTCTCGTTGCCAGCACTGTCCCAAAAGGGTCTCGCTAGCAGGACCGAGAACCCGGAAAAGCCTGGAAATCCAGGACTTGCGGTGAGCGGAGGACCGGTTACGCCCGACCAGCTCTTCAGCAGACAGCCCCTTGAGCCGCTCCTCGGGGGACAGACCCTTGAGGCGTTCCTTCGCGGGCAGGCTCTCAAGGAGTTCGTCGATGGTCTCGCGGACGAATTCTTTCAGTTTGTCGGGCATGTCGAGTTCCTCGCTATACGCCTTGAACAGTTGGTACAACAGCGAGCTGGTCTCCTGCGAGTGCGGCCGGTAATGCTCGCGGCCGTAGCGCAGCAGTTCGCCGTTTCGTTAGCCTTGCGCGTTTCCTCCATAATCCCGACGCTCTCTTGTCGTCGCACGGCGAGCACCGATGGTCCGAATCGCCCCTGCCCGCTCGGTGAGGCGAACCCGCAAGAGCCGGTTCTCAGCCAAGTGGCCAATGGTTAGCTTTCCAGATCCTCAAGTTTGACGCCCTTTCCGGCTTGCAGGCTCTTCCGCGCCCGTGCCACGCGTTGCAGGAAACGTGGGTCGTGCGCTAGTTGGTAATCGAACCAGTCGTCTTCCGAAGCAAACCCTACCAGGACACCCGCCGGTTTCCCGTGCCTGGTGATGACGATCTCTTCGTTCTCCGCCATGCGCAGGTACTTCGACAGGTCATCCTTGAATTCAGACAGGGTCACCTGTTTCATTGCTCTCCCATGTTTGTCGAGCTACTCATCGGCCTCGGATTTCGCCACGACCGCCAGGATCTGGTTCGTTGCTTCGTTAGCATTGCGAGTTTTCTTCATAATCTCGACGCTCCCTCTTTGTCGCGCGGAGGGCGCTGATGATCCGATCAGACGCCGACACCCTTTTGAATCAGGTCGAGAACATCGACGCCATCCTTCTCAACTCGGACCTCCCCATCTCCGGGCCAAATGGAAACAATCGACTCCCCCTTGTCAGAGTTGGTAAGTTTAACCGTGACAGGAGCCGTCCGAAACACGTCCGTGACAGACACCTCTTCTCCCTTGCCCAAGGGGAAGAAAGCCCGTAACCGTTCACCGCATTCCGAAAGTGTGCCGAATTGATCGCCTGAGCCCGTCAGTAGTTCGGAAAAACGTGCCTGGTTTCTCACGCTATCGCCTTAAGAAGCGCGATTTGACCGCGCGAAAAAGCCCGTTCCCCGAAGT
>JBBRPS010000523.1:0-7357 GCA_038227745.1 Gemmatales bacterium | reverse complement strand
GAGGATGGCCAGCAGCGCCTCGACGAGCGGCGTGCGTTCGGCGGCGGGGATTGGGGGAATGTCGATTCGCATACTTTCCAGAATAGGAAAGCGACCCCCGATCAGCTGCGCCTCTTTTCAAGGGTTATTGAGAAGTTACGCCAAACCCATTGTGGCAGGAAACGGCTTTTCCAGATGCGCCACTTTCCATCGGCCTCACTCCCTCACTGGCATTGCCTGCCACCCAGCCGCGATCCCCCCTGTTCAGGCCTCGACCCGCAGGATCCCCTCCTGCTGCAGGCGCTTGCGGTCCTCCGGCTCGTACACGATGACGCGGCGCGGGTTGATGAACAGCCACCCGACCGACGCCACGAAGAACATGGCCGCCGAGTAGACCAGCGCCAGGCTCCAGTTCCCCGCGTGTGCCAGGGCGGCCACGATCGGCGGGCTGAAGAAGGTGCCGAGGTTGCCCACCATATTCATGAAGCCGGCCACCGTCCCCGAGTAGCGGTGGCCGATGTCGATGCACGTGGACCAGCTCGCCGCCATCGCGAAGTCCTTCAGGAACGATGCCAGGCACAGCGCGCACACCGGCAGCAGGGCGCCCGGCAGCACGAGCGCCAGCAGGAAGAAGCCGCCGCCCAGGGCATACGCGATGTGCCCCTGGAACGTCCGCCCCCAGCGCGGTCCCCAGACGCGCACCTGCCGGTCTGTCAGGAAGCCGCCGAGCAGGCACGCGATGCCGCCGAAGAACAGCGGCGCCCCCGACGCCAGGCTCAGCGCGACGCCGCCCAGGTGCAGGACCGTCTGGTAGTAGCGCACGTCCCAGGTGATGAAGAAGCACCACCCCGCGTTGCTGCAGAAGTACATCAGGCTCAGGCACCACAGCGTCCGGCTGCGGAGCATCGTCCGCCACGACAGCGGTGCCGGTCGGGCGCTGTCCGCAGCGCTCTTCTCGATCAGGGCCAGCTCCGCGTCGTTGATGGCGGGGTGCTGCCGCGGCGTGTCGCGGAAGTAAGCCCGGAAGCCGACGACCCAGACGACGCCGACCAGGCCGAACACGTAGAACGCCCCGCGCCAGCCCACCTGCGCCGTCAAGACGAGGATGAGCGGCGAGGCCATCGCCCCGCCCCAACGGCCGAACATCCACAGCAGCCCCTGCGCCAGCCCGCGCCGCGAGTAAGGGAACCAGTTGCGCAGCGCCCGCGCGATGTTCGGGTACGCCCCCGCCTCGCCCATGCCGAACAAGAAGCGGATCAACAGCAGCAAGAGGAAGCCATTGAAGACGAGAGGGACGGCGCCGAGCCAGGGGAGGGCGAGTTCGTAGCCGCTGTCGAGGGTGAAGCGCCAGACGCAGCCGGTCAGGGCGGTGAAGAGCGACCAGCACAGGACGATGCGCGCGAGGACGCGCCGCGGCCCGAAGCGGTCGCCGAGCCAGCCACTGGGCACCTCGAACAGGGCGTAGGCCAGGCCGAACGCGGAGAAAACCCAGGCGAACTCGGCCTCGCTCACGCCGAGGGCGTCGCGCATGTCGCCGCCGACCTGCTTGATACATACGCGGTCGATGTAGGTGATCATCGACAGCGCGCACATCCAGCCGAGGACCTTGTAGCGCACCAGGGTAGGGGCCGGCGGGGCCTCGGCGGTGGGGTGACTCATGGCGGCTCACGGGTGGGAGTCGGGCCGGGGGATATGGTGTCAGGCTACCCTGCCGGGGGGCACGGGTCAATGTACCGCGCCCCAGCTCGCGATTCTTCAGAAATGGATGCGCTGGACGCGGTCGTTCTCGCTGTCGATGACGTGAACGCGCCCCTGGCTATCGACGACCAGCGCCCAGGGGCTGGCGAACTGACCGCGGCCGCGCCCCGCACCGCCCCAGGTGCCCACCGACGTGCCCTCCGGTGTGAACTTCTGCACGCGGTTGTTGCCGTACTCCACGACGTACAGGTGCTTGCCGTCGCGTGCGAACGCCAGGTCGTAGGGATACGACAGCTGGCCCGGCTCCTTGCCCGCCTTGCCCCAGTGCCGCACCAGCTTGCCGTCGCGCGTGAACACCTGGATGCGATGGTTGCAGGCGTCGGCGGCGTAGAGGTAGCCGTCCGGCCCCAGGGCCAGGGCGCGGATGCGGGCGAACTCGCCCGGCTCGGTCCCCGGGCTGCCCCAGCAGGCGACGAAGCGGCCGTCCGCGTCGAGCTTGGTGATCCGCTGCGTCTCGCCGAACTCCGCCACGTAGTAATAGCCGTCGCGGTCCTGCACGGCGTCGCTGATGTAGCCGAGCTGTCCCGGCTCGGTGCCGGCCTTACCGCCGAGGGTGCGCAGCAGCTTGCCCTCGGGCGAGTAGATGCGCAGGCAGTGGTAGTGCGAATCGCTGACGAGGAGGTTGCCGTCGCGGTCGATGCTCAGGCCGCTGGGCCGGCCGTTGCGGTAGTCGGGCGTGGTCCAGGTCACGCCGAGGTACTTGCCGTCGCGGTCGAAGGCCTGGATGCGCGCGGTCCAGTCCACGATGTAAAGGCGGTCGCGGCCGTCGATGGCGGCGGCGCGCGGCTTGACCAGATCGCCGCCCTGCACGCCGCGCCGCCCCCAGACGACTTCCGGCTCCGGGCGTTTGCCGCCACAGCCCCCCGCCAGCAGGGTCAGCAAGACGGGCAAGCAGAGAAAGGGACGGAGGACGCGCCGAGTGCGGGTGCGGTGCATCACGGGATAACCCTGGGACCGGGGGCCTTCAGCAGTTCAGCAGTAAGGCTAACAGGTCCGAGCGTCACCCGCAGGGGAAATCCGAAATCCGAAGGGAGAAATGACCCAAACAAGATGGTTTCCTGTTTCGGGCTTTCTTCTTCGGATTTCGGATTTCGGGGAGACTACGCCGCCCGGCGCCGCTCAATCGGCGGTGGGGTCGGCTTCTTGTTTCTCTCCGCCCACCAGTCCTCGATCAGGGCGGTGAGGTGTGGGCCGCGCAGAACGCGCGTGTGGTTGGCGATGAGATGCGGCTCGATCCGGTGGTGCAGCTCGTCCATTTGGGTCCAGTGGACCTTGGGGTCCCAGTGGTGCTCCTGGTGGTAGCCGTTGTTGAACCAGAGGAAGTTGTACAGCCGGTTGTACGAGCTGACGGAGTTGGCGTAGGGGTTGCCCGGCTGACAGCGGTAGTGCTCCAGGTAGCCCTCGGCGTAGCTCATCACCCAGCCAAGGTAGTACGAGGGCAGGTAGAAGAAGGCGAAGTAGCGCCAGTCCGCGCAGAGCATCCAGACCCAGAAGGCGGCCAGCACCGCCGTCTCGATGGCCAGCTGCACCAGGTGCTTCCAGCCGTGCCGGGCGGTCACGCGCAGCACCGCGCCCACCTCGACGCGCCAGAAGCTGAGGAGGCAGTAGCGCCAGAACGGCTCCGGTCCGTCGCCCTTGCTGTGACGGTAGATGGACGACCAGTCGCGGGTGCTGCCGTCGGGCCCCTTGGCGTCGTTGTCGCCCCAGTGGTGGTTGAGGTGGTAATGGTGGTAAAGCAGGTGCGGCACGCCGAGGGCGAGGGTCTCGAGGACGCTGAAGGCGCGGTTGAGCCAGACGCTGCTGAAATACGGGTTGTGGATGAAGTTGTGCGAGATGCACTGCAGGTTCCAGCAGTACGACCCGGCGGCGGCGGCGAACGCCAGGGCCGTCACCCACCACGACAGGCGGTCGAAGCAGAGAAACGACCACAACAGCAGGGCGACGATACCGATCCCGCTCAGGACCAGCAGCGCGTCCCAGGGGGAATAGCGGAAGAACGGACGGGTTCTGCGCATGGGGCCTCCTTTCCCTGTTCCGGGGCGCAGCGAGGCAAAAAGCGGCGCGATTATAACGACGGCGGCGGTTGCGCGAAGGCCGGTTTCCGGCGCGGGGGGAATGGGCCGGCGGCGAGACGGTCGAGTGGCTTGCGTCTGGTCCTGGCAACGCCACGCAGCGGAGCGCGGCGAAACGACCCGGTTACTCATTCCTCCCCAGGTACAGGTGATCGGGGATGAAGTCGAAGCACGGCAGCTGGATCATCGGCTGATTCAGGAAGCCGACGACCGGTTGCGAGCGTAAAAAGTGGCCGACGAGGAGGCGGAAGGTGAAGGCCAGCCACAGCAGGAACAGCGCGGTGAACAGCACGCGCCGGTACGCGAACCGCGTCGTCAGCCGGGCGTACCAGCCCAGGCCGACCGTCTCCGCCCGGGGGATGATTCTCAGGTCCATCTTGTCGAGCCAGCCGCGGAGGACGGGGTTCAACTCGGCCTGGGTGACCTTGCCCTGTCGCAGGACCTTGAGGACCGCGGAGCGGTAGACCACCGCCGCCACGAAGCGCTGCAGCAGGTACAGCGGGAACAGCAGCAGCAGCGTGAACCAGAAGAAATACTGCCAGAAAATTGCCAGACCCTCCTGCGGCGAGAGCGAGCGGTCGTTGCCGGGGAAGTTCTCGCTCACCGTGAGGCTCAGCACCACGATCATCAGCACGAGCGACGTAAAGCCGGTCAGGGCGGCCAGGCCGATGTAGGCCGTCAGCCGCGCCCGCACCAGGCGCCGGACGAAGCGGAACTCGAAGAACGCCCGCGCCTGGCCCGTCGCGGCCTGGTGCGCCTGCGCCATGGGCACGTAGAACATCGCGAGGATGAACAGCAGCGCACCGAGAAGGAACGTGCTGACACCGACGAAGGCCTGCTCGTAATAGCGGTTGATCGAGGTGAGCCAGCCGTACTCCCAGCCGAACGCCATCAGCAGGCAGCCCCAGCCGGTCAGCAGGTACGTGCAGAACAGGCCGGCCAGCCCGGTCTTGAAGTTCACCCAGAGGGAATACCACGGCAGCGACAGGGCGCGGCCGACCTTGCGGAGGCCGCTGGGTGGTGTGCCGCCGCGCGTCGGGTGGTCGATCGCCGTCGTGAGGCGCTCGCGCAGGAACCAGCGCGGCCGCGGCACCGGGCCGTCCTGGCCGAGGGAGTCGCAGAAGTCCGCGAATGTCCCCTCGCGCCGCCTCGGGCTCTGCTTCCACCAGCCGCGCAGCACGATCGCCTGCATCCAGCGGTAGGACCAGCCCACCGCGACGATGCTGGTGAAATAGCTGACGACGAACCAGTTGAAGCACATCACGGCGCCGACGTACCAGCGCCAGATCCAGCCGAAGAGCACGGCGAAGCCGTGCAGTACAGGGTGACGGATTGCCGTGGAGGGACGGCGCACGGGCAGGGCCGACGGGATCGGCTCGGCCACGGGGAACGCCCCCGCGTCGATCGGCAGAGCTTCGGGAAGGTGCGAGGTGCTCATGACCGATGAATCTCCTGGAGCAAGCCGGCGCCTTGATCGACGCGGGGGGTCTCGAAGCCCATGATCCGGCCGACGCTGGCGGCGACGCTGCACTGCTGGGCCTTGCGGTCCACCTGGGTCGGCGAGCGCACGATCCCCGGCCCGGCGGCGATCACGAAGACCTCGCGCGCGCTGCGCGAGTTGAAGTGGTGCTGGTACGGAATGGGCATGCCGCGGCTGCTGTCGCGGCCGCAGTCCGGTACGATGAGGAAGACGGTGTTGTCGCGGTACTCCTCGTCGCTCTGCACGGCGTTGTAGATCTCGCGGATGCCCTCGTCGATGACCGCGATGGCGCGCGTGTAGAAGTTGCGGTTGCCCCAGTGGACGTAATCGGGGTCCTGGTAGTTGATCATCAGCAGCTTGGGCCGCAGGTGCCGCAGCGCCCACAGCGACAGCGTGGTCAGCAGGCGGTCGCCGCGCGGGTTGACGAAGCCGGCGGTGCCGTAATGGGAACGCCAGCGCTCCCAGAAGGCGTCGAGTTCCGGGCTGGCGCCGTGCTGGTCGCGGACGCGGTCGCCGCGGTCTTCCATCAGTCGCAGTTCCACCTGTTTGGCGTGCCGTTCCTGCTCGGTCAGGGCGGCGCGCCCGGAGCGCGTCCAGCGGCCGTTGGCCAGCTCATCGCGGAGCATGAAGCTCTTGAAGCGGTGCAGGCTGAGGACGGTCGAACGGTAGCGGACGCCGTAGTGCGGGCAGTTGCTGAAGGTGAAATAGTCCTCGTCGATGCGGTCCTCGCCATTGACGATCAGGGCCTCGTGCGCTGGGATGGTGTAGGTACTGCGCAGGTACTCGAAGATGGTCGGCACGCGCGCCTCGAAGCGGTTGCCCAGGAACCGGCCGTGAACGTCCTTGTACGCCTCGTACTTGCCGGTAAGGATGTACAGGGTGCCCTCGCCGTGGCTGGTGATGACGCCGGGGCCGTCCTCGATCTCAACGTTGTTGAGCAGGATGCCCTTGTTGCGGTAGAGTTCGTGGTAGACGAACGGGCACCAGGTGCGGTCGGGGTCGGCGATGGTCTCCTGCCGGCGCACGCCGCCGCCGAAGCGGATGAGGATGACGCGCGGCCGGCTCGACGGGTACGGCGGCAGGACCTGGTCGTTCCAGGGGAAGACGACGTCCGGGTCGGCGGCAGCGCCGGGGGCGGCGCCGGGCGGGTTGCCGGGGCGGTCGGCGCTGACCGACAGGCCGGCGGCGAGGGCGCCGAGGCCGGCGGTGGTTTGCAAGAAGCGTCGGCGGTCAATGGGAGCGGACATGGCGAGCCACCCTGAAAGAGTTGTTGTGCGAGTTCGTCAATCCGTGTAATCACTCAGTATACCCGATGGTGCGGGTCACTGGTTGCGGAAAAGGTGCGGCCGGTTTGTGGGCGGGTTCATATGAGGTATTCGCCGTCCGCGGTGGGATCTTTGGAAAAATCGGCGGCAATCGTGACGGCGGGTGACACATGCTGGAAGTCAACGAGGCGATCCGCGTTCCCGAGGATGAGTTCGTCTGGAGCTTCGCCCGCTCGGGCGGGCCGGGCGGGCAGAACGTGAACAAGGTGGCGAGCAAAGCGGTGCTGCACTGGGACCTGGCGGCGAGCCCGAGTGTGCCGGAGGCGGTGAAGGTGCGCCTGCGGACGCTGCAGCGGCGGCGGATCACGACGGAAGGGGTGCTGGTGATGAACTCGCAGCGCTACCGCGACCAGGAGAAGAACCGGCAGGACTGCCTAGACAAGCTGATCGCGATGTTGCTGGAGGCGGCGACGGTGCCGAAGCCGCGGCGGGCATCGCGGCCGACGCGCGGCTCGCGCGAACGGCGGCTACAGGCGAAGAAGCGTCGCGCATCGACGAAGCAGGGACGGCAACTGCCCGCCGACGAGTGACATGCCTTCGTTTAGCGGCTGTAAAAAAATAACTTCAGTGATTTGCCAGGAGCGATGCGACAACCTCTGTGTTTTTCCAAGGAAAATCGAGTCTTTCGTGGCGATTCACTGAAGTTATTTTTTTACAGCCGCTTAGCCGCGGTTCGCAGAACCGCGTGCGGCGGGTGTGGCGGCCGCACGCGGTTCGCAGAACCGCGTGCGGCGGGTGTGGCG
>JBBRPS010000522.1:0-7391 GCA_038227745.1 Gemmatales bacterium | reverse complement strand
GCACCCCGACTCGCGGAGCGAGTCGGCCACGAACCGCAACCTGCAAACCGCTCTAGCCACCCGGGATTCCACGAGGGCTGACGGCGACGCAACTTGTTGTTCGGCGGCCGCGCGGGCGCTGTGTACAATGGAGGCATGGACGGCATCCCGACCCCATACGACCCCCGCTACCTCGCGGGCGTCCTGTTGTTCAACCGCGGCGATTTCTTCGAGGCGCACGAGGCCTGGGAGTCGCTGTGGATGGACACGGCCGGGCCGGACAAGCGCTTCTACCAGGGACTCATCCAGGCGGCGGTGGGGCTGTGCCACTTCTGCAACGGCAACGTGCGCGGGGCGGTCAAGCTCTACCACTCCAGCCGCGACTACCTGAGCCGGCACGGGACGCATCACCTCGGCCTCGACCTCGTCGGCTTCTGGCGGGCGATGGAGCTGTGCTTCGCCGAGCTGCTGGCCGCCCCCGAACCGGACCGCCGCATCCAGCCGCAGGAAGAGCTGATCCCGACGATCGCCCTGGAGCCGCCGCCGGAGAGCTGGCCCGACCCGAACGAGTTCATCGACGAGGACGAAGACCGCCATTAGCGGGTTTAGGTTCGTGGGTCAGGACTCCGCTCCTGACAAGTCGATGTCAGGAGCGGAGTCCTGACCCACGAACCGAAACCGCCATTAGCGGGGCAACGCCATGAGCGACGACCACCTCTCTCTGAGCGACTTCGCCGGCACCGTCCGCCTGTTCCCGCTGCCGAACCTCGTGCTCTTCCCTCACGTCATGCAGCCGCTGCACGTCTTCGAGCCGCGCTACCGGCAGCTGACCGCGGACGCCCTCGACGGCGACCGTCTGATCGCGCTGGCGCTGCTGCGGCCTGGCTGGGAGGCGGACTACGACGCCAGCCCCGCCATCTACCCCGTCGCCTGCCTGGGCCGCGTCGTGGCCGAGCAGCGCCTGGAGGACGGCCGTTTCAATATCCTCCTGCGCGGCCTGAAACGGATCCGCATCCTCGAGGAGCTGGCGCAGGGCAAGCTCTACCGCTCGGCCCACGTGGAGTTGCTCACCGACGCCGGGGCGCCCGACGCGGAGTCCGCGCGGGGCCTGCGGCGGCGGCTGGCGAAGGCGGTCAAGAGCTGGTTCCCCGACAAGGGGGCCGTCTACGATCAGTTCCGCAAGCTGCTGCGGAGCGACCTGGAACTGGGACCGCTGTGCGACATCATCTCGTTCGCGCTGCCGCTCAAGCCGGAGGTCAAGCAGGGGTTGCTGAAGGAGTTACACCTCCGGCGGCGGGTGCGGCGGCTGCTTGAGCACCTGGAGACGCAGCCGCAGAAGCCCGAGACGCCGCCCGAGCGCAAGTTTCCGCCCGAGTTCAGCGAGAATTGAGAGCAACTATTCATTTAGCCGCGAGCGGGATCTGGCTCACCGCTCGCGGCTAAACGGGATGTCCCGCGGTTTGACTCTCCCCCGACGCCTCCATACGCTGACGGTGTCGTTGCGCCCGTCCCACCCGTACTGGAGGTCTGCATCATGGAGAAACGCGCGAACGCGGTGACGTTCAAGGGCAGCCCGCTGACGCTCGTCGGGCCGCAGCTCAAGGCCGGCGACCAGGCCCCGGACTTCGCCGTCGTCAACAGCGGCCTGGAGGTCGTCAACCTGTCCAAGACGCCCGCCAAGGCGCGCATGTTCAGCGTCGTGCCGTCCCTCGACACGCCCGTCTGCAGCCAGCAGACCAAGCGCTTTGAGGAGAGTCTCGGCGCCCTCAAGGACAAGGCCGCGACCTACACCGTTAGCCTCGACATGCCCTTCGCGCAGAAGCGCTTCTGCAGCGCCGAGAACATCACCAACATCCAGTCGCTCTCCGACGTGCATAACGGCTCGTTCGGCAAGGCCTACGGCGTGCTGATCGAGGGCCTGCCCATCCCGCTGCTGTCCCGGGCCATCTTCGTGCTCGACAAGAACGGCAAGATCACCTACGCCGAATACGTCCCCGAGGTCGCCCAGCACCCCGATTACGACAAGGCCATCGCGGCGCTCAAGGCCGCCGCCGGCTGATCCATCCGACCAGAGCGCCTACGAACACAAGCCCGACGGGCCGGCGAGGCAATGCCTCGCCGGCCCGTCGGGCTTGTGTTGCAGAGGACCCGGCGGCTCTCACGGCCGCAGGATGAGGGCCACGTTCGGATCGGCCCGCTCCAGCACCTCGCCGACGACGCAGGTCGCGGTGGCGCCCTTCGAGCGGGCGGCGGCGACGAGCGACTCGGCGCGGTCGGCGGGCACACAGATGAGCAGGCCGCCCGACGTCTGGGCGTCGTAGAAGAATTGCAGCCGCATCGGGTCGAGCTTGCCCTCCTTGCTCAGGTGGGGCGCGACGTAGGCGGCGTTGGTGTTGCTGGCCCGCGTCAGGTAGGGCTTCCGCGCCAGGGCCTCCGCGCCGGGCAGCAGCGGCAGGCGCGACAGTTCCAGCACGAGCGTCGTGCCGCTGCCCTGGGCCATCTCGAACGAGTGGCCGGCGAGGCCGAAGCCGGTCACGTCGGTGGCCGCGTGGGCGGCCGCGTCGAGCATCGCATCGCGGCCGATGTCGTTGAGCTGGATCATGCTGGCGACCGCCGCCCGGTAGGTGTCGTCCGGGCAGGCCTGCGCCTTGTGCGCGGTCGTCACGAAGCCCGTGCCCAGCGCCTTGGTCAGCACCAGCTTGTCGCCCGGCTTCGCCGAGGCGTTCGTGAGGATCTTCTTGGGGTGGATGACGCCGGTCACCGCGTAGCCGAACTTGATCTCGGCGTCGCGCACGGTGTGACCGCCCACGATGACGGCGCCGGCCTTGCGGAAGCGCTCCTGGCCGCCCTCGATGATCTTGCCGAGCCACTCCAGACTCGGATCCTTGTCGTCGGGGTAGCCGACGAGGTTGAGTCCGGTCTTCGGCGTGCCGCCCATGGCGTAGACGTCGCTGAGGGCGTTGGCCGCGGCAATCTGTCCGTAGGCGTACGGGTCATCGACGACGGGCGGGAAGAAGTCGATGGTCTGGACGATGGCGAGGTCGTCGGTGAGGCGGTAGACCCCCGCGTCGTCGTGCGTCTCGGTGCCGACGAGGAGGTTCGGGTCGTCGTTCCTGGGTAGGTGGCGCAGGACCTGCGCGATCCCCTGGGGGGGGAGCTTGCCCGCTCACCCCGCACAGGACGCGTAATCGGTCAGTCGCTTCTTACGGCCGAAGAATAGCATGGGATAGAGTGAGTAAATCGCCGTCCGTCCGGTCGAGGCCGCTCCCGGCGCCCCCGACCGGACGGAGGCGCCTCACTTCTTCAGGCGGGAACCGATCGTGTCGAGGACCCACTGCTCGTCGGGAAATTCCCCGGTCTCGAGCTTGGAGTAGACCAGGTCTCCGTCGAGGGTGATCTCGAAGGCGCCGCCGCCCGCGGGGATCAGCTTCAGATCCTCGATCTGTTGCTTGTAAGTGGACAGGAGCTTGCTCGTCAGACTGACGGCTCTGGGTTCATAGTTTCAAACGGAACAGTACTTCAGTTCCACGTGCATGGTGGTCCTCCTCTCTGGCCCTTCCCAACCCGCCGGGAAACCTGGTAGGGTAGGGAGGTGCCCTTACTTCATCTTAAGCGCGCCTCCCTTCTTTTCAAGGGACCGGGTGGTGCGTCGGTCCTTTAGAGCGCCTAACAGAACGTGGGGCAAGTTGCCAACTTGCCATTTTTCCCGGCAAGTTGGCAACTTGCCCCACGTTCTGTTAGGGCCTCTTAGGGGAGTCGCATGGAGCCGTCGTTTCCGCTCACGGTGATCGTCCGTCACCCGGCTGAAAACCCGCGCAAGTGCTCCATCTTGCCCCTGCGCGGTCGGGCGGACATCCTGCTGCTCAAGCACCCCGTGGCGCAGCGGCCGCCGCTGGAGGGCTACGTGCGGCTGGCGGCGGAGGGGCCAGCGTTGACGGCGGCGGACGCGGATTGCGGCGTGCTCCTGCTGGATGGGAGCTGGCGCTGGGCGGGGGCGATGACGCGCGACTTCCTCGACGTGCCGCCGCGTTCGCTGAAGGGCTACCGGACGGCGTACCCGCGCTCGTCGAAGATGGGCACCGACCCCGACAACGGGCTGGCGTCGGTCGAGGCGCTGTTCCTGGCGTACCACATCCTGGGGCGGGCGACCGCGGGGCTGCTCGATCACTACCGCTGGGGCGAGGAGTTCCTGAAGCTGAACGGGCTGCTCGGCGAACCGGGGGCGTCAACCAGCGGGGGGTGATAGTGCGGGGTTACCGCCGCCGAGCCAGTCACGGACGCGCTGCGCCGCCCAGGCCGCCGTCTCGCCCGGCAGCGGCGGGTCGGGGGGCAGGTTGTAGTCGATGGCGCCGCGCCGGTACGGCCCGGTGTCGTAGACGCGGTTGAAGACGGCTTGCAGGTCCAGCAGGATCTCCGGCTCGTTGGAGCGCAGCGGCACCGGGATGCGCGGCAGCACTTCCGTCACCAGGACCGGGAAGATCTGGTAGTTCATCGCGTCGTCCACGCGCTTCCAGACCCGGTTGACCAGCACCAGGTAGTCCGGAGCGGGCTCCAGTTCCTGCACGGTCTCCTGCACGTAGAGGCTCGAGAGCAGGCGCTGGCCATGGCGCAGCAGGTCCAACTCGACCAGGCTGGCGTCACTGTCGAGCACCTCGCGCTGCTTGTGCAGGTACATGCGGCGGTCGATGCCCGGCCGCTTGTTGGACGGGCTGACGATTTCGATCAAGGTGACGAGGCGATGCCCGTACTTGGCGTCACGGATCTCGACCATGGCGTGGCGGAGCGGCTCCGACCTCACCGTCACCTCGATGGACTTCGAGAGGTTGCTCCCCGGGGCGTCGAGAACTGCGGTCTGCCCGCTGGCCGAGCCAGAACCCGGCCTGCTGGCCAGCGCGACATCGGGGACGATCCGTCGGCCCTGCCCGGCCTCCTCGGCGATGCCGACTTCCGGGCGCATCTCCAGGCGCGCGTAATACGGGGGCGGCAGGACGCTATTCAGCTCCCCGCTGAGGTGGCCGGCCAGCCGATCGTGAAAGTCCGGCCAGATGTAGGTGGCTTCCAGATACGGATCCATCCCCGGAAAGGGTGAAGGCATGATTTCCTCTCTCGCTACAGGTAATGCACGAGCCGCTGTCCGCCCCGCCGCTCGCTTTCCTTTTGGCGTGGAATTATTTAGTTCCCAACCCTTGCTTCTTTTCCTTCTTCGGCTCCTCCTTCCCGCGCGCCTCCTTCACGTCGAGATACCTGTCCAGCGCCTCCAGCATCGCCGTCAGTGTCTGCGGATACGCCTTGAGCGAGCCGGCGAACGCCTTGAAGCCCTTCTCCGCCTCGGCGCGGTAGCGCTCCGCGCCCGTCGCCGACCAGAGTCGCACCAGGTTCCCCAGCGCCACGCTGTTGCCCGACGGCTGGGCGCCGTCGAACTGGTCCTTGTTCCGCGCGAACAGCTTCTCGCCGTCGGTCGCCGTGAAGTAGTAGCCGCCGACCTTCTTGTCGCCGTAAAACTTGACCATCGTGTCGGTCAGCGCCCGCGCCTCGTCCAGCCACTTCTTCTCGCGCGTCGCGTCGTACAGGTTCAGCAGGCCGTGCGCCAGGAAGGCGTAATCCTCCACGTACGCGGGGCCCTGCGCCTTCGGCGCCTTGCCCGGCTGCGCCCCGTAGGTCCGCAGCAGCCGCCCCTCCGCGGTCTTCTGGTTCTTCAGCGTGAACTCGGCGGCGCGGACCGCCGCCTCAACGTACTTCGGCTCCTTCAGGGCGCGGCCCGCTTCGGCGAAGCCGCCGATCATCTCGCCGCTCCACGCCGTCAGCATCACCTTGTTCAGGAACGGGTGGTCGCGCTTCGCCCTCACCTCGAACGCCTTCTTGCGCAGCGGTAGCAGCCGCGCCTGGAACTGCTCGTCGCTCAGCTTCATCTCCTTCGCGACCTCGGTGAGCGACTTCGGCAGCGTCAGAATGTGATATTTCCCCTCGAAATTCGGCTTGCCGTCGGCGCCGTAGACCTTGCGGAACAGCTTGTTCTCGGCCTTCTGCGGCAGGGCCTCGTCGATCTCCTTGTCGGTCCAGACGTAGCAGCGGCCCTCCTCGTGGTGCGTCTCGGCGTCCTGCGACGAGTAGAAGCCGCCCTCCGGCGACGTCATCTCGCGCAGCACGTAGGCCAGCGTCTCGTCGAGGATGCGGCGGTAGAGCGGCTTCTTCGTCAGGCGGTAGGCGCGGGCGTAGACCTCGGCGAGTTGGGCGTTGTCGTAGAGCATCTTCTCGAAGTGCGGCACCGTCCACGTCCGCTCGGTGCTGTAGCGGTGGAAGCCGCCGCCGAGTTGGTCGGAGATGCCGCCGTGCGCCATCCTGTCGAGCGTCAGCGTCACCATCTTCAGCGCGTCGGCCGACTTCGTGCGCTCCGCGATCTGCAGGAGGTACTCCAGGCGCGGCGGCGTCGGGAACTTCGTGCCCTGGAACTTCCGCGCCGGCGAGCCGAAGCCGCCGTACTCCGGGTCGAACGTCTCCTTGAGTTCCTCCACGCCGCCCTCGGACAGCTTGCGGTCGAGGGCCACCAGCGCGACGCCGGGGGGGCCGCTCTCGAGGCTCTCGACCGTCATTGCCGCAACGGCCTCGGCCTGCTTGCGGATGGCCTTGGGGTCCTTGGTCCAGATCTTCTGGACGACGTTGAGAATGCTCTTGAAGCCCATCGACGTTTCTCCGTCGATCTCCTTGTCCTCGCGCGGCCAGTAGGTGCCGCCGTCGATCGGCTTGCCGTCGGGCGTGAGGAACATGGACAGCGGCCAGCCACCGCGGCCTTTCCGCACGGTGGTCAGCGCGGTCATGTAGATCTGATCGACGTCGGGCCGCTCCTCGCGGTCCACCTTGATGCAGACGAACCCCTGGTTCATGAGCTTCGCGACGCCCTCGTTGGCGAACGACTCGCGCTCCATGACGTGGCACCAGTAGCACGAGCTGTAGCCGATCGAAAGGAAGATGAGCTTGTTCTCCTTCTTCGCCTTCGCGAACGCCTCGGGGCCCCACGGGTACCAGTCCACGGGGTTGTGGGCGTGCATGAGGAGGTAGGGACTCGTCTCCTTGGCGAGGAGGTTGGTGAAGCGGTGCTTCCCGTCCTTGGCTTTGGGGGGGGCGGCGCGGCCCTCGTCCGCGCTCGGAGAGAAGGCGAGGCAGAGCGCGAGCGCGGACAGCACGACGAGGGCGCGACGGCAGGACGGGGGAGGCATGGGAGGTTCCTCGGGGGGAGGGGCGCGGCGGAAACACTCCCGTTCAGCCGCGAGCCGGTTCGTGGGCGACTCGCTCCGCGAGTCGCGCCACACCTCAGAAGCGACACGCGGAGCGAGTCGCCCACGAACCCGCTCGCGGCTGAACGGGAGTGTTTGCGCCGCGCCCCGCCCCCCGATGAACCTCCCAATCCTCCCCCG
>JBBRPS010000521.1:0-7398 GCA_038227745.1 Gemmatales bacterium | reverse complement strand
ACTCCCCGTAGGCGTACACCTGGACGACGTGCGGGTGCCGCAGGCGGGCCAGGGTCTCCGCCTCGGCGCGGAACCGGGACAGCTGCTCGGCCGTGGCCTGCCCGCCTGCCAGCACCATCTTCAGCGCCACGATCCGGTTGAGGGCCGTGTCGCGGGCCTGGTAGACCACGCCCATCCCGCCCCGGCCCAGGATGTCCTGGGATCTCGTAGCCGGGGACCACGGGCACGTTGCCGCTCGACGGCGGTGCGCTGGGCTGGGTGTCGCACGAGGCGGGCGGCGTGGAAAGGGTCTCGTTCGCCTGCCCAGGCCGCACGCCCGTGCGCCGCAGCACCTCGACGCGTCGCTCCACTTCCGGGGCCAGTTCGGGGCAGTCCCGGCATAGCTCGCTAACGTGCGGATTGCCAGGAGTTTCTCGCACAATTATTACTCCTCAGTCCCCTCCGGGGGGAATATCCCTCCGCGTTGCGAGAGCCTACTTTCCCAGCGCATGTTCCCGGGAGGAGCGTGATCGGCATGTGTGGCGAATACCGGCACCGTGCAGAGGTTGCCGGCGTAGGTGAAGACGACCTGGTCGCCGTGCGTCGCCGGGAAGCGCAGCAGCCGCGCCTCGCCGTTAAGGGCCTGGGCGGGCGCCGCGGACGGCAGCAGGAAAAGGGCGAGCAGAACGACGTACTTGCGCATGAAGACCTCATGAAGGAATGCCGGCCCGCGGTCGGTGTCCGTGGTTCCGCGGGCCTGCTGTCATAAAACGACAAAAGGGGGGCGGTGCAAAGGGGCGCCGCGGCACAAGGCCGCGCGCCGACGCTTTACAAGAGAGGGGTTCGCATGAGCGACGATCCGAGGAGGGTCGCCCTGGTCACGGGCTCGGCCACGGGCATCGGTCGTGCCGCGGCGGTGCGCTTCGCTCGCGAGGGGCTGGCGGTCGCCGTCAACTATTCGCGCTCCGAAAAGGAGGCACGAGAAACCTGTGAGGAGGTCAAGGCCCTGGGCGTGCCGGCGCTGCTGTGCCGCGCCAGTGTCGCCGACGACGCCGCCGTGCGCGACATGGTGCGGCGCTGCGTGGCCGAGTTGGGCGGCCTGGACGTGCTGGTGAACAACGCCGGCACGACGCAGTTCATCGAGCACACCGACCTGGACGCGCTGACGGACGAGGTCTGGGACGAGATTTTCGGCGTGAACTTGAAGGGGACGTTCTACTGCTGCCGGGCGGCCCTGCCCGCGCTGCGCGAGCGTGCCGGCTGCATCGTCAACGTGACGTCGGTGGCCGGCCTGCAGGGGCACGGCAGCTCGATCCCCTACGCGGCGAGCAAGGCCGCTCTGAACTGCATGACGAAGTCGCTGGCGCGCGCGTTCGGGCCGGAGGTGCGCGTCAACGCGGTGGCGCCCGGCCCGGTGCTGACGCGCTGGCTCGCCGACCACATGGATCACGTCGAGCGCTCCCTCCTCGCGACGCCGATGCGCCGGGCCGCCGCGCCGGAGGACATCGCCGACGCCATCGCGTTCCTGGCCCTCGGCACGACCTTCGTCACCGGACAGGTCATGGTGGTAGATGGCGGACGCACGATGTGAGGCCCGCCGAAGATTCGCCCCATTCGCCCCAGATAGACCCGAGTCCGCAAATGGCCAATACTCTCCATTCTTTCAGGATTGCGAACCCTTAGCACAGCGATAATAATAGAGCGAACGCCGCCACGAACGAGCGAGCCGAAGCACAGCGCCGGAACGAACTTGAGGATTCTAGCGTCTACTAGCTTCAGGTAGGCTGGGCAGAGGATTCGGGGTTGCCGGGGGTACAGATCGCCGCTATACTGCCATTTTTATCGGGGCCGCCGCTGAAAGTGGTTGGCCGAAAACAGTTAGCGTCGGGTCGCGGGAGTGCGATGCGTTTCAACCTTGTGGACCGGATCGTCGAGGTCGTCCCCGGCCGCGCCATCCGGATCGTGAAGAACCTGACGCTCGGCGAGGAATACCTCGCCGACCACTTTCCGACCTTCCCCGTGATGCCCGGGGTGTTGATGTTGCAGACGCTGGTCGAGGCCGGCGCCTGGCTGCTGCGGGTGACGGAGGACTTCCGTCACAGTGTCATCGTTCTTCGGGAGGCCAGGAACGTCAAGTACGGCAACTTCGTCGAGCCGGGTCGCAGTCTCGTGGTGACGGCCGAGTTGGCCGAGCCGCCTGATGGCTCGCCTGAAGGGCTGGCGACGTTCAAGGGCAAGGGCGAGGTGGATGGGACGGCCACGGTGTCGGCGCGCGTGACTCTGACTCGCTACAACCTGCGCGACCGCGCCCCGGCCCAGGCGGCCGCCGACGATCGGATCGTCAACCACCTGCGGGCGCAGTACGCCGTGCTGAAAGGCGACCTGCGCCGTCGCAGCGGATGACCTCGCGCTGATTCGGAGTCGGGAGCGAACTGTGGGGCAAGTTGTCAACTTGCCTCGGCAAAGGCAAGTTGACAACTTGCCCCACAGTGCCGCCGGGGCAAGGAGGCGTTATGCGATTGCAGGACCAGGTGGCCCTCGTGACCGGCGGCAGTCGCGGCATCGGCCGGGCCATCGTCCAGGCCTTCGCCGCCGAGGGCGCGAAGGTTGCCTTCGTGTACCGCGGCAACCAGGCCGCCGCCGACAGCCTCGTCGCCGAGGTGAAGCAGCTCGGCGGCACGGCCCTGGCCCTGCAGGCGGACGTCGCGAAGGCCGACGAGGCGCAGAAGTGCGTCGAGCGCGTCGTGCAGGAGTGGGGGCGGCTGGACGTCCTCGTGAACAACGCGGGCGTGATCCGCGACGGCCTGTTCGTCCGCATGACGCCCGAGGAGTGGAGCACCGTCCTCGACACGAACCTGGGCGGGACGTTCAACTTCTGCCGGGCCGTCATGGACGCGATGGTGTTCAAGCAGAAGCGCGGCCGGATCATCAATATCTCGAGCGTGGCCGCCGTGTACCACAACCCGGGGCAGGCGAACTACGCCGCCAGCAAGGGCGCGATCAACGCCTTCACCCGTGCCCTGGCCGTCGAGGTGGCGAAGCGGAACGTGACGGTCAACGCCATCGCGCCGGGGTTCATCGAGACGGACATGAGCGAGGCGGTGCGAAACCAGGCCGGCGACCGGATCAAGAAGGCGATCCCGATGCGTCGCCTGGGTCAACCGGAGGACATCGCCCGCGTGGCGGTCTTCCTGGCCGGCCCGGACAGTGCGTACATGACCGGTCAGATTTTGACCGTGGACGGCGGCCTCAGCCTTGGGGCGGCCGGCGAGTGACAGCACAGTGCCCGTGGAAACAGCGATTCATCCCTCAGCCAGACTTTTCTTGTGGAGGAGCGGTCCATGCCGAGCCAGGACGAAATTTATCACAAGGTTTCCGCGACCCTGGTGGAAGCCCTGAACGTGGACGAGGAGGATATCAAGCCGACCTCGACGCTGCAGGGCGACCTGGGAGCCGAGTCGATCGACTTTTTGGACATCGTGTTCCGGCTGGAGCGGGAGTTCGGCATCAAGATCCCGCGCGGCGAATTGTTCCCCGAGTCGATCTTCCAGGGCGACCCGGAGTTCGTTGCCAACGGTCGGGTGACCCCCAAGGGGCTGGCCGAACTGCGGGCGCGGATGCCGTTCGCCGACCTGGCGGAGTTCGAGAAGAACCCCAGCGTCAGCGACATCAGCGACCTGTTCACGGTCGAGATGATCACGCGCTACATCCAGGGCAAACTCGGCCGTCCGAGCGGCAACTGAGGTGAGGTGTAGGGCGGTTTGCAGAGGCGTGTAGCGGCGAACGGCCGGCGTAAGCCGGTTGGTCCGGCACCCCGCTCGCGGCAGGACCAGCCGGCTTACGCCGGCCGTTCGCCAAGAGGCGATGCACCATGCGCTGGAT
This sequence comes from Gemmatales bacterium, assembly GCA_038227745.1. Taxonomy (GTDB): domain Bacteria; phylum Planctomycetota; class Planctomycetia; order Gemmatales; family Gemmataceae; genus DASPXY01. Next base: position 3,537 of record JBBRPS010000521.1, on the reverse strand, counting down.
CTGGATCGACCGCTTCCTGGAGTTCCACAGCGGCAAAACGGCCCGGGCCGTCAAGAATTTGAGCCTGGCGGAGGACTACTTCGCCGACCACTTTCCGGGCTACCCGGTGATGCCGGCACCGCTGATGATCGAGGGGCTGGCCCAGACCGGCGGCATCCTCGTCGGCGAGGCCAACGACTTCAAGGAGAAGGTCGTCCTGGCCAAGATCCCGCGCGCCTCTTTTCAGCGCGAGGTGCTCGCCGGCGAGCGCCTGGTCTACGACGTCGAGATTCTGCACCTGCGGCCCGAGGGGGCGTCCGTCCTCGGCCGTGTTTACGCCACGGACGAGGATCGCGACCTGCCCGCCTCCGCCCTCGTCGGCGAGGCGGAGATCTTCTTCGCCCACCTCGACAAGTCGCGCTCCCAGCAACTGTTCGGCGAGAAGAACTTCGTCTTCACCGGGGAGATGCGCTACCTCCTGGGGCGCTTCCTCCCCGCGAAGGTCCCCGAGAGGGAGTAGCGTGGGGAGCGGTCCGCGGAGTCCGGGGGGCGGGCGCGGGGTTCGTGTACGCGGGGCTGACCTGAACGTCATAAGGAGGGGCGGCCGTCTCTCCCACCCCTCGGGTGGTGTTGCCGCCGGGAATGCCATGTCATCCGCATCTCGTCGCACCGTCTTTACTGGGGTCGGCGTCGTCAACCCCATCGGCCTGGACACCGCCTCGTTCTGGGAGGCGCTGCGGGCCGGCAAGGGCGGCATCCGACCGATCCAGGCCTTCGATGCCTCGAACCTGCCCACGCGCTTCGGCGGCGAGATCGTCGGCTTCGACGCCAAGACCTACCTCGCCAAGCCGGACCGTAAGGGGCTGAAGGTGATGGCCCGGGGCATCCAGCTCGCCGTCGCCGCCGCCCAGGTCGCGGTCGATGATGCGCGGCTGGACAAGACGAAGCTCGACCCGACGCGCTTCGGCGTCGAGTTCGGCTCCGGCCTCCTCGCTACCGAGTTGGAGGAGATCGCGCCCGCCTCGCTGGTCAGCGCCAACTGCCAGCCGGGCGCGGTGGACCTGGAGAAGTGGGGCGAGCTGGGCCTGGCGAGCATCCCGCCGACGTGGATGCTCAAGTATCTGCCCAACATGCTCGCCTGTCACGTCTCGATCCTGCACAACGCCCAGGGGCCGAGCAACACGATCACCGAGAGTGAAGCCGCCAGCCTGCTCGCGCTGGGCGAGGCGTACCGCATCATCCGCCGCGACCTCGCCGACCTGTTCCTCGTCGGCGGCGCCGACAGCAAGATGAACCCGCTGAGCATGGTGCGGCAGTGCCTGTTCGGGGCGCTGTCGCGGCGCAACGACGCTCCGGAGAAGGCGGCCCGGCCGTTCGACCGCACCCGCGACGGCGTGGTCGTCGGCGAGGGGGCGGTGGTGGTGACGCTCGAGGAGTTGGAGCACGCCCGCAAGCGCGGGGCGCGCATCTACGCCGAGATGGTCGGCTTCGGGTCGGCTTTCGACCGCGGCCGCAACGGCTCCGGGCTGGCGCGGGCCGCGCGGGCGGCGCTGGAGCAGGCCGGCGTTGGGCCGGAGGATCTCGACCACGTCAACGCCCACGGCCTGAGTACGCAGGAGGCCGACGCCTGGGAGGCGCGCGGGCTCCAGGAGGTGTTGGGCGACCGCCCCGTACCCGTGTTCGCGCCGAAGAGTTACTTCGGCAGCCTCGGCGCCGGCGGCGGCCTGAGCGAGCTGAGCGCCAGTTTGCTTGGGCTGAGCCACGGCGTCGTGCCGGCGACCCTCAACTACGAGGAGCCGGACCCCGCCTGCCCGGTCAACGTGCTGACGCGGCCCGCGGAGGTGCGCCGGCCCTATGTCCTCAAGGTGGGGTTCACCGAGATGGGGCAGTGTGCGGCGGTGGTGTGCAAGAAATGGGACGAGCAGATTTAGCCCCTCGTGAAGACATGAGGGGCGGGATCGCTTGGGACTGCATTTAGAGCGCTTCGCATTCGGGTGTAGCAAGGGGCGCGCTTTGGAGTGCGGCGCTTTGCGCCGCTTTGGCTTTTTCTTTCCCTCTGGCCGGGCCGCGGGACTACGAAAGAAAGAACGAAAGCGGCGCCGAGCGACGCACTCCAAAGCGCCTCCCCGCTACACCCGGCCGCAAAGCGCTCTAGCCCCCCGTGTCTTCACGGGGGGCTAAATCTGGAGCCCCAAGTACTCCGCGCCCCCCGTGTGTTCACGGGGGGCTAAATGCCGAACGCAGGTGCGCCGACATGAGAAGACGCGTCGTCATCACGGGCATGGGGGCGGTGACGCCCCTGGGACACAACGTCGAGGACCTGTTCCGCGCGCAGATCGAGGGCCGCAGCGGTATCGGGCCGATCACCGCGTTCAACGCGAAGCGCTTCCCCACGAAGTTCGCCGCCCAGGTCAAGGACTTCGACCTCGGCCGCTTCGTGCGCGACCCGAGCCGCTGGGAGAACTCCGGCGTCAACAGCCGCTTCGCCGCCGGCGCGGCCCAGCAGGCGCTGGCCGACGCCGACCTGCTCGACAATCCGAAGGTGGACCGCACCCGCTTCGGTGTCTACCTCGGCTCCGGCGAGGGCATTCAGGACTTCCACCATCTCGTCTCGCTGGTGGCCCAGAGCGCCCAGCCGGGCGGCAAGGTCAACGCGAGCTCCTTCACCGCCGGCGGCCTGCGCTGCTTTCACCCGGCCCGCGAGTACGAGCAGGAGCTGCACACGACGCCGGGGCACCTCGCCGCCTACTTCGACCTGGAGGGGCCGAACTACAACTGCCTGACGGCGTGCGCCGCCAGCAGCCAGGCCCTGGGCGAGGCGACCGAGATGATCCGCCACGGCGATGCCGAGCTCATGCTCTCCGGCGGCAGCCACAGCATGATCCACCCGTTCGGCGTGACCGGCTTCAACCTGCTGACCGCTCTGTCCACCTACAACGAGGACCCGCCGCGGGCGTCGCGGCCGTTCGACCAGCGCCGCGACGGCTTCGTCCTGGGCGAGGGCGCGGGGATGCTGGTCCTCGAAGAGCTGGACCACGCCCGGCGCCGCGGGGCGAAGATTTACGCAGAGATGACCGGCTACGGCTCGACCGCCGACGCCTACCGCATGACGGACAGCCACCCCGAGGGCCGCGGCGCCATCGCTTGTATGAAGGCCGCCCTCGCGGACAGTGGCCTGGCGCCCCTCGACATCGGCTACATCAACGCGCACGGCACCAGCACGCAGGTCAACGACCGCGTCGAGACGGTCGGAATCAAGAAGGTGTTCGGCGAAGGGGCGTACCAGGTGCCGGTCAGCAGCAGCAAGAGCATGCTCGGCCACCTGATCGCGGCGGCCGGGGCGGTCGAGCTGATCATCAGCGTCGAGGCGATGCGCCGCGGGGTACTGCCGCCGACGATCAACTACGAGGTGCCCGACCCGGAGTGCGACCTGGACTACATCCCGAACCAGCCGCGCGAGAAGCGGGTCCGGCACGTGCTCAGCAACAGCTTCGGGTTCGGCGGGCAGAACGTGTCGCTCATCGTCAGCCGGTTTGACGGGTAACGGGTTTCTCGTTT
>JBBRPS010000520.1:0-7407 GCA_038227745.1 Gemmatales bacterium | reverse complement strand
GCCGGCGTAAGCCGGCTGGTCCGTCACTCCATGTGGGGTGACGGACCAGCCGGCTTACGCCGGCCGTTCGCCTCAGCGGGCGACCTTGACCTTCGGCGAGCGGATCGGCTCCGACGTCCCATCGCCGCGGCGGCGGACGTAGCCCGGCAGCAGGATCTGCAAGATCTCGTTCTGCCGGCCGCGCGTGTTGGAGACGAAGACGATGTCGAGGTCCTGGTACTTGCGCACCGACTCGCCGACGGCGGCCTGGTGCTCGGCGTAGTTGCCGTAAGCCTGCATGACCTGGAACAGCCGGTCGCGCAGGGCGCGGACCTTGCGGGCGAGGTCGTCGCGGCCCTCGCCGGTGAAGTGGGCCGGCGCCAGGAACGGCAGCGGCGGGTTGCCCTTGCCCGGCAGCAGGGCGTCGAAGCCGCGGATCTTGTTGACGAACTCGTCGGCGAGCTCGCGGGCCGCCCGCTTGACGACGCGGCTGCGCTCCTCCCCTTCCGATTTCGCGGCCCGAACGAGGGCCTCCTGGAAGCGCTTGCCCGGGTAGTGCAGCTCGCGGAGGGCCTCCTCCGCCTCGTCCCAGCGGCCGTCCAGCGTGGCTTTCAGTTCCTGCGCCAGGGCCAGGATGTCGCGGAACTCGACGACGACGCGGTGAGTCGGGGCCAGCTCGGCGAGGGCGGCTTCCTCCGGCGTCGGCTCCGGCGGCGGGGATTCCTGCACGAGCGCCTGGGCCGCCTCCACCAGGGGTTCCGCGCCCGCCGCGACGACTTCGGTCACCGCCTCGGGGGGGGCCGCCTCTGCGGGTGGCTGCTGCGGGGGTGGTCCGTCCACGGCGGGCACCGGAGGCGGTCCCGCGGAGACACCAGCCGACGCCGCCTCCGCCGCGACCGCGGGAGGAGGCGCCGTCTCTTGCGGCGCCGCACTCCCATCGAGGGATCTCGGCCCGTGTGAGGTTTCGGGGGCGGGGGCGGGTTCCTTGGGGGGAGGCGGGGCCGAGAGCGGCCCGCCGAGGACGCTGCGTGCCACCAGCCCTAACCGCGAGAAGTTCTCCAGCAGGAGGCGGGCCCAGTCGTGGTGCGCCCCGGCGGACGGCCCGGTGAGGATGGGTTGCAGTCGCCGTGCGAACGTGCCGAGGAGGTCCAGCTTCGCGCACACCTGCCGCAGTGTCGCCGGGCAGGGCTGCTGCGCGACGCACCGCCGCAGCGACTCGACGGCGGCCTGCGCCTCCTCGAACTCCTGAGGCGCGAGGAACGGCGGCGTGACCCGGGCGGCGTGGCGGAACAGGCGCACCTCGCTCCCCGGCGTGAGACAACCGTCCGCGGCGCCAACGAGCAGGGCCTGCACCGAGCGCTGCAGCCCTTCCGGCGCCGGCTCGTCGAGGGTGGCCTGGATCTGCCCGGCGCGCGTCCTCATGCCGCGCCCCTTGCAGGCGTCATGCAACCGCTCCAGGGGGCGGAGCAATCGCGGCGGTTGCTCCGGCCCGCCGAGGACGGCGCGCACCGCCTCGTGGACGATGTCCGTCAGCATCGCGCGCAGCTCGTCGCTCTTGCCCGCGCCGGCCTTCGCCAGGAACTCGGGGACGTCCTCCGGCGCGAACGGCATTTCGCGCCGGAGCCGGATCCGCGAGCCCGTGGGGGCGAGGGCCTCGATGGTGTAGGTAGTCGGCCCCAGGTCGGCGGCGGACGACCGCCCGAGGGGAGTCCCGGACTGCGTAACGTGCAGGATGCAGTGGATGCGGCGGTAGAACTCCATGCCGTGCAGCACTGCCTCCAGCAGTCCGACGCCGAGGGTTTTCTGCTCGTCTTCGAGACGCAGCGCGAGGGCGGTGCAGTTGTCCTCGACGGCGGCGTGCTCGGCGGACCAGGTGCGGAGCAGCCGGCACACCTGGCGCACGCCGTCGGCCACCAGGGAAGCCGCGGGGGCGCGCCCTCCCGCCGGCGCGGACGGCCTGGGGAGTTCCTGGACCAGTTCAGGGGAATCGTGTGGCCTCATGGGCGCCCCGGGTGGACGACCGTCGTCCTTCGTGACTGCCCGGCAGTGACGGAGGACGGCGGGGATGCCGGCATCGAGTATATGCCGCCCGCGCGCCGACTACAACAGGTCACCGCGCCAGATTCGCTCTGCCGTGGCAACAAGCAAGGCTGCTTGTTGCTACGACCGCCGGCCGATTGCTTTCCCGCCCTGCCCCTTATAACATGCCTCCTACGGATGCTTGACGTTTCAAGCCCACGGGCCGCTGCCCGTGGGCTTCGGCGCTTGAGTCGGGCGCCCCGCATGGTCGCCGGCACCCGCCGGCGCTCGAGATTCGGGCCGTTTGCCCTGGAGGTAGTCCCTTGGCTCTGCCGTTCTTCGCCGCCACCCTCTTCGTGAGCGCGTTCCTGCTGTTTCTGGTGCAGCCGATCATCGGCAAGATGATCCTGCCGCGCCTCGGCGGCACGCCGCAGGTCTGGAACACCTGCATGATGTTCTTCCAGATCGCGCTACTCGCGGGCTACGCCTACACGCACACGGTCAGCACCCGGCTCACCCTGCGGCGGCAGCTCATCGTCCACAGTATCCTCCTCCTGGTCCCCCTGATCATCCTCCTGCCGGGAGGGCCGTTCAACATCACCAACTGGGTGCCGCCGCCCGGCGCCAACCCGATCTTCTCGACGCTGCTGCTGCTGACCGTCATCGTCGGCATCCCGTTCTTCGTCGTCGCCACCAGCGCCCCACTGTTGCAGAAGTGGTTCGCCTACACCGGCCACCCCGCCGCCAAGGACCCGTACTTCCTCTACGGCGCCAGCAACTTCGGCTCGATGCTCGGCCTGCTCGCCTACCCCTTCGTCATCGAGCCCCTGTTCCGGCTGCAGGCCCCGATCGTGGACGGCCACGTCACCTTTGACCCGGGCGCCCAGAGCTGGATCTGGACCCTGGGCTACATCCTCCTGGTGATCCTGGTCGGCGGCTGTGCGTTCATGGCCTGGAAGGCCCCGCCGAGTGTGCAGCTCGCCGGCGCCGCGGTGGATGAGCCGCCGCCCGCCGTGTTCCCCGAGGCCTCGGCGCCGCTCCCCGAGCCGGTCACGCAGATCAAGGCGAACGCACCAGCGCCGCGGGCCACGGGCATCAAGAAAGGCTCGAAGCAGCGCGGCCGACAGACGCAGCGGCCCGCGACCCGGCCGGCGGCCCCCGCTGCGGCCCCGGAGCCGCCGGCCCCGCCACGGCCCTACCAGCTCACCTTCTGGCGCCGCCTGCGCTGGGTGGGCCTGGCCGCGGTGCCTTCCAGCCTGATGCTGGGTATTACCACCTACATCTCGACGGACATCTCGGCAATCCCGCTGTTCTGGATCATCCCGCTGGTGTTCTACCTGCTGAGCTTCATCCTCGTCTTCCTGCGCTGGCCGGTGATCTGGACCGATATCCCCCACAAGGTCGTGCTGTTCGTCCAGCCGCTGGCCCTGCTGGCCCTGATCTTCTATCTGGTGCGCGGGGGCGGCTTCCAGCCCGCGGTGGCGATCCTCCTGTGTATGAGCGCGTTCTTCCTCACCGCCCTGATGTGTCACGGCGAACTGGCCCGCGACCGGCCCCCCACGAAATATTTGACCGAGTTCTATCTGTGGATGTCGGTGGGCGGCATGGTCGGCGGCGTGTTCAACGGCCTGATCGCCCCGGTCGCCTTCACCGGCCTGCTGGAGTTCCCGCTGGCGCTCGTCTTCGCCGGCCTGCTGCGGCCGCAAATGAAGAGCGAAAGCTGGATCGACAGCCTTGTAATCGCGCTGTTCCCCGGGTTCGGCGAGTCGGTCGCGAACGCCGGCGACGATTTGGCGCGCGGCGCCCGACCGCAGCCGGGCACCGAGCCGCGGCCGGCCGTCAACCGGCGTGACCTGCCGCCGCGCGGCTACCTGCTCCACCACGCCCTCGACATCATCCTGCCGCTGCTGATCGGCCTGGTCGCGGCCTTCATCATCAGCAGGGCCATCAGCCGCGGGGCGTGGAACTGGCAGTACATCTACCCGGCCGACTTCCCGCAGGCGGTCAAGGTGAACATGAAGAACCCGCTGTTCGCCTTCTGGCACTCGTCGGTAGGGTTCGGCCCCGGCCTGTCGCGGCTGCTGGCGACCTTCCTGTTCAACGTCATCGCCTACGGCATCCCCCTGGGCGCCTGCCTCCTGTGGTACGGCCGGCCGCTGCGCTTCGCCCTGGGGATCGCTGCTATACTCCTCGTCGGCTACCTGGGCGTAGGGGTGTCCCTGGTCGGCCTGGGCGTGGGGATCGTGCTGGTCAGTGCGGGCCTGGTGGTCTTGCTGTTCGCTCAGCAGGGCCTGGGGGCGTTGCTCGTCGGCGTGGTGGGATGGGCCTTTACGCTCGGCCTGGGAATCTGGGGCCTGGCGGGCGGCGGTCACGTCTACGCGAGTTCACGGGAGGACACCCTCCTCCGCGCCGAGCGCAGTTACTTCGGCATCCTCAAGGTCCGCGAGAGCGTGGAGCAGGCCGAGGACGGCACGATCGTCGCGTCCTACACCTACCTGATGCACGGCACGACGCACCACGGCCTGAACTACCAGGAACCGCCACGGCTGCGCCGCCTGGCCACGACCTACTACCACAAGAACGGCCCGGTCGGCGTGGTCATGCGCGCCTTCGACCCGCTCCCGGCTCCGGTGCCGAGTGACGTCGAGGCGGAGAAGAAGGACTCGGCGCTGAAGAACTGGAACTCGTTCTGGTCGGACGCCCGTCTGCCCACCTCGGTGATCGGCAGCGCGCTGGCGCCGATGTCGGGGGGCCTGAACCCGGCCCTGGCGCAGATGCCGGCGGTCATCAGTACCTGGTCGGACCCGCCCTACGCCTGCGTCGGCCTGGGCACGGGGACGATGGCGTCCTACGCCCGGCCGTTCCAGTCCATGACCTTCTACGAGATCGACGAGCACATCCGCAACTTCTCGTTCAACAACTTCCAGTGGCCGCCCACGCCGGCGGCGCCCAACGGCAAGGACGCCCCGTTCTTCAACTACGTCCAAGACGCCAAGGCGCGCGGCGCCCGCCTGGAAGTGGCCATGGGCGACGCCCGCCTGCGCATGGCCCAGCCGTGGCTCCCCAGGGGGAAGGAAGCAGACCTGAGGGCACCGTGGGAGATCGGCAGGGACGAGCGCGGCGGCCCGGACCACTACTACCGGGCGATCGAGCTGGACGCCTTCAGCTCCGACGCCATCCCGGTGCATCTGATCACCAAGGAGGCGATCCAGATGTACTTCACGAAACTGATGAAGCCGCGCGATGTGGAGCGCAGGGACCGGGACGGCAAGGTGATGAAGGACAAGGACGGCAACCCGATCCTCGATCACTTCTCGGGCGGCGTGCTGATGGTTCACACGTCGAACCGGCACGTGGACCTGGTCAAGCCGGTCACGGACGTCGCCCGTGCCCTGGGCTTGAAGTGGCGTGTCGGCAAGGACCACTATGACCGCACGGAAGCCGGGGAGGATCCGAGCAACCGCGGCCGGTTCAGCTCCGAGTACGTGATGCTCGCCGAGGACGAACGCGACCTGCCGCGCGAGACGCCGCCCGAGCAGGCCAACGCCACCCAACTCCTGTGGTCCACCCCGGCGGCGCCCGGCAACCGCGTCTGGACCGACGACTTCTCGAACCTGATGAGCGTGTTTCGCTGGTAAAGGGGACTCCGTCCCCCGACGGAAGCGCTGGGGACTTCGGTCGGGGGACGGAGCCCCCTCCTACGAAGCGGTCGGGGGACGGAGCGCTCTTCGTAGGAGGGGACTCCGTCCCCCGACGGCAAGCCAGTCGAGCGGCCGGAGGGACGTGATGCTGATCCTCTTCACGATCCTCATCATGGTGGGCGTGGCGTGGGCCTTCCTCCGCGAGGGGGTGTTCACCGCCGCGACCATGTTCGTCAACGTGCTGCTCGCCGGCCTGCTGACGTTCAACTTCTGGGAGCCGCTCGCCGACACGCTCGCCGGGCCCTCCGGGCAGTCCTTCCTGAAGGGCTACGAGGACGTGCTCGCCATGGTCGGGCTCTTCTGCGTCTTCCTCGGCGGGCTGCGGACGCTGACGAACAACCTGGCGAAGACGAAGGTCGAGTTCCCGGGGGGGGTGGACCAGGTCGGCGCCGCGGTCTTCGGCCTGCTGACGGGCTACCTGGTGAGCGGCTTCCTGGTCTGCGCCCTGCAGACGCTACCGTGGGGACAGCACTTCCTCGACTTCGAGCTCCGCGCCAGCAACGAGCCGGCGTTCCGCAGCGTCATGCCGCCCGACAGGGTATGGTTGGCGCTGATGCACCGCGCCGGCACGCACTCGTTCGGCCGCGCCGAACTGTCCGAGCAGGAGCGGGCCGAGACGCCCGCCTCCACCGACGCCGCCGACTACTACCGCACCTTCGACCGCTTCGGCACCTTCGAGAGCAATTATTACCGCTTCCGCCGCGTGCCCGACCGCTAGCCCGCGGGGCGCCCCCGGCCCACGTTGGAGGGAAAGAACCCACCGCCCCACGAAATTGACCGCGAAGGCATCCCATGAACGAGGTCCCCCAGATCCTGGCCGCACTCCAGCAAGGCGACCCGCGCGCCGCCGAGCAGCTGCTGCCCCTCGTGTACGGCGAGTTGCGGCGCCTGGCCGCCCAGAAGCTGACCCAGGAGAAACCCGGCCAGACGCTCGAACCCACCGCCCTGGTCCACGAAGCGTACCTGCGCCTGCTCGGCGGGGAGCCGGACCGGGGGTGGGACTCGCGCGGCCATTTCTTCGCCGCCGCGGCCGAGGCGATGCGGCGCATCCTGGTCGAGAACGCCCGCCGCAAGAAACGGCTCAAGCACGGCGGCGACCGCGAACAGGTGGACCTCGAGACGGTTGATCTGCCGACCCGTCTGGATTCGGACGAACTACTCGCGCTGGACGAGGCCCTCGAGCGGCTGCGGGGGCACGACCCGGTCAAGGCGCGGCTCGTCACCCTGCGCTACTTCGGCGGCATGACGCTCGAACAGGTCGCCGAGGTGCTCGACATCTCCCGCGTGACGGCACACCGCTACTGGATCTTCGCCCGCGCCTGGCTGCACCAGCAGATCACCGAAGGTGGCGCGCTCGGGTAGCGCCTCGCATAATTCTTCCCGAGACATGGAGCGCGCCGGCCCCATTCGTCGCATTGTGGATAGGGGCAACGAAGCCGCACCAGGAGACGCTTCATGAAGGTGGAAGATATTTTCCTGACCGCCGTCGAGAAGGACACGCCCGAAGAACGCGCCGCCTACCTGGAAATTGCGTGCGGGGCGGACATGGCCCTGCGGGCGCAGATCGAGGGCCTGCTCCGGGCGCACCAGGACGCCGACAGCCTGCTCGATCAGTCCCTCTTCCTGTCCGTACCGACCGAGGCCCACCTGGCCACGCCCGAGAAGGCCGGCGCGGTGATTGGGCCATACCGGCTGCTGCAACAGCTCG
>JBBRPS010000519.1:0-7407 GCA_038227745.1 Gemmatales bacterium | reverse complement strand
GGCGACCTCGTGGACACCGCGACCGACCTCTTCAAGGTCGCCGACCTGAGCCGGCTGAGCGTCTGGGCCCACGTCTACGAGAACCAGTTACCGGCGCTGCTGAGGCTCCCGACGCCGATCCCGTGGACCATTCACCTCAAAGCCGACCCGTCCGCCCCGCCAGTGCTGGGCCGCATCGACATGATCGGCAGCATCATCGATCCGAATCAGCACACGGCGCTGGTGCGGGGCCACGTGGAGAACCCGGGGGAACGCTTGCGGGCCGGGCAATTCATCACGGCCACCATCGACTTGCCCCCGTCCCCCGGCGAAATCGCCATCCCGATCGCCGCCCTGATCGAGGACGGGCAGGAAAGTGTGGTCATGGTGCAGCCCAGCGCGACGGAGTTCCGCTACGCCCTCCGGCGGGTACAGGTGGCGCGGCGCGGCCAGGAGGTCGCGTACATTCACGGTCCTTTGCCGGCGCGGGAAGGGCGGTCCGGCTTCCAACCCCCGCGGCCGGGTGACCTGGTCGTTACCTCCGGCGCTATCGCGCTGAAGGCCGCCCTGGAAGATCTCAAGGCCCTGGCCAGGTAGGGCAAGCGACGCCGCGGTCGCCGGAATCGGTTCGGCAGGCGGGCCGGGCACCGGCCCTATGTCCTCAGCGCGCGAAGGGAGAGACGCCTTGGTCAGCCGACTGGTCGAGTGGACCCTCAAGAGCCCCCTCGTCGTGATCCTCCTGGTGCTGGCGCTGGCCGCCTTCGGCGCCTACGCCTTCCGGGAGGTGAACGTCGAGGCCTACCCCGACCCCGCACCGGCGATCCTGGAGATCGTGGCGCAGTACCCCGGCGCCTCCGCCGAAGAAATCGAGCGCCTGGTCACCATCCCGCTCGAAGTGTCCCTGGCCGGCATGCCGGGCCTGAAGTACACGCGCAGCCGCTCGCTCTTCGGCCTGTCCTACCTGGCCACCCAGTTCGAGTACGGCGTGGATTACCTCAAGGCCCGGCAAGAGGTCATCAACCGGATGGGACTGGTGCAGCTGCCCCAGGGGATCACGCCGCTGATCTCCTCGCGGACGCCCACGGGCGAAATCTACCGCTACGTCCTGACCTGCCCCCGGGACGCCGCCGGCCGCGCTCTCTACTCCCTCAACGATGTGAAGGCCTTGCAGGATTGGCTCCTGCAGCGGGAGTTCCGCCGCGTGCCGCGCATCGGGGACGTCACCGGGTTCGGGGGCAGCGTGAAGCGCTATGAGATCCGCCCCGACCCCGACCGGCTCCGGCAGTACGGCATCACCCTGACGCAGCTGCAGAACGGCATCGCGTCCAGCAACGGCAACGTCGGCGGCGATTACCTCCGCCAGGGGGCCACCGTCCAGCTGGTGCGCAACCTGGGCCTGATCGGCCAGGGCCTCGACCCCGTGCAGAACGCCCTGGCGCTGGAGGGCCCGCTGGCGGCTGGCAACCATCTCCGCCGCGAGGAACGGCGGCGGCTTCAGGAAATCCGCCAGATCGTGCTCACCTCCACCAACAACGTCCCGGTCTGCGTCGAGGATGTCGTCGAAGGGGGGCCGCTCCCGCCCGGTGAAGAACGAGGGGACCGGGGGGTGGTCGTCGGCTGGCAGACCCGCCTCGGCAAGGTCGGGGTCAGCCGGCCGCGCACGGACGACCAGGGCCGGCCGCTCGCGGACGCACGCGGCCGGCCGGCCTGGGCGGACGATGACGACGTCGTCCAGGGGATCGTGCTGCTGCGCAAGAACGAGGACTCCCTGCCGGCCCTGCGCGATGTGCAGAAGAAAGTCACGGAGCTGAACGAGAGCGGCCGGCTCCTGCCGGGCGTGCGCATCGAGCCGTACTACGACCGCACCGATCTGATCCACGTCACCACCGAAACCGTCCGCGAGAATTTGCTCCTGGGCATGGCCCTCGTGACCGTGATCCTGTTCATGTTCCTGAGCAACGTGCGCTGCGCCCTGATCGTCGCCATCAACGTCCCGCTGGCCCTGCTGTTCGCCTTCGCTGTGCTGTTCCTGCGCGGCAAGTCGGCGAACCTGCTGTCGATCGGGGCGGTGGACTTCGGCATCATCGTCGATTCCTCGGTGGTCATCGTGGAGAACATCTACCGCCACCTCAGCGCGGGCGAGCACGCCGACCTGCCGCTCTCGCGGCGCATCCTGCGCGCCTGCAAGGAAGTGGAAGGGGCCCTGCTGTTCTCGACGGCGATCATGATCTGCGCGTTCATCCCGCTGTTCACCATGCAGGGCCCCGAAGGGCAGATCTTCGGGCCGATGGCCGAGACCTACGCCTTCGCGCTCGGCGGCGCGCTGCTTCTGGCCGTGCTGGTTTGCCCCCTGCTCTGCCTGTTCTTCTTCAAGAACCTCAAGCCGGCCCCGGACAACTTTCTGGTCCGCTGGCTGAAGGCCGGCTACCTCCGGCAGCTGGAGCGTTGCCTCAACCACCGGTGGGCGGCCCTGGCCCTCTTCGGGACGCTCATCGTGGGGACCGGGGTGTTCGTGGTGCCGCAGCTGGGTCGCGAATTCATGCCCGAGTTGGAGGAAGGGAACTTGTGGATCCGGGCCACCTTCCCCCTCAACATTTCGCTGGAAGAGGTTTCCGAGCAGGTCCGGCTGGCCCGCTCCGTCATGCGGCAGTATCCCGAGGTCGAGCTGGTCGTGTCGCAAATCGGCCGGCCCGACGACGGCACCGAACCCTGCGGCTTCAACAACGTCGAGTTCTTCGTGCCGCTGCGGCCGCGGGGGGAGTGGGCAGCCGTGAAGCCGAATGCCGGGCTCGCGGCCGTCTTCAGCGCGACCCGGGTGCGCACCAAGTTGGAGCTGGTCGGGGAGATGAACGCCGAGCTGAACCGCACTCTCCTCGGCGTGGGCTGGAATTTCTCGCAGAACATCCGCGACAACGTCAAGGAAGTGCTCTCGGGGGTCAAGGGGGAAAACGCCGTCAAAATCTTCGGCCCGGACCTGGACAAGCTGGAGGCGCACGCCGAGCGCGTCCGGGCCGCGCTGTCCGGGGTTCGCGGCATCGAAGACGTCGGCGTGTTCCGCATCCAGGGGCAGTCGAGCCTGGCGCTGCCGATCGACCGGCAGAAGTGCAAAGCCTGGGGGGTGAGCGTGGCCGACGTACATAACGTCGTGCAGACCGCGGTGGGCGGCAAGGCGTGTACCCAGATGATCGAAGGCGAAAAGCTGTTCGACGTCACGCTGCGCTGGCCCGAGAGGCTGCGCGGCAGCGAGGAAGCCATCCTGAAGATCCCGGTCGATGTGGTCAACAACACGGTGACGCCGGGGTCGGTCCCCGGCGTGGCGCCGACGCCGCTGACCGGGGCCAGCACCGGCCTGTCCCTAACCGGGACCAGCCTCGCCATGCCGGCCTTGACCGGGACCTTGGCGGGCGCCACCCACCATAACCTGAGCAACACGCCGCAGCGGCCCCTCGCGGATCTGCTCACGCCCCTGTCCCCCGACGGCCGGCTCGACCCCAAGGCCTCCTTCATCCGGCCCGGGGCGTCCACCATCTACCGGGAGCAGGGCAAGCGCATGATCGCCGTCAAGTTCAGCGTGCGCGGGCGGGACCTCGGCAGCGCCGTGGCCGAGGCTCAGGGGAAGACCGCGGGCCTGCTGTCGCCCCCGTACCGGGCGGAGTGGGGCGGGGAATTCCAGGAGATGCGCGAGGCGGAGGGCCGTCTGCTGCTGATCATTCCCCTGTCGCTGGTGCTGATCCTCATCTTGCTCTACCTCGCGTTCAAGTCGGTGGCCGACGCGCTCGTGGTCTTGCTGAACGTGGCGGACCTGTCGGTGGGCGGCATCTGGGCCTTGTGGCTGACGGGGACGAACTTCAGCGTCTCGGCCGCAGTCGGCTTCATCTCCATCTTCGGGGTGGCCATCATGGACGGCCTGCTGCTGATCTCGTACTTCAACCACCTCCGCGCCCGGGGCCTGCCGCTGCGGGAAGCCATCCTGGAGGGGGCGGGCAAACGGGTCCGCCCGGTCATGATGACGGCGCTGACGGCCATCTTCGGCCTGCTCCCCGCTGCCCTCTCCACCAGCATCGGCGCGCAAACGCAGCAGCCGCTGGCCATCGTCGTGGTGGGCGGCATGGTGACGACCCTCTTCCTCACGCGTTACCTGATGCCCGTGCTGTACAGCTTCTACGGCCATCGCCAGCCCGTGGCCGGCTCTGGCGAGCTGGCCCATTGATGGTGGCAACCCATGCACTGCTTCGCCTCGGCTAAGCGTCGCCGTTAGGCGTGTTAAAAACATCTTGACCTGGCGCGAAGCGATTGCTATCAATCCGCTTCATTTAACTGGACGCCGGATCGAACGTTCCCGAGCGAGCGGCGGCGCCCCTCGGAGTGGGCTGGTGACGGTCTGTTCCGGACTCCTCATATTACTCCGGCAGGAAAGCTCCTCACGGTAGCCCGCCGCGGAGCTTTCCTGCCGAAGTAATAGCAAACGAACACCACCGCCACAAGGGAGATCCCGGCCATGAACGGCGCAGGGGGAAGGCTGGCTGTGTTGATCGCGCTGGTGGTGTGGTCAGGGGGCAGCGACAGGCAGAGCCTGGCCCAGGAGCCGGCGTTGCCTCCTGGCCCGTACGCCAGAACTGCTTCACTGGCCGCCCCCGTCGCCTTCGAGTGCCAGGGCACGCTCCAGGACCGTAACGGCCCCGTGTTGCAGGGCAACCCCCTGCTCGATCCCCCGCCTACCCCGCCGGGCTGG
Source organism: Gemmatales bacterium (assembly GCA_038227745.1). Lineage (GTDB taxonomy): Bacteria > Planctomycetota > Planctomycetia > Gemmatales > Gemmataceae > DASPXY01. Next base: position 2,696 of record JBBRPS010000519.1, on the reverse strand, counting down.
TTTGGGGCGCTGGAGCTCGGCGTGATCGCGCCCCACTTCAAGAACCGTCTGATCGCTCCCGTGACGGTGGGAGAGGTCACCGAGCAGGTCCACTTGCCGACCGCCGAGCTGACCTGGACGGCGGCGCCACGCTTTGAAGTGGGCTACCGCTTGCCCGAGGCTGTCGGGGAGCTCCTGGTTTCCTACCGCTTCTTGGCCACCGAAGGCAGCGCGGTGATCCCGAGTTATGACGCCCTGGGGGCCGGTTCTCTCAAGAGCCGGCTCGACGTGAACGTCATCGATCTGGACTATGCCAGCCGCGAGTTCTCTCTGGGACCCCACTGGGACATGAAGTGGAGGGTCGGGGCCCGGGTCAATACCGTCTTCTTCGATTCGCGGGCCGCCGGTGCCATCCTGGAACAGCGGACGAGCAATCACTTCTGGGGGGTGGGGGCGCACCTCGGGCTGGATCTGTGGCGCTCCCTGCCGGCGGTCCCGGGGCTGGCTCTGTTCTTCCGGAGTGAGGGGGGCCCAGCGCAGTTGGGCAAACTCCGTCAGCGGTTCGAGGAGACGCTGGCCGCTCCGGGTTCCCCGCGGCTGAGCGGCGAAACCGCCATCACGAAAGTGCGGGAATCCCCTTTCGTCAACTTCCAGGCCGGGGTGAGTTACCTCCTGCCGCAGGCCGGCGGCCGGCAGCTGCGTTTCGCCGCGGGCTACCAGCTCGAGCGCTGGTTCTACCTGGAGCAGGCGGATGGCTTCGACTCACGGGGCGGCGAGCTGACGATGCAGGGACTCTTCGTGAGGGTGGAGTGGGGCTTTTGACAGCAGTTGTCAGTTGTCAGTGAAGAGCGGATGGCTCTCTGTCCTAACTGACAACTGACAACTGCAGGAGGAGGTATGTTCCCCATTCCTCGGAAAGGGTGTCCCTGGCCGGCGGGGCTCCTGCTGGTAGCCGGCTGTCTCCATCCGGTGGGCGAACAGACCGATCGGCTGGTGTGCCAGATTGCGGCGCGGCCCTTCGACGTGGCACCACCGTCCGCGGCCCCCGCCGCGGAAGCGTCCGCGCAGACCGGTTCGCTCCTCGCCCGCATCGGCTTCCCTTCGCCGGACAACCCGGGAGCCGTCCGCGGTGAACCCCAACAACCGAAGGACACGGGGCGGCCGCAAGTCCCGACCCTCCCGCCCCCGCGGCTCTTGCCCAGACGGCTCCAGGTGCCCCCGGAGCTGCCCGGCGCCGGCGTGCCGCGGGTTACCTTGCCCCCCACCACAGCCCCGCGCCAGGAGAGGGAAGCCGCTATCGACAAACTCTTCCCACCGCTGCCACCCCTGGCTCCCGACCCGCAGCCGGCGCCCGGGCCCGACGGGCGGCCGCTCACCCTGTCGGACTTGCAGCGGCTCGCGATGAGCAACAGCCCCTTGATACGCCAGTCCGCCTCGGACGTCGAGGCCGCCAAGGGTGCGGTGATCCAGGCCGTCGCCTACCCCAACCCTGTGACGGGGATGACGGGGGACGAGGTCGGGAGCGGCGGCGGGCAGACCGGCGAATTCGGCATCCTGATCCAGCAGACCATCCCGCTGGGCGGGAAACTCACGCTGGCCGGGGCGATGGCGGAAGTCGATCTGCGGAACGCGAACCTCGCCCTGCGGCGCGCCCGGATGGACGTCGCGGGCCAGGTGCGCGCCGGTTACTTCGCGGTGCTGGTCGCCCAGGAGAACCTGAAGGCGTCTCGGGCTCTGGCCCGTTTCACGGACGAGGTGTTCCGCGTGCAGATTGATCAACTCAAGGTAGGCCGGGCTGCCGCCTACGAGCCGCGACAGCTGCGCGTCCTGGCCCTGCAGGCGCGCAACGCCCTCGTGACGGCCCGCAACCGCTACACCTCGGCCTGGAAACAGCTGGCCGCCGCCCTCGGCCTGCCCGGGATGCCGCCGACGGACCTGGTCGGCCGCGTGGACATGCCCATCCCGGTCTACCGGCACGACGCCGCCCTGGCGCGCATCCTGCACGACCACACCGATGTGCTCACCGCCGGCAACGTCGAATTGAAGGCCCGGCTCAACCTTCAGAAGGCCCGCGTCACCCCTGTGCCGGACGTCACTCTCGCCCTGCACCTCAACAAGGACTTCCCGCCCAACGGCTACGTCCGCTCCTTCACCGTCACCTTCCCGATACCCGTCTTCGACCAGAACAGGGGGGGGATCATTCAGGCACAGGGGAATCTCGTGCGCGCCGTCGAAGAAGCGCACCGGGTGCGCGCCGACTTGACCGCGCGCCTGGCGGAGGCCTTCGAGCGCTACGACTCCAACCGCCTGATTCTGGAAGAATACCGTTCGCGTATGCTCCCCGATCAGGTGGAAGCCTATCTCGGGACGTACGAACGCCATCAGCAGGAGCCTGACAAGGTCACCTTCGGCGACGTCGTCGTCGCCCAGCAGAGTCTGGCATCGACGGTCACTTCCTACCTCAGCACCCTGGGTGCCCTGTGGACCGCCGTGGTGGACGTGGCCACCCTGCTCCAGACCGAGGACCTGTTCCAGGCGGCCGCAACGGAGCAGCTCCACCCCGTGCCGGACCTGGAGCACTTGACGCCCCTGCCCTCAGGGTAATCGCATCTAAACGCCAGTACATTGTTGGCAGAGGGGTTGATTTTGACAAGGGCCACGCGAATGATTCTCCTCGGACTGACCTGGTTCACAGAGGAGAAATGCCATGGCCGAGC
>JBBRPS010000518.1:0-7435 GCA_038227745.1 Gemmatales bacterium | reverse complement strand
GGCTAAACAGGGGTGGTTCACGATTCGGTGCGGACCAGGTGCTGGAAGCGCTCGCGCAGCTGCCGCGTGATCGGGCCGGGCTTGCCGTTGCCGATCGCACGGCCGTCGCACTCGACCACGGGAATGACCTCGGCAGCGGTGCCGGTCAGGAAGCACTCGTCGGCGGTGTAGACGTCGTGCCGCGTCAGCGCGATCTCTTGCACCTCGATGTTCGCCACGCGGGCCAGGTCGATGACCGCGTCGCGCGTCACGCCTTCGAGGATGCCGGCGTCGATCGGCGGCGTCCGCAGCACGCCGCGCTTGACGAGGAAGATGTTGTCCCCCGAGCACTCCGCCACCTCGCCCTTGTGGTTGAGCATCAGGGCCTCGACACAGCCCGCCTGGACCGCCTCGATCTTGGCGAGGATGTTGTTGAGGTAGTTGAGCGACTTGATGCGCGGGTTGACCGCGGCGGGGTGGTTGCGGATCGTCGGCACCGTCGCCAGCTTCAGCCCGTGCTCGTACAACTCCGGCGGGTACAGGCTGATGTCATCGACGATGATGATGACCTGCGGGTCGCTGGTCTTGCGCGGGTCCAGGCCGAGATAGCCCGCGCCGCGCGTGACCAGCGGGCGGATGTAGCCGTCCTTCTTGCCCGTCGCTTCGACCGTCTTCTGGATGGCCTCCATCATCTGCTCGCGCGTCAGCGGGATCTCGAGCTTGATGTGGCGGGCGCTCTCGAACAGCCGATCGACGTGCGCGCGCAGGCGGAAGACCTTGCCGGAATAGACGCGGATGCCCTCGAAGACGCCGTCGCCGTAGAGCAGGCCGTGGTCGTAGACGCTGATCTTCGCGTCCTGCTTATCGACGATCTTGCCGTTGAGGTAGACCTTTGCTGTCATGAACTGTCCTCGCCCGGCGGACTCAGACAGGCCCGCTGACGTACGACGGAAACGGGTTGCTGGGCGAAGCCCCCTCGACGCGCCCCGCGACCATGCGTACCACCCGGTCGGTCTCGGCGACGATGTCGAGGTTATGGGTCACCATGATGATAGTGAGCGCGTCACTGCGGTTCAAGTCGCGCAGCAGGTGGATGATCTGGGCGCCGGTTTCGGCGTCGAGGTTGCCGGTCGGCTCGTCGGCGAGAAGGATGCGCGGCCGATTGATCAGGGCGCGGGCGATGGCGGCGCGCTGCATCTCGCCGCCGGACAGCTCGCGCGGCCGGTGCTTGAGGCGGTGACCCAGGCCGACGCGGTCGAGCATCTCGGCGGCGCGGCGGCGCAGCTCGCGGCTGCGGCCGAACCAGCTCAGCAGCGAGTGCTGGATCATCTGCGGCACCTGCACGTTCTCCAGCGTGCTCAGCTCCGGCAGCAGGTGGTAGAACTGGAAGATGAAGCCGAAGGTGCGGTTGCGGAGCTCGTCGCGGGCCGATGACGGCAGGTTGTCGATGCGGCGGCCGTTCAGGTGGACGGTGCCCTGGTCGGGGCGGTCGAGCGTGCCGAGCAGGTGGAGCAGGGTGCTCTTGCCCGAGCCGGAAGCGCCGACGACGCTGACGAACTCGCTCTCGCAGACGTCGAGGTCCAGGCCGCGCAGCACCTCGACCTTGTCCGCGCCCTTGCGGTAGGTCTTGTGCAGATCGACGGCGCTGAGGAGGGGAACGATCTCCAGCATGGCTCGGCATCCTTTCCAGAGAAAGCGCGCGGGTGGATCGTGGCCGTCTCGCTCCGCGAGACGGTGCCCCGCGTGCGTGTCCGGGCATCCGTCTCGCGGAGCGAGACGGCCACGATGGCTCCAGACACCCGCAGGTCACTCATACCGCAGGGAAAGCGCGCGGGTGAATCGTGGCCGTCTCGCTCCGCGAGACGGTGCCCCGCGTGCGTGTCCGGGCATCCGTCTCGCGGAGCGAGACGGCCACGATGGCCGCAGGTCACTCGTACCGCAGGGCGCGCACCGGGTGCAGCAGGGCGGCCCGCAGCGCCGGCAGCACGCTCGCAAAGACGGCGATCGCCACCGCCCCGACGTTCACCAGGAACACGCTCCATGCCTGAATGTCCGTCGGGATCTCGTTGAAGTAATAGACCTCGCGCGGGAACAGCTCCGACCCCGTGATCTTCGACAGGAAGCGCTCGACCTCGTTGATGTAGGTCGTCAGCGTCAGCCCCAGCGCGCTGCCCAGGCCGGTGCCGACCACGCCCAGCAGCAGCCCGTAGCTGAGGAAGATCTTCATCACGCCGAAGTTCGACGCCCCCAGCGCCTTGAGGATGCCGATGTCGCGCGTCTTCTCGGCCACGATCATGCTGAAGATCGCCAGGATGCCGAAGCCCGCCACCGCGATGATCAGGAACAGCAGCACGTTCAGGATGCCCTTCTCGATCGAGATGGCCTGCAGCAGCGGGCTCTGCTTGCCCTCCCACGTCTCGACCTGCAAGCGATTCGTCGCGACTTCGGCGTGGAACATCGTCCGCAGCGCCTCGACCACCACCTTGGCGTCGTCGGGGTCCTTCAGGCGGATCTGGATGCTGGTGACCCGGTCCTGCATGGTGCGCAGGTGCTGCAGGTAGTCGAGCGGGACGAAGACATAGTTACTATCGTACTCGCTCATGTCCGATTTGAAGTAATCGACGACGACGAAGCTGTCGTAGACGGGCGCCAGGCGCTGGCCGCTGACCGTGGTGATGATGATCTGGTCGCCGGGGTGGAGCATGTAGACTTCGCGCGTCTGGCCGTCGGGGTGCTTCATGCGGAAGCTGGCGATCAGGTTGCCGACGATGGCGCCGTGCGGCATCTTGATCTGGCTGGGCGGCGGGATGGGGGGCGGCGGCTCGCCGGGCTGGGGCGGCGCCGGCCGCTGTGCCGCCTGGAGCAGGGCGCGGTGGCGCTGCTCGAAATAGCGCTTCGCCTCGGCGGACACCTCGAACGACGGCTTCTGCTGGTGCTCCTTGTCCTTGAGGAACTCCTTGAAGCCGCCGAGTTTGCCGCGCGTCTCCGGATCGACGCCGATGAGGCGGATCGGCCGCGTCATCAGCTCGCCGTTGGGCATGCGGAACTGGATCATGGCGAAGACCTCCAGCACGGGGGCCATCGCCTCGACCTTGTCCTTGAGGAAGGGATCGCTGCGGATGCGGGCCATGCGCTTGTCGGGGTCGGCGAACCCCTCCATGCTGGTAGCCTCGATCAGCACGTCCGAGAGCACCCCGTGCAGGCGCTCGCGGAGCTTGGTGCTGAAGCCGCTCATGACGCTGTTGACGACAATGAGCGTCGCCACGCCGAGCAGGACGCTGACGATGCACGCCAGCGCCAGGTAGCGGGTCAGCAGGTAACGCCAGCAGAGCAGCAGTTTGTACAAGGCGCTCCTCCGTGAGCGGGTGCGGACCCACGGGGCGCGGCCCGTGGGCTTGGATCTTCACTTCTCCTGCTGCTCGGGACGCAGCAGCGGGAACAGGATCACGTCCCGGATCGTCTGCGTGTTCGTCAGCAGCATGACGAGGCGGTCGATGCCGACGCCCAGGCCGCCCGCCGGCGGCATGCCGTGGCGCAGGGCACGCACGAAGTCCTCGTCCATCTTCGCCATCGAGTCTTCCTCGGGCAGCCCGGCGAGCTGCTGCCGGAACGTCCGCTCCTGCGTCTCGGGGTCGTTCAGCTCGGTGTAGGCGTTGGCCAGCTCCATCGACTGCGCGTACAGCTCGAAGCGCTCCGCGATCTTCGGGTTGTCGCGTCGCCTCTTCGTCAGCGGACACAGCGCCGCGGGGTAGTCGTAGACGAACACCGGCCCCGCCAGCTTGCCCTCGACGTGGTGCTCGAACAGCTCATGCACCAGTACGTCGTGCTCCTTCGGCGTTGCCGTGCCCGCCTTCTCGTCGCGCAGCTCCAGCGGGATCTTCGACTCCGCCGCCCGCCGCCGCACGCCTTCCTCGTCGTCCATCGCGACGCCGACGTGCTCGCGGAACAGGTCGGCGTAGCGCGCTCGCTGCCACGGCGGCGTCAAGTCGATCGCCTTGTCGCCGTAGGGCAGCTGCGTAGCGCCGCCGCCGACCTCCTTGACGCACTCGACGATCATGGACTCGGTCAGGTCCATCATGGTCTCGTAGTTGCCGTACGCCTGGTACAGCTCGAGCATGGTGAACTCGGGGTTGTGACGCGGGCTGATGCCCTCGTTGCGGAACACCCGGCCGATCTCGTAGACCTTCTCGATGCCGCCGACGAGCAGCCGCTTCAGGTGCAGTTCCAGGGCGATGCGCAGGTACAGGTCGATGTCGAGCGCGTTGTGGTGCGTGACGAACGGCCGGGCCGCCGCCCCGCCGGCGATGGCGTGCAGTGTCGGCGTCTCCACCTCCATGAAACCGCGGTCATCGAGGAAACGCCGGATTCGCCGCACGATCTTGATCCGCTTGAGGGCACGAGCGAAGCTCTCCGGGTTGTAGACCAGATCGAGGTAGCGATGCCGCAGCCGGAACTCCATCTCCTCCATGCCGCCCCACTTGTCCGGGTGCGGTTCCAGCGACTTGCTGAGGATCGTCACAACATCGGCAAAGATCGTCAACTCACCGGTTCTCGTGGTATCCAGGTAACCGTCTACGCCGATCAGGTCACCCAGGTCGAGATTTTGCGCCACCGCCCAACCTGTCTCGCCCACCTGCTTCTGGCCGACGTATACCTGGATGCGGCTGGACCAGTCGATAATCTCCTGCGACTCGTGCTTGCCCACCTGGTCGCCCTTGGTAAGGCGCGTGATCGGTCGTCCGGACGAATCCACGATGTCGAGGAAGTGGAGCTTGCCCTTGTCGCGCCGGGACACGATCCGCCCTGCCGCGCGGACGCGGGGCTTCGCCCCGACCGGCAGGGCGCGGATCTCCTCAATGGGCTTGTAGTCATCGAAGCGGCCGCCCCACGGGTCCACGCCCAGTTGTTCAATGGCGCGGAGCTTTTCGAGCCGGCTGGCCTCGTAAACGCTTTGGGGTCCTGACACGGCTGACTGCTTTCCTGTTGGAGAACAAGCGAAGGTGCGTCACCGATGAGATGTGGATTCTAGTCAGTAGGCAGGATGTGTCAATTGCAGTGAGCGGCGTGACGGGACGGGCAAGAGAGACAGTCTGGGGCAGGCGGGTTTCGTCAATCGCTGCCGCGTTTCGCCGCCCGGGCTGGCGGCGAAACGCGGCGGCGCGGCCTCAGCCGCCGAGCAAATCCTTGACCGCCTCGCGCTCCTCCTGCAGTTCCTGGAGCGTCGCCTGGAACTTCTGCTGTCCATAGGCGTCCAGCTTCACCCCTTCGACCACGGTGTAGTTCCCCTTGCCGTCGCTGCGGCAGGGGTATCCGAACACCAGCCCGGCGGGCACCCCGTACTCGCCCTTCGACACCGTCGCCATGCTCACCCAGTCATTGGCGGGCGTTGGGTGCAGCAGGCTCTTGACGTGGTCGAGGGCGCCGTTGGCCGCCGACAGGGCCGAGCTCATGCCGCGCGCCTTGATGACGGCGGCGCCGCGGTTCTGGCACTGCGGCACGAAGGTGTTCTCCAGCCAGTCGCGGTCGGTGATGACGTCCGGGGCGGGGCGGCCCTTGATCTTCGCGTTGGTGAAGTCGGGATACTGGGTGTTGCTGTGGTTGCCCCAGATGGTGACGCAGGTGACGTCCTCGTTGGCGACGCCGGCCTTCTTCGCCAGGGCGGTGCGGGCGCGGTTGTGGTCGAGGCGCGTCATGGCGGTCCAGCGCTCGGCGGGGATCTCGCGGCCGTTGCTGTAGGCGACCAGGCAGTTCGTGTTGCACGGATTGCCGACGATCAGGATGCGCACGTCCGTCGCCGCGTTGGCCCCCAGCGCCCTGCCCTGGCCGACGAAGATCTTGCCGTTCATGCCGAGCAGGTCCTTGCGCTCCATGCCCTGCTTGCGCGGGAAGGCGCCGACCAGCAGCGCCCAGTTGCAGCCGGCGAACGCCTTGTTGGCGTCGTCGGTGCAGAGGACCTGCTGCAGGGTGGGGAAGCTGCAGTCGTCCAGCTCCATCGCGACGCCTTCGAGGGCCGGCAGCGCCTGCGGGATCTCGAGGAGTTGCAGGATGACCTTCTGGTTGGGGCCGAAGACTTCGCCGGACGCCAGCCGGCCGAGCATCGCGTAAGCCACCTGTCCAGCGGCGCCGGTGACCGCCACACGAATCGCGTCTGTCATGGTTGCGGAACTCCTGATGAAGATGCGTAAAGCCCACGGGTTGCCACCCGTGGGCCTGGCCCTCGCGCTCCCTCGACCTTCGCCCGGGAAAACCGTAAGAAATAGCGTATGGACGGCGCGTGATCCCGGCTATCGAGACCGGCACGGCCGGGGCAGACGACAAGGAGTTTTGAATGGCCGCAGTGAAAGTGGGAATCAACGGGTTCGGGCGCATCGGGCGCCTGGTCTTTCGCGCCCTGGTCGAACAGGGCCTGCTCGGCAAAACGCTCGACATTGTCGCCGTCAACGACCTGGTGCCCGCCGACAACCTCGCCTACCTGCTGAAATACGACTCGACACAGGGCCGGTTCCACGGCAGCGTCGCCAGCGAGAAATCGAAGCCGGATGTCGCCGAGGACGACACCCTCGTCGTCAACGGCCACAAGATCAAGTGTCTCGCGGTGAAGGAAGGCCCGACTGCCCTGCCCTGGAAGCAGCTCGGCGTCGAATACGTCATCGAATCGACGGGCCTGTTCACCGACGCGGAAAAGGCCCGCGGCCACCTGACCGCGGGCGCCCGCAAGGTCATCATCTCCGCGCCCGCCAAGGGCGAGGACATCACCGTCGTCATGGGAGTGAACAACGAGAAGTACGACCCCGCGAAGCACAACATCATCTCGAACGCGAGCTGCACGACGAACTGCCTGGCCCCCGTCGTCCACGTCCTCCTCAAGGAGGGCTTCGGCATCGAGGAGGGTCTCATGACGACGGTCCACAGCTACACGGCGACGCAGAAGGTGGTGGATGGCCCGTCGAAGAAGGACTGGAAGGGCGGCCGTGCCGCGGCGATCAACACGATCCCATCCGGCACCGGGGCGGCGCGGGCGGTCGGTCTGGCGATCCCGGAGGTCAAGGGCAAGCTCACCGGCATGGCGTTCCGCGTGCCGACGGCGACCGTCTCGGTCGTGGACCTGACGGTGCGCACGGTGAAGCCGACGAGCTACAAGGAGATCTGTGCGGCGATGAAGCGGGCGAGCGAGAGCTACCTCAAGGGCATCCTCGCCTACACGGAGGACGAAGTCGTCTCCTCGGACTTCATCCACGACGCGCACTCGAGCATCTTCGACGGCCACTCCGGCATCGAGCTGAACAACCGCTTCTTCAAGCTGATCAGCTGGTACGACAACGAGTGGGGCTATTCAAACCGCTGTGTCGATCTGCTGCGGTACATGGTGAGCAGGGCGTAGGCCCCGGGCCAGTTCCGTTTAGCCGCGAGCCTCGGGCGAGCGCGCTGGCTTGACCAGCGCGCTCGCCCGAGGCTC
>JBBRPS010000517.1:0-7460 GCA_038227745.1 Gemmatales bacterium | reverse complement strand
ATTAACCACCTTTTGCGGGGAGTGATTGCGATGGAAGAATCGACGACTTACCAGGTGATCGTTCAAGAGGGCATCCAGCAGGGCATCCAGCAGGGCATCCAGCAGGGCATCCAGCAGGGCATTGTCCGAGGAGAACTACAGCACGCCCACAGGGCACTCCTTCTGGCGGGGGGGAAGCGCTTCGGCGCCGCGCCCGCGGAGGTGAGGGAGGTGATCGAGGCCATTCAGGATCTCGACTATCTCGACCGACTTTTCCTGCGGTCGCTGGAAGTGAACTCGTGGCAGGAGGTGCTGGAAGCGGCGCGCTGACGCGGAGCGCTGGAGCTGACGCTCCTGCTCGGTTCTTGCCGAGCAGGCCTTGTCTGGGATGTTGCGGCGGTGAAGGTTCGACCGGGTAGCCCGCGCCCCCCCGGCGCCCAGGATCTGTGGGCGGCGACCTACATGCGGATGGACTGGTCAAGCGGCTTCCTCCGTGGTGTACCGTATCTCTCTGGTGACCATCTGGTCCGCGTGCCGATCCGCGAACTCAATAGCCCATCGACTGCGCTCGTCCTTCGGGAGCGGCCAAACACGACGGGCGACAAGCACACGCGAATAGTCGTACCTTCCGGTCGCTGACCTTCTCTCTCCGAAAGGGCCGCATCACTGCCGGACCCAGACCTGCCAGCAGAGTAGCACGGGTGTGCCTCCCCCGAGAGGGCACGGGAACCGCGCCGCCGCCTTTTTCCGCCGCCGTGCAGCGCTTTCCGCCGCCATGCCGTAAAATGGGGAAAGTGCCGGAGGACGCCCCTCCCGGCCCATCAACGTCGTCCGGTTCGCCGCGGAGGCGCCGCCTCCCCCAGGAGTTCCCTCATGCCGGAATCGATCGCCGAACTCAATCAGTACGTCGCCCAGCTCTTCCGGCAGGGCCGCTACCGCGACGCCCTCGCGCGCGCCCAGGAGGCCGCCGACCGCGCCCGCGCCGAGCTCGGCGACGACCACCCCGATCTCGCCATCGCCCTCCGCCAACTCGCCGACCTGCACCGCGAACTCGCCCACTACGCCCTCGCCGAGGCCCCCGACCTCCAGGCCCTCAAAATCCAGCGCGCCGCCCTCGGCAAGGACCACCCCGACTTCGCCCGCAGCCTCAACGGCCTCGGCCGACTCTACGAGGCGCTCGGCAACTACGCCCAGGCCGAACCGCTCTACCAGCAGGCCCTCAAGGTCCGCCGTCAGGCCCTCGGCGACGACCACCCCGACGCCGCCCAGTCGCTCAACGACCTCGCCGCCGTCGCCAACCTTCTCGGCAGAGAGAAGGAGGCCGAGTCTCTCGCCAACCAGGCCCTGGAAATCCGCCGTCAGGCCCTCGGCGAGGAGCACCCCGACGTCGCCCAGAGCCTCAACCTGCTCGCCCGCCTCGCCTGCTCGCAGGGCCGCCTCGCCGAGGCGGAGCCGATGGCGCTCAAAGCCCTCGACATCCGCGTCAAGGCGCTCGGCGAGGCGCACGCCGACTGCGCCAGCAGCCTCAACTGCCTGACGCGCGTCTATGGCTGGCTGTGCGACCTCGACCGGGCCGAGCAGTTCGCCCTGCGCACCCAGGAGCTCTGCCGCACCGCCCTCGGCGAGGAGCACCCCGACTTCGCCAAATCCCTCAGCCTGCTCGCCGGCGTTTACGGCACCCGCGGCCAGGTGGACCGCGCCGAACCGCTCGCCCGCCGCGCCGTCGAGATCCTCAAGAAGGCGCTCGGCGAGAACCACCCGGACTACGCCGGCACCCTCGGCCTGCTCGCCTGGGTGCGCCGCGCCGGCAACAACCTGGAGGAAGCGGAGGCGCTTTATCGGCAGGCCCTGGACATCCACCGCAAGGCGCTCGGCGAGGACCACCCCGATACGGCGCACACGCGCGGCGACCTGGGGGCCGTCTGCAGCGCCCGCGGCAAGCACGCCGACGCCGAGCCGCTGCTGCGCCAGGCCCTCGCCGATGTCCGCGGCCGCGTCGGCGACGACCACCCCGAGACCGCCGAGATCCTCAACGAGCTGGCCGGCGCCCTCAGCGCCCAGAAGAACTTCGACGAGGCCGAGGAGCTCGCCGCCCGCGCCCTGGAGGTCAACCGCAAGAAGTTCGGCGCGGACCACCCTTCGTTCGCCTCCAGCCTGCAGCTGCTGGCCGGCGTCCGCCAGTCGCGCGGCGACTTCGAGGGGGCGCTGCCGCTTTACGAGAAGGTGCTCCAGATCATCCGTCCCACGCTCGGCGAGGGCCACCAGGCGGTCGTCGATAACCTCAACACCCTCGCCGGCCTGCACTGCCTGATGAACAACCCCGGTGCCGCCGAGCCGCTCTTCCGGGAGGCCGCCGACCTCGTCCGCCGCAAGCACGGCGAGGACAGCGCCGAGTTCTGCCTGGGCCAGTTCGCTCTCGCCGGCGCCTACCAGCAAATGGGCAACGTCGCGGCCGCCGAGACGCTCTACTGCCAGGTGCTGGAACGGCAGCGCAAACTCCTCGGCGAGGACCATCCCGACTTCGCCCAGACGCTGCAGGGCCTGGCCCGCCTCTACCACGGCATGGGCAACTTCGACGCCGCCCAGGTGCGCTACCGCCAGGTGCTGGAGCTGCGCGAGCGCCTCCTCGGGGATGAGCACGCCGACTTCGCCCAGAGCCTCAACGACCTCGCCGCCCTGTACCACGAGCACGGCAACCTCGCCGCCGCCGAGCCGCTGTATCAGCAGGCCCTGGAGATCCGCCGCCAGGCCCTCGAGGAGGACCACCCCGACGTTGCGCAGAGCCTGCACAACCTCGGCCTGCTCTACCAGGCGATGGGCAAGTTCGACGACGCCGAGCCGTTGTTCCGCCAGTCGCTGGAGATCCTCCGCGGCGCCCAGGGCGAGCAGCACCCCGACTACCTGCGCACCCTGCACAGCAGCGCCCTGTTCTACCAGGCGCGCGGCGACTACGGCCGGGCCGAGGAGGCGCTGCGCGAGACGCTGGCCCTGGGCAACCGCCTGCTGGGCGAGGGCCACCACGCCAACGCCGCCCCGCTGCGCGACCTGGCCCGCCTATATGCCGACCTGGGCAACCACCTGGCGGCCCTGCCGCTGCTCGAACAGGCGCACGAGGTCACCGTTCGCGCCCTGGGCGAGGACCACTTCCAGACCGCCTCGGATCTGTTCAACCTGTCGCTGGTCCACCGGGCGCTGGGCGAGCACGCCCGCGCCGAGGACACGGCCCGGCGCTCGCTGGAGATCGTGACGCGGCTGCGCGGCGAGGACCACCCGGACGTGGCCGGCGGCCTGAAGCACCTGGCGGGCATCTACCAGGCGATGGACTGGCCCGACCGCGCCGAGCCGCTCTACCGCCAGGCGCTGAACATCTACCAGGGAGCGCTGGGCCGGTACCACCCGGCCGTCGCCGACTGCCTGACGCAGCTCGCCATCCTGCACTTCGGCCGCGGCCAGGTCGCCGACGCCGAGGCGCTGCAGAAGGAGGTGCTGGAGATCACGCGCCGGGGGGTCGGCGAGGGGAACGTCCAGTACGCCCAGCACGCCGACGGCATGGCGTGGATGTACCAGGCGCTGGGCAACTTCGCCGCCGCCGAGCCGCTGCTGCGCCAGAACCTGGAGGCAGTGCGGCGAGCGGTCGGCGAGGACAGCCCCGGGCTGGCGCCACACCTGCACCGCCTGGCCGACCTGTACCGGGCCATGGGCAACGACACCGCCGCCGAGCCGCTCTACCGCCAGGCGCTCGATCTGGTGCGCAAGGATCCGCCGAAGGAGAACCGCCCGCTGTCGGGGCTGCTGAACAACCTGGCCCTGCTGCACCTGGCGCGCGGCCAGCACGCCCAGGCCGAGCCGCTGTTGCGCCAGGCGCTGCAGAACGACAAGCAGGCGCTGGGCGACGATCACCCCGACCACGCCGGCATCCTGCAGACGCTCGCTGCCCTGTACGCCGCGACGGGGCGCGCGGCGGAGGCGCTGGGCCTGCTGGGGCAGGTGACGGCCCTGCAGGAGCGGCTGTCGCCGCACGTGTTCGCCCTGGAGTCGGAGCGGCAGCGGGCGGCCTACGTCCACGTCCTCCTTGAAGACTATCAAAAGGTGCTGACGCTGGTGCTGCGGCCGGGCGCCGCGGCGGAGGCGGTGCGGCAGGGGTTCGAGCTGACGCTGCGCCGCAAGGCGGTCTGGGCGGAGGCGCTGGCGGCGCCGCGGACGCCGGTGCTGGAGCGGCGCCACCCCGCGCGCGGCACGCAGCTGCAGCGGTTGCAGGCGCTGCACCGGCAGGTCGCCTTCAAGACGCTCGCTGGCCCCGGCCCCGAGGGCCTGGCCACGCACCGCCGCGTCCTGGGCGAGTGGCGCAAGGAGTGCGAGCGGCTGGTCGAGAAGCTCGGCGAGGAAGTGCCGGAGGTGCGCGCGGCCGGCGTCGATGCCGTCGCGGCGGCGCGGGCCCTGCCGGCCGACGGCGCCCTGGTCGAGTTCGTGTACTTCCGCCCGTTCGACTTCGCGAAGGGCTTCGCGCCCGGCGAGTCGGCGTGGGGGTCGCCACGGTATCTGGCGTTCGTGCTGCCGGCCGGGCGGCCGGAGGCGGTGCGGCTGTTTGACCTGGGCGACGCGGGGCCGATCGAGCAGCTCGTCGCCGACCTGCGCGCCGGGCTGGCGGCGCGGAGCGGGACGGACGCCGACCGGGCGGGGCGGGCGCTGCGGGCGACGGTGCTCGACCCGCTGGCGGAGGCGCTGGGTGGCCGGCGGCGGCTGGTGCTGGCGCCCGACGGCGAACTCGTTCACGTGCCGTTCGAGGTGCTGCCGACCGAGGAGGGCGGGCGCCTGCTGGACGTGTACACGCTGAGCTACGTCGGCGCCGGCCGTGACGTGGTGCGCTTCGGCCTGCCGGGGGTGGACGGCGCGGAGTCGGTGGTGGCCGTCGAGGCGAGCGGCGCGGCGGAGGGGCCGCGGGCGAGTGGTCTGCTGAAGCGCTGGTTCGGGCGGCTGTGGGGAGCGCCCAAACCCGCGCCCGGGAACGGCGGCGCGGCGGACCGGGCAGGCGCGCAGGGAGAGGGGGCGTTGGCGGCAGTGCTGGGCGTGGTGCCCTGGCCGCTCGACGAGGCGCTAAAGGGCCGGCTGCAGGAACGCCGCGGGCCGCGCGTCCTGCACCTGGCGGTGCCGGGCTTCTTCCCGGGTGAACCGCCGCGCGAGGCTGCCGATGCGTCGAACCGCTCGCCGGAGCTGCGCTGGGACAGTCCGTTGGTGCGCTGCGGCCTCATCCTTGGCGCGGCACACGTCCGCCCGCTTGCGGTCGGGGAGGAGGGCATGGCGGCGGCGGTGGATGATCTGCTGACGGCGCGCGACGTGTCCGGGCTAGACCTGTGGGGCACCGGGCTGGTGACGCTGTCGGGGTGCGAGACGCCTGTGGGTGGGGCGCCGACGTGGCGCGGCGTGGTGAGCCTGCAGCGCTGCTTCGTCCTGGCGGGGGCGCGGTCGGTGGTGATGGGCCTGTGGCGCGTGCCGGAGCCGCAGCGGCAGGAGCTGCTGGAGGACTTCTACCGCCGCGTGCTGGCCGGCGAGCCGCGGGCGGAGGCGCTGCGGGCGGCGAAATTGGCGCTGCGGTCGCGCCACGCCGACCCGCTGTACTGGGGGGCGTTCGTCTGCCACGGCGACCCGGCCGCGCTCACGAAGACCAGGTAAGGCGCGCGGCAGGGAATCCTGTCCCTCCCCTCTCCCCCGCGTAGAGGGGGGAAGAAGAGGTGTCCGGAACCTTTGTCGCTGTCAATTAGGGGAAAATGTTCCTGACACCTTTTCTTCCTACGTCAGCTGCCACAGGAAGGCCGTCTTCGTGGACGTCGTCAACAGGTCGCGGTTGTCGAGGTAGCTGTGCGTCGGATCGAAGTCGGCGGTATAGTTGGCGGTGCTGCGGGGCGCGGGCGGCGTGAGTCGTTGGCTACCGGCCAGGCAATCCAGCCCTGGGCTCTGCTCTTGACGATTCCGAGGTCGATTGCGGGCGACGAGGAGGGAAGCGCCCCACGCTCGGTGTGGGGCAGGAGGCGTCTTGCTCAGCTCGTGAGGCTCGTTGTCCCGAGGCACCGTCGCGGCCTACGGAGACGCCGCCTCGCTCAGCTCGTCAACACCGTGATAGCATAACAAGATGCAACCCCAAAGACACGCAAGAAAGTAGCATTTTTTGTCGCTTCCATGCTTCGGCGGCGGGCGCCGTCCGCAGCCCTCGAAGACGCCGACCCGGGCGGGCGGCGCCGCCGCGCAAGCCCACCCTTCCTGCCGAACCGTTCGCGGTGGGCTGGAGCGGTTCGTGGCCGACTCGCTCCGCGAGTCGGTGTGGGTGCCGCCCCCCGACTCGCGGAGCGAGTCGGCCACGAACCGTTTTAGTCGCCGACGTCGGCGCCGAGCCAGCCACCGCCCAGCCCGTCGCCGAGCGCTCCGAGGCTGCCCTCGTCTTGCCCCGTGCCCGTGTAGAAGAACGGCCCGCCCTCGGAGCGCTGGCGGGCGCCGTCCGCGCCCCGGAGGTCGTCGTCGCCGGACGCCCACGCGCTCAGGAGGGACCGCAGGGCCAGGTCGCGGTGGCCGCCGTCCGTGTCCGCGGACGCCACCAGGTCGTGCCCGGTGTCGGCCTCGCGGTAGGCGGCGCCCATCCCGCCGAGCAGCACATCGCGGTCCTGCCCACCGATCCGCAGGTCGTCCCCCGCGCCGCCGACCAGGACGAGGCCCCCGCCGCCGCCGTGAAGCTGGGCGCCGCCGACGTCGGTGGCCCCGGTCGCGGGCAGCAGTCCGCCGAACGCCTGGGGGGCCGTGCCGGCTCCCGGCCCCATCAGGATCAGGTGGCCTGGCGTCCCCGCCAGGGGCAGCGCCGCGACGTTGGGCGCCAGCGGCCGCGGCCCCCAGACTCCCCATCGGCGGACCGCCATCCACGGGGATCGTGCCGGCGGCGTGCAGGCCGCACGCCCCCGCCTCCAGATCCGGGATGGCCAGGTCGGCGGTGCTGAGGCTCCGGTGGGGCAGAAAGGGGACGCATCTCGAATAGGTAGAAAGGAGGCAGAAGGGGGACGTAGCCCGAGGCAGAAAGGGAACGAAAGGCAGAAAGGGGAGAGGCAGAGAGGGGACGCAGCTCAAATAATACGAATTCCAAATTCGTATTATTTGAGCTGCGTCCCCTTTCTGCCCTGACGCGGCGGCTCCAGCGGAATGAGGAAGCCCGGTTCTACCACTACAAGTCACGCAAACGCCTGGCGCCGAAACGGGTTACCCAACGGGAATGAGGGACACAGTAGAACTAGCCGCCTCATCGGAAAAACTCCCAGTAGCTCGCAAAAACGGCAGGGCGGCTTCCTGCTGACCTTGGGGCCGATGAAGTCGCCTGCTAGGAGCGTGTCCGAGAATTAGCCCAGGGGCTTCCCTTGGCCCCGCTCAATCCGCCTATTTGCCTCTTTTGCGATTTCTTAATTCTTACTCGGGGCGCAGCCGTAGCGCCAGAGCTTGAGCAGGTT
>JBBRPS010000516.1:0-7464 GCA_038227745.1 Gemmatales bacterium | reverse complement strand
GAGGTTTACCCCAACTCGAAGGTATCCACGATGAGACGGCCGGCCCTTTTCTGTGTGGTTCTCCTGTCGCCACTCCTCGCGCTGACCAGCGGGCGGGGGCAGACGCCCGTGAAGATCGAGCCGGCCCCTGCGCAGAAGTCGCCCGGCAAGCCCGAGCCGAAAGCCGAAGGGAAGGCCGGCGACAAGGGCAAAGGGCCCGCGAAGGACGCGCCGAAAGAGAGTGAGCGGATGCAGAAGCTCAAAAAACTCTCCTTCGACCGCCGTCCCTCCTCCATCCTCAAGACGTGGGCGCCGCAGCCGCCCGCCCCTCCGAAGAAGGAAGACCCGAAGGCCAAGAAAGCCGACCCGCTGGACGCCGAACTGTCGGCCTTGCAGCGGCATGTCACCCTCGGCAACTGGGCCGCCGTCAAGGCCTACCTCACGAAGCTGCCCGCCGACGAGGCGAAGGCCGCTTACGAGCAACTCCTGCGCTCCCTGCAGAGCGACCCCGCCCCCGGCGGCCCGGGAGGTCCGGACGGCCCCCCTGGGATGCACCCCGGCGGCCCCGGCGGCCCGATGATGCAGTACGCGGAGCGCAACCAGTTCTCGCCCGACGACCTGGTCGGCCTCGCCGCCGCGGCCCCCGCCGGGCTGGACAAGGAAGGGCTCAGCGCCCTGACCGGCATCCTGGCGCGGTGCCTCGACGGCGGCACGGTCATCGAGACCGCGGTCGCTCGGCTCAGGACCGAGGTCGCGAAGCCCGCCGCCGCCCTGACCTACCGCCAGGCAGCCCGCCTCCTCGCCGGCGCCGGCCACGCGGGGGAAATCGGCGACTTCCTCCCCGCGCCGGACGTGGCCGAGGCCGACGGCGACGTCGAGGCGCTGAACCTCCTCGCCCGCCGCCTCGTTAGCAAGCACGGCCGGGAGAACAAGCTGGCCTTCCTCGAAGAGGCGTGGGAGATAACCCAGACCGCCCTCGCCCTCCGTCCCCCGCCCGACCTGATCTCCGAACACGACGACGCCCTCCGCCGCGCCGTCGAGCTGGCCCCGAAGCTCAAGGCCGAACTCGGCGAGGCCTGGCTCGCCCAGAGCTTCACGAAGCGGCCCGAGCGCGGCATGTCCATCCTCGCCGCCGTCGGCTCGATGGCGTCCCGCGGCCTGCAGACGCAGCCGCACAGTCCAGAACTGCGCCTCAAGACCCTGGAACTGCAAAAGGCGGCCATCGAGGCCCTCCTCAAGGCGTCCCCC
The DNA here is from genome assembly GCA_038227745.1 of Gemmatales bacterium. GTDB lineage: Bacteria > Planctomycetota > Planctomycetia > Gemmatales > Gemmataceae > DASPXY01. The sequence continues at coordinate 6,237 of JBBRPS010000516.1, read as the reverse complement.
GCCCGGGCGCAGGAGTGGCGCGACACGGTCTCGCTCCTGGGCGCCGTCTGGCTCAAGGAGGCCGAGTTCACGCACCGCTTCGCGCCGCACTCCTCGCCGCGCCTGCGCCGCGACTCGTGGGGCAACATCTTCTTCAGCCCGTTCGACGACGAGATGATGCAGATGCGGATGCAGCCGCAGAACCAGAACCAGCCGCGGCCCATCGCCACCACCGACCTGCTCACCACGCGCCCCGGCAAAGGCTGGCTCGCCGCCGTGCGCGACGACCTGCGCCCCAAACTCGACATCGTCCTGTGCGAACTCCACCTCAAGGCCGACGAGGAGAAGAAGGCGTTCCCCCATATCGAGCGGCTGGCGAAGAGCCATCCCCGCCAGGCGCGCGAGCTGGTCAAGGAGTTCCTGCGCGTCTGGACCAAGAATCACGACCCCAACGACTCGCGCCGCCACACGAACCCGTACATGTTCATGTTCGGCTTCGAGCGCCGCGCCGAGGGCATTCCGCTGACGCGCTCCAAGCAGGAGCGCAACCTCATCGACCTGGCCGGCTGGGTCGAACGCCTGCGCCAGCTCCCCGTGGGCGAGCCGGACGAGGAACTGCTCGCGAAGGCGTTCACGAGCTGCCACAGCTCCGCGGAGGTGTACCGCAAGGAGGCGATCGAGAAGGTGTTCGGCCCGATCGGCGGCCTCAAGCCGAAGACGCTGTCGGAGCTGGCGCAGCAGATGCGCGAGAACCTGGCCGGCGTCTGGCGCAAGCCCGACGAGCAGAAGGACAAGAAGACCAACCGCAAGACCAAGGACATCCAGGCGGAGGTCAAGCGCGGCTACGCGGTCGCGCGCGCCACCGTCGAGGACGCGCTGAAGAAGTTCCCCGCGGATTGGTCGCTGGTGCTGGCCCGCGCCGCGCTGATCCACGACGAGCTGAACTTCCTGCAGGAGCTAGAGAAGAGCACGACCTTCGGCCCAAAGCGGCAGGAGGCCTACGCGGAGTTCGCGCGGGCGGCGCGGCTCTACGCCGCGAAGGTGAAGGATCTGCGCGAGGAGGAGCAGTCCACCAAGGTGTATGAACAGTGGTTCTACGCCGCCCTCGGCGCGGTGGACCTGGGGCAGGTGACCGAGGAGCGCACGCCTGACCTGCGCCAGCCGGCGAAGGTGAAGGCCGCCCTCCTGGCGCTGCCCGGCGAGGCGGCGGAGAAGCACCTCAAAAAGTTTGCCAACCAGCTCTTCACGCGGATGAGCGCCATCAAGCCGCAGGTGAAGTTCCGCTACCTCAAGGCCGGCTTCGAGATCGTCGGCGACCACAAGGACGCGGCCGAGGCGAAGAAGGTCTTCGACTACTACAAGGACCTGGTGACGGAGATCAAACTGGAGGCGAAGCTTGACGGGTCGGCGGCGGTGGGGCACAAGCAGCCGTTTGGCGTGCTCGTGCTGCTGCGGCACACGCGCGAGATCGAGCGCGAGTCGGGCGGCTTCGGCCGTTACCTGCAGAACCAGAACACGGGGACGTACTTCTCCTACAACTACGGCCGGCCGACGACCGACTACCGCGACCGTTTCCAGACGGCGGCGACCGAGGCGCTCAAGGAACACTTCGAGGTACTGTCGGTGACTTTCGAGACCGACAAAGTTCACTCACGGGCGGCGGCGGAGTACGGCTGGCGCATCACGCCGTATGCGTACCTGCTGCTGAAGGCGCGCGGGCCGCAGGTGGACAAGCTGCCGCCGCTGCGCATCGACCTCGACTTCCTCGACACGTCGGGTTACGTGGTCCTGCCGATCGAGTCGGCGGTGCTGCCGCTGGACGCCCGGCCGGAAAAGGGCGAACCGCGGCCCGCCCAGAAGCTGGAGGTGACGCAGGTGCTGGACGAGCGGCAGGCGGCCCAGGGCAAGCTGCTGCTGGAGGTGAAGGCGACGGCCACGGGGTTGGTGCCCGAGTTGCCTCAGGTGCTTACTGTGGCGCCGGAGGGGTTCGAGGTGGCGAAGACGGAAGACCAGGGCGTGTCGGTGTCGCGCTTCGACCCCGACAGCGACGCCATCGCGGTCACGTCCGAGCGCACCTGGCAGGTGACGCTGAAGGCACTCCCCGGTCAGGCGGCGGCGAAGACGTTCCGCTTCGGCCGGGCGAAGGGTGCCGACACGAAGATGGTCTACCAGCGCTACAACGACGCCGACCTGGTGCCGGCTGTGCAGGAGGTGTCGCTGGAGGAGCAGTACGGCCGCGCCGGCACGCAATGGCTCTGGTGGGCTGTCGGGGGCGGCGTGGCCCTGCTCGCGCTCGGTGTTGTCGCGTTGCTCCTGCTGCGGCGGCCACGGCGACAGGCGGAGGCCCGGTGGCGGTTGCCCGAGCCGCTGACGCCCTTCACGGCGCTCGGGCTGCTGGAGCGCATCCGGCACGAAGGGCGGCTGACCGAGGGGCAGCGCGAAGAACTGCTGCGGTCAATCCGCGAGCTGGAGCGGCGCTACTTCGCCGCGAGCAACGGGGACGGCGGCAACGGCCATGCGGATTTGAAAGACGTCACGGAGGGGTGGCTGCGGCAGGCGAAATGAAGTCGAGACGCGGAGTGGCGAGGCGCCTCCTTGTTGTGTACCTTACACCGCGGAGGGAACCTCGCCGCCCGCCTGCGGTCCGAGAGTCCCTCCTCACCTGAGAAAGGACAAGCCGATGAGCACCCTCTGGTCACGCCGTGAAATCTTGCAAACGGGCGCCGCGCTCGGCGCCGCGGCATTGACCGGCTCCGACCTCGGTGCCGCGCAGCCCCGGAAGCGCCCGCGTGTCGCGGCCATCTACACCGTCTTCCGCCACCGCGCGCACGCCCACGTCCTCCTCGAAAAGTTCCTCCGCCCGTACCTCTTCAACGGCCGCCGCACCGAACCGCCCGTGGAGGTCGTTTCGTTCTACGCCGACCAGGTCGCCGCCGAAGGCGACATGTCGGACGAGGTCGCGAAACAGTTCAAGATCCCGCGCTTCAAGACGATCGCCGACGCCCTCACCCTCGGCGGCAAGGGACTGGCCGTCGATGCCGTGCTGTCGATCGGCGAGCACGGCGACTACCCGACCAACAAGCTCGGGCAGGTGGAGTACCCGCGCAAGCGCTTCTTCGACGAGGCAGTCGCGGTCATGCGCCGCGCACGCCGCTTCGTGCCGTTTTTCAACGACAAGCACCTCTCCTACCGCTGGGACTGGGCGCGCGCGATGTACGATGTCGCCCGCCGCGACGGCATCCCGCTGATGGCCGGCAGCTCCGTGCCGCTCGCCCAGCGCATCCCGGCGCTCGATCTGCCCGCCGGCGCCTCGCTCGAAGAGGCGGTGGCGGTCCACGGCGGCGGCGTGGAGTCGTACGACTTCCACGGCCTGGAGGTGCTCCAGTCGTTCGTCGAGTTCCGCAAGGGCGGCGAGACGGGCGTGGCGAGCGTGGAGTTCCTCGCGGGCGATGCCCTGTGGAAGGCGGCCGACGCGGGGCGCTGGTCGCTGCCGCTGGCCGAGGCGGCCATGGCCGCCGAGTTCGGCAACAAGCGGCCGGACCTGCGCCGGCCGATCCGCGGCGAGAAGGCCGTCGAGCCGCACGCCCTCCTGCTCAGCTACCGCGACGGCTTCCGGGGCGTCGTGCTCCAGTTGGGCCGTAACAGCGTCCGCTGGAACTTCGCCGTGAAGGTGGCCGGCGAGGCGCGGCCGCGGGCAACGCGCTTCTACCCCGGGCCGTGGGGCAACCGCAACCTGTTCATGGCCCTCTCTCACGCCATCCAGGACCACTTCGTCAACCGCCGCAGCCCGTACCCCGTCGAGCGCACGCTGCTGACGACGGGGATCGTGGAGGCGGCGATGCGCTCGCGGAACCAGGGAGGCGCACGGCTGCAGACGCCGCACCTGCACATCGCCTACGAGCCGCGTGACTTCACCCCCATGCGCGAGACCGGCGCGTCGTGGAAGGTGCTGACGCCGGGCACGCCGGAAACCCGGGGCATCACGCCCATCGGCGAGAGGAAGTGAGGATTTCCGATGCGCCAGGTCATCCCGCATCTCCTGTGGCTCGGGCACCTCGGCGATGCGCGCGACCTGCGTGGCGTGCTGAACGCCGGCATCACGGCGCTCGTGGATCTGGCGCTGGAGGAGCCGCCGCTCGTCACCCACCGCGAGCTGATCTACTGCCGCATCCCGCTCGAGGACGGCTCGGGCAACGACCCCGACCGCCTGCGGCTCGCGCTCCGCACCGTCGTCGGACTGCTGCGGGCGCACGTCCCGACGCTGGTGTTCTGCGGCGCGGGCATGAGCCGCGCGCCGTCGGTCGGCGCCGCCGCCCTGGCGATCGTGACCGGCGAGGGCTGCGATGCGTGGCTGGAGCGACTGCGGCAGATCGGGCCGGCCGACGTCTCGACGGCGCTGTGGACCGACGTGATCGCCGCCGCGGCAGAGGTGCGGGGCGCTGCTTACTGGGCTCCGCCAGGCTAAACGACCGAGCATTGACCGTCCTGCCCTCAGTAGGTGGTCGCGAGCAAGCTCGGCCTCTCGACGGTGAGATAATTGGTGTGCGCCATGTGGATGGAAATGGCGTGGTCGCCGGGGTGTGATCGCTCCATTCGGCGCCCTTACGCGGCATTTTCGCCGGCTTTGCTCCCGCTCCCCTGCGTAGTGGGGGGTAACTCTGCCTCTTGGGCGTGCAGGTACGCCTGATGGGCCTCGTCCCACACCCCACTTAGCCACAGCACGCGCAGGTCCACCACCACCTGCCCCCCCGCGATCTCCCAGCGCATCCCCGACTGCTTCAGCCGTTGCGTGAACACCGTCTTGCACGCCGCCTCCGTCACCCCACTGCCGATCGGCAACCCCTCCCGCCGCTAGCGCGCGTATTGCAGGAAGCGCTGCCGCTTCTGCAGGTAGTGGTACGCCTTCCAGAACGCCTTCTCCCGCGCCGCCGGCAACCGCTTTTGGTTGCGGTGGTAGGCCGCCGACGGTAACACCGGCGTCAAGCCGCGCTCCCCTTTCAGCCAACGCCGCATCTTGCGCGCCCAGCCGAACGCCCGCGCCGTGTCTGCGAACAGCGCCTCGGCCAACCGCGTCACATACGCCGCCGCGTGGTAGAAGTCCAGGATGCGTTCCCAGCCCAGCCGCTGCCCCGGCCGCCGCGGGTTCTCCAGGCGCCGCAGCACCCTGCGGAAGTAGTCACTCGGGTGCCAGCCGGCGTCGGTCACGTACGCCCGTCGCGGCAGCGGCCCCTGCCAGGCGGCGAGCACCGCCGTCAGCAGCGCCGTCAACGGCGCCGACAAGGTCGTCTGCTCCTCCTCGGGCATGCGCCCCAGGTAGACCGTGCCCAGCCGCCGACCCCTGCGGTCGTAGACCGATAGCGTGGCCGTGGCCCCTTCGCGGTAGCCGTCGTGGCGTAGCGGCACGTGGATGCCGTCCCGGCCGACCGCTAGCACCGGCCGGTGCCGGCCGCGGCTCTGCTGTGCCTGCTGCAGCCAGTCGAGCAACCGCCGGCACTGGGCGTCGTGCCGCTGCGGCTCCAGGCCGTCACGCAGACCGGCCGCCACCGCCCGCAGGGTCTGGTGGGACCAGCACACGTCGTGGTCGCGGCGCAGGATGGCCAGGACCGCACGTTGCGGCTGCTGGGCGACCCACTGGCCGGCGCGTTCGGCCAGGGCGGCGCTGGCGCAGCCGGCCACGACCCCGAGGCGCCGCTCCAGCGGGTGCAGGCAGCGCTCGCCGCGTTCGCAGGGTTCGTAGAGCAGGCGTTGCAGGGTGATGGGTCCGCACAGGGTGGCCAGGGTGTTGGGGTGCTTACCGCGGCGGCGATAGGCCATGCCGTCGCAGACGAGGCGGCTCGGGGCCTGGACAGGCTCTTCGGGCTCGAGGTGGTTGAAGGTCCATTCCAGGACGGCGCGGCCGGCCTGACGGTGCAGCTCGCCGACGGCGCCCTCGAAGGCGGCTGCGGTCGCGGGCGTAATCGGTTGGCTGCGGAACTGCTCGACGAGTTGGCCGAGTTGTGGCAGCAGGGGCAGCAGTTGGCTGGCCAGGGGGAGCAGGGCGTGGGCGAAGGGGGTTGCCAGCAGCGTGGTGGCGAGCGTAAAGTGAGTCATGGCGGCGTCCTTTCCCGGTGCGGGTGTTGCGCAACAACACCAGTATTTGCCGGGAAAGACGCCGTTTACCAGCAAAATCCCCGAAGCGGGAACCCCACTCCGACACCTTCGGCGAACGAAAACGCCCGTTTTCTTCGAGAACCGCGTGGAATAGAGCGATCACACCCG
>JBBRPS010000515.1:0-7468 GCA_038227745.1 Gemmatales bacterium | reverse complement strand
GGCTAAACGGCGGCGCTCACAACGGTTTGAGGAAGAGGTTGCGGAACTCCACGCGGACGTTGTAGCTCTGCAGGCCGACGTGCCCGGACTCCCGCAGGATGCCGGGGTGGCGCTTGCCGTGCTCCTTGACGTAGTCGTCGAGGTTGGCGTCCACCAGCTTCTCGCCGTTCTGCTCCACCAGCACGCGCCGCCCCTTGGCGACAATCCGCATCCGGTTCCACTCGCCCACCGGCCGGTTCGCGATCTTCGACGCCGGCACGACGTTGTAGATCGACCCGGTGTGCTGCCACGACGCCAGCTTGCCCGGCCAACCCTCGTCGTCGATGAGCTGGATCTCCATGCCGACGTAGGCCGGGTCGCCCTTGAGCGGCGAACGGATGCCGACGCCACTATTGCCGCCCTTCGGCATCTTGTACTCCAGGCGCAGCTCGAAATCGCCGTACTCCTTCTCCGTCATCAGCCAGCCGCCGCCGCTGCCGCTGACGTACAGCACCCCCTTCTCGGCGCCCCAGATCTTCATGTTTCCCGTCGCCTTCCAGCCCGTCAGGTCCTTGCCGTTGAACAGCGCGGTGAAGCCCGGCGGCGTGGGGTTGTCGCCGCCGGGGCGCGCCGCCGGGGCCGCGCACAGCAACAGGGCGAGGGGGAGAAACAAGCAGCGTCGCATTTTAGTGTACCTCCCAGGAGAATGGGCGACTCCCGATTAAACCCTCCCCGGGCCGCCGAGGCCAACGAAAAACGCCCGAGGCCCTTTCCCATTCTGGAGTCGGGCGCGGGGACGGGATACAATCAGTTGGCATCCTCGTTGGGAGTGGAAAGTGAATCGTGCCAGACGAATTGACCCCGATCGAAGACCTGATCCGCCGGGCGCGGGCGGGCGACGCCGAGGCGCTGGCGTGCCTCGTCGAGCGCTACCGCGAGTTCGTGCGCTTGCTGGTGCGCGCGCGGTGCGGCGGCCGGCTGCGCGCCCGCGTGGACAGTTCCGACCTCGTGCAGGAGACGCTGCTGCGCGTCAGCCAGAACGTCGCGCAGTTCCAGGGCGCCTGCGAGGAGGAGTGGCGCGCCTGGCTGGCGCGCATCGCCGAGCACGAGGTCATCCATCAGTACCGCCACCACCTCGGGGCGGCCAAGCGCGACGCCACGCGCGAGCAGCGCCTGGAGCCGCCGCAGTCGTCGGCCGACGGCGTCTCGCGCCTGGAGCAGTGGTGGGCGAAGTCGCAGAGCTCGCCCAGTCAGGCTGCCATGCGCAAGGAGCGCGTGCTCGTCCTCGCCGAGGCCCTGCGCCGCCTCCCTGACGACTACCGCGAGGTACTCGTGCTGCGGCACCTCGAAGGGCTGGCCTTCCCCGACATCGCCCAGCGCCTCGGCCGCACGCCGGGGGCGGTCCGCATCCTCTGGACCCGCGCTCTGAAGAAGCTCCGCGCCGAATTGGGCGGCAACGGCTCGGCGGCCGGGGGCAATTCCCATGAGTGAACCGCTCCCCCGAAACCCCGAGGAAACCGTGGACCTGCGCCTGGCGGAGGTCCTGGACGGCTACTGCCGCGAGTCCGGCGCCGGCCGCGACCCCGACCCGGAGAGCTGCCTGGCGCAGCACCCCGACCTGGCCGACGACCTGACGGCGTGCCTGGAGGGGCTGGCGGCGATGGAAGAACTGCGGAGCGCCCTGGGGCCGCACCCGTCGGGCGCGCCGGCCCAGCCGCCGCGGACCGTCGGCGACTTCGAGATCCTTGGGGAGCTGGGTCGGGGCGGCATGGGCGTCGTCTACAAGGCCCACCAGGTCCGCCTCGATCGCCTGGTGGCGCTGAAGATGATCCGCGCCGCCGACATGGCCTCCGAGGCGGAGGTGCAGCGCTTCCGCAACGAGGCCGCCATCGTCGCCCACCTCGACCACCCCAACATCGTGCCGGTCTACGAGGTCGGCGAGCACGACGGCCAGCTCTTCTTCAGCATGAAGCTGATCGAGGGCGGGCCGCTCACCGACCACCTGGAGCGCCTGCGTGCCGACCCGCCCGCCGCCGCCCGGCTGGTACTGACCGTCGCGCTGGCCGTCCATCACGCCCACCAGCGCGGCGTGCTGCACCGCGACCTCAAGCCGTCGAACATCCTCCGCGACGCCGACGGCCGGCCGCACGTGACCGACTTCGGCCTGGCCAAGCGCACCACCAGCGACGGGAGCCTGACCCTGTCCGGAGCGCTGGTGGGGACGCCCCGTTACATGGCCCCCGAGCAGACCTCGGGAGAGAAGGGCCTGGTGACGACGGCGACGGACGTCTACGGCCTCGGCGGCATCCTGTACACCCTGCTGACCGGCCGCGCCCCGTGCGAGGCGGATACGCTGGTGGAGATACTGGCCCGCGTCCGCACCTGCGAGCCGGAGCGGCCGAGTGCCGTCAACCGCCTCGTGGACCGCGACCTGGAAACCATCTGTCTGAAATGTCTGCAGAAGGAGCCGGCGCAGCGCTACGGCTCGGCCGACGCGCTGGCGAAAGACCTGGAGTGCTGGCTGACCGGACAGCCGATCAAGGCCCGGCCCGTGGGGCGGTTGGGGCGGCTGGTGCGCTGGTGCCGCCACCACCCGGCTCTGGCGGGAGCGCTGGTGACGGCGGCGGTGCTGGCCCTGGCCGTCACCGTCAAGGCCGTCTCCGTGGCTCGCGACCGCGCTGCCCGGCTGGAGGAGGAGGTGCTGCGCAGCAACCTCTACGCCGCCCAGGGCGTGGCCAGCACGGCCCTGTGGCAGCTCGAGCGCCTCAGCGCCCCGGTGGTCGAGGCGGCGGCGGATCCCGAGCTGCGCGGGGCGCTGCAGCGCGGCGACCGGCAGGGGCTGAGCCAGTTCTTCGGCAAGCTCCGCGGCAAGTACGACGACCCCGCGGCGGTGTTGGCCCGGCCGGGAGAGGAGCCGCCTTTCGCCACCTGGTACGTCCTGGACGAGAAGGGTCGGCTGCAGGCGCTATCGCCGCCGCCGCACGACACGACGCTGATCGGCCGCGACTTCTCGGGACGCGACTACTTCCGCGGGGCGCTGGGTCGGGCCGGGGGGAGGGCGCGGTCGGCGGTCCACATCTCGCGGGTGTTCCGTGCGGAGAACCTGGGGCTCTACAAGTTCGCCATCTCCGCCGCAGTCCATGCCGGCCCCGAGGCGAACGCCCCGGTGCTGGGCGTGATCGCCGCCACGGTCACGACCACCTCGACGCTCGGCTCGCTGCAGCTCAACGACGAGCGGCACACCGCGGTCCTCGTCGGGCGGCGCGACACGAACCCGCCGCGCGGTGCCGCCCCCGCGACGGAAGTGTACGAGTACCTGATCCTCCTCCACCCCGCGTATCGCCGCGGCGCGGACGCCATCGCGGTGCCGGGCGAGCGCCTGCGGGCGGTCCACCGGCCGCGCCGCGGCGACGAGTTCCAGCTCGCCGACCCGGGGCAGGGGTTGCGCCCGGAGGCGGCGATGGATCCGAACTACGAGGATCCTGTGGCGGTGCGCGACCCGCGCTACGCGGGCCGTTGGCTGGCCGGCTTCGCGCCCGTGGGCAACACGGAGTTCGTGGTGATCGTGCAGCAGCGCTACGACGACGTGGTGGATGTGGACCGGAAATTGTTCCGCGACCTGCTGGCCTGGGCGGGCGTCGCGGTGGCGCTGGGCGTGCTGTTCGTCGGGGCGATCCTGTGGTACGGGGTGCGGCGGGCGGTGGGGCGCGGCGGCTGAGAGCGGCTAAACGAGCTCGGTCGGTTGGTACAATGGGGGTATGAACCGCTTCATGCTCAAATCGAAAATCCATCGAGCGACCGTCACGCACGCCGACCTGGACTACGAGGGCAGCCTGACGCTCGACGCCGACCTGCTGCGGGCGGCCGACATCGTCCCCTACGAACAGGTCCACGTCTGGAACGTGACGCGCGGCGGACGGCTGTGGACGTACGCGATGGCGGGCGCGGCCGGCTCGGGCGTGGCGTGTGTCAACGGCGCCGCGGCCCACCTGGTCCAGCCCGGCGACCTGATCATCGTCGCCACCTTCACCAACCTCGACGACGCAGTGGCAGGCGACTACCGGCCGCGGATCGTGCTCGTTGACGAGCGCAACCGCGCCCGCGAGATCGAGACCGAGGAGGTCGCCGGGCCGAGGCGGCGCTAAGACGAGCGGCAGGAGAAGTCTCGTGCAAGGGAGCGGCAGATGTCAGGGCTTCACGAAGACGGCCGGCCCCCCCTGAACCCCTCGGCCGGGCTCGGCCCTGTGCGCGAGGCCTTCGACCGGGCCGGGTACACCGAGCCGGCCGTCCTGCAGCGGCTGGGGGTTGCGGAACTGCCGCTGTTCCGGCAGCTCTTGCCGGCGCTGCCATACCATCTCTGGCACACCCGCGCGGGTAGGCCGCTGGACGTCCTGGTGCGACTGTTCCTCCTCCGGCAGACGGTACCCGCCGAGGTAGCCACCGCTGCGGTAGCCCCCGTACCCCTGGAGGACTGGGCGAACGCCGGCCTCCTCCACGTCGGCCCGACGGAGGTCCGTGCGGCGGTCGAGGTCACGCCGTACCAGGGCCTGCTCGTGGCGGCCGACTGGCCGGGACCGCCCGGGGCCGAGCCCGTCATGGGGGTCGCCGCCAGCTCGCGGGCGCTCGCGCAGGTGACGATCCGCCGCCCCGCCGCACAGGCCCTGGACCTCGGCACCGGCTGCGGCGTCCAGGCCCTGCTCGCGGCGCGGCACTGCGGCCGCGTCTGGGCCGTGGACCTCAACCCCCGCGCCGTCCAGGCGGCCCGCTTCAACGCTCAGCTCAACGGCCTGGCCGAGCCCGAGTGTCTCCAGGGCGACCTGTTCGAGCCGGTCCGCGGCGAGTCGTTCGACCTGATCGTCTGCAACCCGCCCTTCGTCATTGGCCCGGGCGGCGGCTGGCTGCACACGCACGGCGGCCGGCCGGTCGATCGGCTGTGCCGCGACATCGTCCAGGGGGCGGCCGGGCTGCTCCGCGAGGGCGGCTACTGCCAGCTCGTGTGCAACTGGGCCCACCGCGCCGGCCAGGACTGGGCGGAGCGGCTGGCCGGCTGGTTCGACGGCACCGGCTGCGACGCCTGGGTCCTCCGCGCACACACGGAGGACGCCGCGACCTACGCCCTCAACCGCATCCGCGAGCGGGCCGGCTGCCCCGAGGAGGCGGCGCACCGGTTCGACGAATGGATGGCGTACTACGAGCGGGAGCGAGTGGAGGCGGTCGGGTTCGGCGTCGTCACGATGCGGCGCTCGGAGGCGCGGCCGAACTGGTTCGAGTGGGGCCCGCTGCCGGCGCTGGCCGGGCCGTGCGGCGAGGCGATCGCGCAGCGGTTCGAGCGCTCCGACTTCCTGCGGAAATACCAGGACGACCGCGACTTGCTGGCCTGCCGCTTGCGCCCGGCGGACAACCTCCGCTGGGAACTGCGGCACGAGCTGTCGGCCGGCGGCTGGGCAGCGGTCGAGTCGCGCCTGTCGGTGAAGGACGGGCTCACCGTCGGCGGGAACGCGGACCGCGACGTGGTCAAGTTCGTCGCCGCCTGCAGCGCTGACCAGCCGCTCGGCGACCACCTCCGGAAGGTCGCCGCGGCGGCGGGCCAGGAAGTCAGCCGCCTCGCCCCCGGGTTCCTGAAGGTGGTGCGGCGCCTGGTGGAACTCGGCTACCTGTACCCCGTGGACCGCGACGGTTAGCAAGGATGAAGGATGAAGGATGAAGGATGAATAAAAGACAAGCCGACGCTGTTTCATTCATCATTCGGCCATTGGCGGGTGGTGCTGGCCGTGCCGGTGCGCGTAGACCGCCGTGTCCATCCCGAACGTCTCCTTCAGCATCTTCCCGTTCAGGATCTCGCTCGGCGCCCCCTGGCACTGGATGCGGCCATCCTTGAGGCACAGGATGTGGCCGGCGTGGTCGCTGACCACGCTCAGGTCGTGCGACACCAGCAGGACCGTGACGTGCCGCTCGCGGTTCAGCCGCGCGATCAGGTCGTAGAACTTGTCCTGGTGGTGGAAGTCGATGCCCGCCGCCGGCTCGTCGAGCAGCAGCAGTTCCGGCTCGGGCTGGATCGCCAGCCCCAGCAGGACGCGCTGCAGCTCCCCGCCCGAGATCTTCTCCACGTAGCGGTCCAGTAAACTGCGCGGCGCCTCGACCCGGTCCATCAGCGCCTCGATGGTCCGCCGCACCCGCCCGCTGATGCCGAGGAACAGCGGCCGCCGCTGCAGCGCCAGCGCCAGCAGGTCGCGCACCGTCAGCGGCAGGTTCGGCTCGATGCGCAGCTTCTGCGGCACGTAGCCGACGTGCTCCGGCGTCGGGTGGCTGTGGTCGTGGCCGCAGTGGAACTTGATCGTCCCGGTGTAGGGGATCTCCTTCAGCAGCGCCTTGAGCAGGGTCGTCTTGCCGGCGCCGTTCAGGCCGATCAGCGCGGTGATGCGGCCGCGCACCACGTCGGCGTCCAGGCCGCGGAGGATGTCGTTGCCGCCGAGGTTGACGTGCAGGTTGCGGATGCTGACCAGCTCTTGGGTCATTTCAAATGCTTCGCCAGGTTGTCGATGTTCGCCTTGATCCGCTCGAGGTAGTAGTCCGGGGTGAGCCGGTCGGGCGGCGCGGTCTCGATCGGATCCAGCTCGACGATAGTCAGGTCGGGTACTTCCTTGCCCACGCTCCGCTGCAGCGTCTCGGCGCCGGCCTTCGGGTACTGCGGCTCGACGCCGATCACGCGAACCTGGTGTTTTTTACATAGCTCGACTAGCTTCGCCAGCTGGAGGCCCTCGACCGGCACGCCCGGCTGCATCTGAATGCTGTCGAGCACCTCGAGGTTGAACGCGCGGGCGAAGTAGCGGAACGAGTGGTGGTTGGTGATGAACTTGCGGTTCTTGACGCCCTTGAGCGCCTCCAGGCCGTCCGTCTGCAGCTGCTGCAGCTTCCTGGTGTAGGCCGCGGCATTGGCCTCGTAGTCCTTCTTGTGGGTGGGGCTCTGCGCGACGAGGAGGTCGCGGATGCGGTTGACCATCAGGACGGCCATGTCTGGGCCGAGCCAGACGTGCGGGTCGAACTCGCCGTGATCGTGGCCCTCGTGTCCGCCCTTCTCGCCGTGAGGGGAGTGCTCGTCGGCGGTCTTGATCAACTTGTCGGCCGGGATCGCCTCGGCGATCTTCTGGATGAGGTCCTTGCTCCGGTTACCGGAATTATTCGCGACCCGGGTGACGAAGTCGTCCAGGCTCAGGCCGTTGACGAGGAACAGGTCGGCCTCACGGGCGACCAGGGCGTCGTCGGCGGTCGGTTTGTGGTCGTGCGGGCCGACGGTGGTGAGCAGGCTGAGGACCTTCGCCTTGTCGTCGGCGACGGCCTTCGTGAAGCAATACAGCGGCGGGAAGGATACCAGGACGCGCGTCGAGCCGCCGGGGAGTTCCTTCCAGGGGTTCGCGTGACGGCTGCAGCCGGGCAACAGGACCGCGCCGGTGAGCAGGGCGGTGAGGGCGACGCCGAGGGTGGCTTTCCT
>JBBRPS010000514.1:0-7470 GCA_038227745.1 Gemmatales bacterium | reverse complement strand
AGCCCCGCCCGGCGAAGCGGCCCAACGTCATCCTCATCATGACCGACGACCAGGGCCACGGCGACCTCGGCATCCACGGCAACCCGAAGATCCGCACGCCCAACCTCGACCGCCTCGCTCGCCAGGGTACGCGCTTCACCCACTTCCATGTCTCGCCGGTCTGCTCGCCGACGCGCGCCAGCCTCATGACCGGGCGCTACAACTACCGCACCGGCGTCGTCGATACCTTCCTCGGCCGGTCGATGATGCACCCCGGCGAGGTGACGCTGGCCGAGCTGCTGGCAGGGGCGGGCTACCGCACCGGCATCTTCGGCAAGTGGCACCTCGGCGACCACTACCCGCTGCGCGCCATGGACCAGGGCTTCCACGAGTCGCTCGTCCTGGCCGGCGGCGGCATCGGCCAGCCCTCCGACCCGCCCGGCGGCGACGGCTACTTCGACCCGGTGCTCAGGCACAACGGCAAGGAGGTCAAGACGAAGGGCTACGTCAGCGACGTCCTCACCGACGCGGCGCTGCGCTTCGTCGCGCACAGCCGCGACCGGCCGTTCTTCGTCTACCTGGCGTTCAACTGCCCCCACACTCCCCTCCAGGTGCCCGAGAAGTATTACCAGCTTTACCGCAAGATGAACCTGGCGCACAGCGAATTCCCGAAGATCGGCCAGCCCCTGCCCGGCAAGGCGGACCAGGACGCCATCGCTCGCGTCTACGGCATGGTGACGAACATCGACGACAACGTCGGCCGGCTGCTGGCGAAACTTCGAGAGTTGAAGCTGGCGGACGACACGATCGTGATCTTCCTGACCGACAACGGGCCGCAGCAGGTGCGCTACAACAGTGGCCTGCTTGGCCGCAAGGGCAGCGTCCACGAGGGCGGCACACGCGTGCCGTTCTTCGTGCGCTGGCCGGGGAAGGTGCCGGCGGGGCGCACCGTTGATCGCATCGCCGCCCACATCGACGTCGCGCCGACCGTGCTGGAGGCGTGCGGCGTAAAGCGCCCCGCGACGACCGTCCTCGACGGCAAGAGCCTGTGGCCGCTGCTGAAGGGGGACCGGGTGGACTGGCCGGACCGCACGCTGTACTTTCAGTGGCACCGCGGTGACCGGCCGGAGCTGTACCGCGCCTTCGCCGCCCGCTCGCAGCGCTACCGTCTGGAGCAGCCCCTCGGCGTCGCCGGCGGCAAGCTCCCCGAGAAACTGACATTCCACCTCTCCGACATCGAGAAGGACCCGTTCCAGCAGCACGATCTCGCTGCCAAGCACCCGGAGGTCGTGGAGCGGCTGCGCAAGGGCTACGAGGACTGGTTCAGGGACGTCGGCGCGACGCGCGGCTACGACCCGCCGCGGATCGCGTTGGGGTCGGCCGCGGAGGACCCGGTGCGCCTGAGCCGGCAGGACTGGCGCGGCCCGCGCGCGAGCTGGGGGCCGAAGGGCCTGGGGCACTGGGAGGTGGACGTGGCGCGGGTGGGCACCTATGACGTGACGCTGCTGTTCGCCCGCGCGGCAAAGGTGCGGACTGCCCGCTTCTCCCTGGGCGGCGTCGTGCAGATGAAGGAAGTGCCGGCCGAGTCGACGCGGCAAACGTTCGAGGCGGTTCGTCTGCCCGGCGGGCCGGGGCGGCTGGAAGCGTGGCTGGCGCGGGGCGATGCGACGGTCGGCGTGCTTTATGTGGAAGTACGGCGGAGGGAATGAAAAAAGGACCCGGGCGGGTGCTGGACCTGGCACCCGCCCGGGGTCGGGCGATAGGCGATGACTTGCGTGGCTCTCAGCAGCTGGAACTGGTGAGAGGGGTCAAGAAGTCAGGGCGATGGGCGAACAGGGCGATTGGGCGTTGAGCGATGAGGGCGATGGGCGATTGGGCGATTTACAACTTCTTGACCCCTCAGCCAGTTCTCTCCAATGGGCGAAGGAGCTGCCTCTTCTCGTTCCCATTGTGGGCGAAACGGTGACGTTGTTGGCGACGCCTTGTTTGCTCGATTCAGGGAAGTCCTTTTGGCTGGTTTCAGGAGAGCTTTCCTTTCCTCTCCATGCCTCCCCTGTAAGTGCAATGTCTGTGCCACTTGGAGAAAATAATCTTATACTTTCTCCAAGCATAGCATATTCATAGGCTTACGACAAAAACGCACTTCCCGCCCGCCTGGCCCGTCCCCTCCGGCCACTGCCCAGTTTCTGGGCAGTGTCGGATTTCTGGGCAGTTCCGCTCGGCGACCGAACGGCGGAGTCCGCGGTGCCCATGCCGTCTGGGTCGAGCCCTACCTGAGCCGGTAAGGTCCAGGCCCGCCTTTTTCGTGGGCGACTCGCTCCGCGAGTCGCTCTGAGAGCGGCGGCCGCGACTCGCTCCGCGAGTCGCCCACGAAGGCGGCGGCCGCGACTCGCTCCGCGAGTCGCCCACGAAGACGGCGGGCGTGAAGCCCGCCGCTCGTCGGGGACGTTGTCACCCCGTCGGCGACAGCCGTCCGCGCTCCTCGCGCTGCAGCCACTTCTGCATCCGCGTCAGCTCCTTGCCCCACTCCGGCCCGAATCGGCGGTGCCCGAAGGCGTCGTAGAGCAGGTCCAGCGTCTCCAGCAGGTGACGCACCTGCGTCACGCGCTCCTCCAGCCGCGCTCGGTCCTCGTCGGCCTCCGGCGGCGGCAGGCGGGCGCCGCTGACCGCCAGCGTCTCCGCCGTCAGCGTCAGCTCGTACTGCAGGTCGTGACGCACCACCGTCAAGCCCGCCTTGCGCGGCAGCTTGCCCGCCTGGATCGCCCGCCGCGCCTCCGGCAGGTGGGCCGGGCCGTCGCTCGTGATGGTCTCCTTGCCGGTCTGGCCGCGCGGGCACTCCAGCACCAGCGTCCGCGCCAGCATCAGCGTCGCCTCCGACTTGTCCGACAATTCCAGCGTGTCCGACTCGGTGTCGAGCACGAACCACAGCCACAGCAGGAACTCGTTGCCGAGGAAGTCGCGGTTCGTCTCATCGGGCAGCCACGCCACCTCGCGCACCGTCTGGCCGGGGATGAACGCTGCGGGGGTAGCGTCGTCCACGCCGCGCGTCTGGTTGCGGCCCTCGGCCTGCAGGAACGCCTGCTTGCCGGCCCCGTTCAGCTCGAAGCCGCGGCCGAACGTCTGCTGGAAGGCGGTGTGCAGCCGGTCGAGGACGCTCACCGCCGACGTGCTGACGAGCAGCTCGTTGGACTGGGCGTCCCAGAGGACGGGGTAGGCCTTGCGGCGGAGGAAGCGGCCGTCGGCGGCCTCCGTTTCCAGGCGGGCGCGGGCGGCCTCGCGCGCCTCGCGCTTCTGGCGGGCGCTGGGGCGGCCGCTCGGGTTGGTCGCCGCCAGCGCCTCCAGCTCGACCTGCGTATAGGCGCGGAGCAGGTCGGCGGGGATCTTCTGGCTGTCGATGCGCAGCGCGAAGTGCATCGTGTCGTTGACGACGTTCTTGGCCAGCTCAAAGCGGGTATCGAGGATGTGGTCGCCCGCGACCCAGCCGGCGATGGAGCCGTCGGCGGCGGCGGCGCGCTGCTGGGTGACGGCGTGGGCGGCGAGCTGTTCGAGGTGCTCGGGGCCGAAGGAGCGCGGGGCGCGGCCGGCGACGCGGAAGCGCGTGCAGGTGACGCGCCCGGAGAAGAAGCCCATGGGGAGCGGCCTCCAAGAGAAAAGCCCACCCGGGGCCCGGGTGGGCTTCAATGCCGTGGGCCAGGCGGGAGGAGCCTGACGTTCGTGATTGGGTTACGCAACAGCAAACCCGAGGCGGCAACGGGGGAAAGACGGCCGTTGGAACCTCGGGCCAATGCGGACGGGAGGTTCAGCTGTCAGACCAGGCGTAAGCGGGGGCGGCGTCGGCGACGCCGACGTCGAGATCCTTCTT
Source organism: Gemmatales bacterium (assembly GCA_038227745.1). GTDB lineage: Bacteria > Planctomycetota > Planctomycetia > Gemmatales > Gemmataceae > DASPXY01. The sequence continues at coordinate 3,629 of JBBRPS010000514.1, read as the reverse complement.
GTCCATCTCTTCCTGCACGACCGGGTGCCAGGAGTGCTTGCGCTGTCCGCGGGGCACGTAGTTCTCCCGGGCCCAGCGCCGCAACCGCAACTCTTCGATGAAATCCAACTCCGCCGATACACTGCCTGTCATAACACTTTCCCCTCTCAACGATGGAAACGGTCCGACCCGAGTGGGTGGAGATCACCAGTATATCGGTCGCAAGTGCAAGTTCAAGAATGTTTTGACGGCTGCTGTGGATTTTGCCCGGGGGGGCGGGAGCCTTCCCAGGAACCTCCCGCGGCCCGGGATCGATAGGCACGGGCGGCAACCGTAAAGTTTGCCTTGCCTCCGTCATCCGCGGCGCGCCGGGCCTGAAAACTTGACCTGAACTGCCTTGCCGATCGTCCGTCGATGGGTTCGGCCGGTTTCGCGTATTCCCGGGCCATCCCCTTCCGTGGACGGGTGTCACGTACCGCGCCCACGCACGGGGGCCGCCGATAGCGGCATGAAACATATCGGCGGGAGCGGGCGGAGATCTTGAGCCGCGCGCCGTGTACGGCCGGACAGATCGGGTCGGGTGCGTGGGGCTGTGCAGGTTCTGCGGCGCGCGTATTCTGGTATCGTGGCCGACTCGCTCCGCGAGTCGGTGTCTTCCCGACTCGCGGAGCGAGTCGGCCACGATCCGGAAAGAGAGGGCCGACCGATGGACCCCGCAGCAATCGCCGGCGTCTTTGCGCAGCTGAACCCCGAACTGTGGCTGCTGACCGCGGCGGCCGGGGCGCGGCGCGGCGGCCTGATCGCCACCTTCGTCAACCAGGCGTCCATCGTCCCGGACGCGCCGCGCGTCGTCGTCGGCGTCGCCCGGCGGCACCACACCTGGGGGGTGATCGAGGCCGCGGGCGCCTTCGCGCTGCACCTGCTCGCGGAGAGCCACATCGACTGGGTGTGGCGCTTCGGCCTGGAGTCGGGGCGCGACGGGGACAAGCTCGCCGGGTTGGCGGTCCGACCGGGGGTGACGGGGGCGCCGGTGCTGGCCGAGGCGCCGGCGTTCCTGGAGTGCCGCGTCGAGGCGAGCTGGAACAGCGGCGACCGTACCGTCTACCTCGCGGAGGTGGCGGACGGGGCGGTCGTCCGGGCCGCAGGGGTGCTGACGATGCAGCGGCTGCTGGAGCTGGCGCCGCCGGAACGGCTGCGGCAACTCAAGGAGGGGCTGGTCCGCGACGCCGCCGTGGACGCGGCGGCGATCGAGGCCTGGCGGCGGCGCGGCCCGTCCGGTGGCGCCTGAGAGCGGGCCGCGCTCACACCGCCTGCTTGCGGAAGCGCGACACGCTCAGCGCGATCATGCCCACGGCCAGGCCCCACAGCCACAGGCAGTTCGGCCACAGCTCCGCCCAGCCGGCACCGCGCAGAATCACGCCGCGCGAGCCATCGATCAGCCACGTCGTCGGGATGATTTTCGCGAGGTACTGGAAGATCTGCGGCATCGACTCAAGCGGGAACACGTAGCCCGACAGGAACACCGACGGCAGCACGGTCCCGATGACCAGCTGCATGGCCGCGTCGCGCGTGCTTGCCCGCGTCGAGATCCACAGCCCCAGCCCGAGCATCGCCAGCACGAACGGCAGGGCCAGCGCCAGCAGCGTCAGGAAAGCCCCGTGGACCGGCACCTGGAAGACGGTCCGCATCAGGAGGGCGATGAAGCAGAACTCCGCGCACGTCAGCACCACGTAGGGCACCATCTTGCCGACGATCAGCTCGGTGGAGCGCACCGGCGTCATGTAGAGCTGTTCGAGGGTGCCGGCCTCCTTCTCGCGGACGACGGCGGTGGCCGCCAGCATGCTGGCCATCATCTGACAGACGATCACCATCAGGCCGGGGATGAAGAAGTTGGCGGTGCGCGTGTCCGGGTTGAACAGCACGCGCGGGCGGACCTCGACGGGCAGCGTGCGGTCGCCCAGGGCCCGCTCCAGGGCGTCGCGCAGCGCCAGGCCGTTGCTGACGTTGACCGCCTCGGCGGCGACGCTCGACTCCGAGCCGTCCACGAGCACCAGGATCTGGGCGGTCTCCCCGGCCTCGAGCTGCTGCGCGTAGTCGGCGGGGATCTTGATACCGACGCGCGCCCGGCCGGCGACGATGGCCTGCGTCAGTTCCGCGTCGGTGTTCGCGCGGGCGACGATGGTGAAGTCTTCCGAGTTCTCGAAGCGCTGCAGGAAAGCACGGCTGTCCTGAGTTTTTGCCTGGTCGAGGACAATGGTGGGCACGTGCCGCACGTTCATGTCGATGGCGTAGCCGAGCATGAACAGCTCGACGACCGGGATGAAGAGGGTGAAGAACAGCGTCATCGGGTCGCGGAGGATGTGCAGCAGTTCCTTGCGCGCCACGGTGATCGTCCGCTGGAGGGCTTTCGAGGACATGGGACACCTCTTTATGGAAAGCCCACGGGGTGCCACCCGTGGGCTTGAATGTTACTTCTGCCGGGCCATTTCCGCCCGCGACAGGGTGACGAACACGTCTTCCAGGTTCGCGTCGGCGGGGCGGACCGCGATGTCCGCCAGGCCGAGGTCTTCCGCGGAGCGGTCGGCGTCCACCAGGGCGTGGACCGCCTGGCCGAAGATGGTGGCCTCGCGGACGCCAGGCCGGCCGCGCAGCCGCGCCAGCACCGCCGCGGGGTCGGCGCCGAGGACCTCCAGACGGCGCGTGCCGGCCGGGGTCACCGCGGGCAGCGCCTTCAGCTCGGCGGGCGTGCCGACCGTCAGAAGATGGCCGAGGTAGAGGTACGCGACACGGCCGCAGCGCTCGGCCTCGTCCATGTAGTGCGTGGTCACGACGAGCGTCAGGCCGTCGGCGGCGAGCTGGAAGAGCAGGTCCCACAGGTCGCGACGGGCGACCGGATCGACGCCCGCGGTCGGCTCGTCGAGGAAGACCAGCCGCGGCCGGTGCAGCAGGGCGCAGACCATCGCGAGGCGCTGCTTCCAGCCGCCGGAGAGGCGGCCGGCGCGGCGGTCGAGGTACGGCCCCAGGCCGGTGAGTTGCACCAGCTCCTCGCGGCGCGCCCGGGCCTCGGCGGCGGACAGGCCGTAGATGCCGGCGTAGAACGCCATGTTCTCATTCGCGGTGAGGTCCTCGTACAGGGCGAACTTCTGCGACATGTAGCCGATACGGGAGCGGATCAGTTCGGCGTCGCGGGCGACGTCGTGGCCGAGGACGCGGGCCGAGCCGTGCGCTAGCCGCAGCAGGCCGCACAGCGCCCGGATGAGGGTGGTCTTGCCGGAGCCGTTGGGACCGAGCAGGCCGAACACCTCGCCGGCGGCGACGGTCAGGCTGACGCGGTCCACGGCGGTGAAGTTGCCGAAGCGGACGGTGGCGTTGTCGAGGGCGATGGCGTCCTGCGCCGCGACGGGGCGCGGCTGGGGTATCGTCAAGAGGGCAGTCATGGTCAATTCCTCCTTATTGGGCAATGCCCGGCGAACGGCCGGCGTAAGCCGGCTGGTACGGCACGCCGCGTGGGTTGCCGTACCAGCCGGCTTACGAGATCGTCCAGCTTTCAGGGGTTATAGGCTAAGGGGTTACGGCGAGGCAGCTTACGCCGAAAAGGAGGGGGCTACGGCAGAGTTCGCTAGGCCCTCTTGCCTGCCCTCCGTGCCGTT
>JBBRPS010000513.1:0-7480 GCA_038227745.1 Gemmatales bacterium | reverse complement strand
CCGCGCGTCGGGGGATTGGCGTTCCCCCGACGCGCGGAGCGAGTCGGCCACGAACCGCTACACACCGCTGCAAACCGCTCTAGCCGCGAGCCTCGGGCGAGCGCGGGCCTCGCGCTCGCCCGAGGCTCGCGGCTAAACGAACGCGCTTTAGACAATCTTGTCGCCCCCCTGCCGGGGTCATTGATTGACAGGGAGGGACGGCGCGCGGGACCGCCGCCGTGGTGCCGAGGACCTTCAACCCCACAGCCCCGGAGCAACTCATGGCAACCCGCGTCCGCTGGCTCGGCCACGCCTGCCTGCTCATCGAGAGCGACGGCCAGCGCATCCTGATCGACCCCTTTCTGACGCATAACCCCGCGGCCGCGGTCGAGGCGGAGGAGGCGCAGGCCGACTTCATCCTCGTCTCGCACGGCCACGGTGACCACCTCGGCGACACCATCCCGATCGCGCGGCGCACCGGCGCCACGGTGGTCGCGAACTACGAGATCAGCGAATGGCTGAAGAAGCAGGGCGTCGAGAAGGTCCACGGTCAGCAGCACGGCGGCGGCTTCGGATACCCCTTCGGCCGCGTCAAGCTGACGCTCGCCTTCCACGGCTCGGTCCTGCCGGACGGCACCTACGGCGGCAACCCGTGCGGCTTCCTGCTGTACCTGAAGGACGGCAAGAAGATCTACGACGCGGCCGACACCGGCCTGTTCGGCGACATGAAGCTGATCGGCGAGGAGGGGATCGATCTCGCGATCCTGCCGCTCGGCGATAATTACACGATGGGACCGGACGACGCCCTGCGCGCGGTCAAGCTGGTGCAGCCGAAGAAGGTGCTGCCGATCCATTACAACACGTGGGACCTGATCGCCCAGGACGCCGCGGCGTGGGCCGCCCGCGTAAAGAAGGAGACGAGCGCCCAGCCCGTGGTGCTCGAACCGGGTGGCTGGGTCGATGTCTGAGCCGGGGGATCCGCCCCCGAGGTCCTTCACTCCCCGGTGCCGTAGTCATCCGTGCTCCGCTGTCGCCGGCGTTTCTTCGCCCTCGGCTGTGGCTGTCTGCTCGCCCCAGTTGGGCCGCCGCCCGCCCCGAGGCTCGCCAGGACTTCCACGGTAACATCCTCGCCGCCCTTCGAGTTCGCCGCCAGCGCCTGGAACGTCCGGATCGGCCCCCACGGGATGCCCCACCAGCCGAACAACGACGAGAGCATCGAGAAGCGGCCGCTGTACCTTCCGGCGTCCTCGCCGGCGCGGACGAAGTACACGTCGGAGGCATTGTAGACGGTGAAGGCGATCACCGAGATGCAGTAGCGGAAGATCACGAACCTTCCGCCGCGCGCCACCTCGTCGGCGATCTGCTTGCGGCTCATTCCCTCGATGCCGATAATCCGGAACGTCTCACCCTGATCGGTAGCGGTTGGGTGCTGCTCGGGCGCGGAGCGTTCGCTCGCTCTGCCAGGGCCCGGCGCCTCATCGTGGGCCTGGGTCTTCCGTCTCGCCTCTTCGTGGGGGTCGGGGGGCGGTGGGTTGAACATGGCAGGGGCCTCAAGAGACGGTTAGCAGGGGTTGGCTGTCCGGCAATCCGCGGTCGGGTCGCCGATCGGGGATACTTCTCCGAAGCGCCGGGACACGGATACGCGGAACGAGATCGTAAAGAAGGCTCCTCGTGAGCCTACAAGGTTTGAAGGCGTTCGGCCCTGGAACGGTTTCCGGCCGCTTCCAGTTTCGCGATCACCTCTCCTCGCCGGCGAGAGGACTTGGGGATAAGGCGGGAGCAGCGTCAAGCGGGTTGAGGGGAGCGCGAAACGGCAAGCCAGCCACTCGGCCCCCTGCCTGCTGGGTCCTGCGGCCTGCGTCACCACCCGAGCGCCTTCCGCAAATCCTCGAGACCGCCGCGCAGCGCCTCCTCGGGCGTGTCGGCCCTTGTGGCGCTCTCGATCCGCTTGCCGTTGATCGTCTGCATGACGGCGCAGCCAAACTTGCCGTCCACCGGCACCGGTGTCAGCTTGTACTGGGGCTCCCCTCGGAACACGACGAACCAGACGCGGGCGTCGCCGCCGGGCCGCAGCGTGCCGCCGCGCTTCGTCAACCACTCCGGTGCGCTGATCGTCATTGCTGTCCTCCGCCGCACTTGAATCCCTGAAACGCTCGGGGCCATTCTACGCGCGCCACCGCCTCCGGGCAGTGTCGGCGCCCAGGGCAGCATTTACCGGGCGTCCGGCCTTCGTGTACACTAGAGGGCATGTCCGACGCGGCGCCAGGGCGGCAAACGCCAACGGGAGGCGCCCGCGGCACCACGAACGCGGCGAGAACTCATGGCGAACACTGACAGCCCACGGATCGGCTTCCTCGGAGCGGGCAAAATGGCCACGGCGCTGGCGCGCGGCTGGCTGACGGCGAAGCTCGCGGCGCCCGACAGCCTCATGGCCGCCGACCCGCTGCCCCAGGCCCGCGAGGCCTACCAGCAGGCGACGGGCGGCCTGCACGCGGTCAGCGACAACCGCGCCGTCGTCGCCAAGAGCGACGTCCTCGTCCTCGCCGTCAAGCCGCAGAACCTGGCGGCCGTCCTGAACGAGATCCGCGCGACCGTCACCCCGCGCCACCTCGTCGTCTCGATCGTCGCCGGCGCCACGCTCAAGCAGCTCACCGACGGCCTGGGGCCGGACCGGCGGCTGGTGCGCGTCATGCCGAACACGCCCTGCCTCCTGGGGGCGAGCGCCTCGGCCTACGCCCCCGGCCCGACCGCGACCCCGGAAGACGTTCAGCTGGTGGACCGCCTGCTGAACGCGGTCGGCCGCGCCTTCCGCGTGCCGGAAAAACTCCTCGACGCGGTGACGGGGCTGAGTGGCAGTGGCCCGGCGTTCGTCTACGTGATGATCGAGGCCCTGAGCGACGGCGGGGTAAAGGTGGGCCTGCCGCGCGACATCGCCACGGTGCTGGCGGCGCAGACAGTGCTTGGCGCGGCGCGCATGGTGCTCGAGACGGGGCTGCACACCGGCGCCCTGAAGGACATGGTGGCCAGCCCGGGCGGCACGACGATCGCCGGCCTGCACGCCCTGGAGCGCGGCGGCGTCCGCGCCGCCCTGATGGACGCCGTCGAGGCGGCGACACGCCGCGCGACCGAACTGGGGAAAAGTTGAATGTCCGAGAACGCCGGCAAGACCGTCGTGGAAATCCTCAAGGGGAAGAAGGGCGGGATCAAGCAGGCCCCGCTCGACCCAGGTTCGCCTAGCTGGGACGAGATCATGCACCTGACCTGGGAGGAAATCCAGGATCGGGCGAGGCGACGAATCCCCGGCTACAAGACCTTCAAGAAGCTCTTGAGTTCTGGAGAGTTCGACAAATGAAGGATACATACGGCCAGCTCCTGGAGCTGCTCAGCCGCTTGCGGGAGGCGAAAATCTACTATCAGGTACGGCAGGGCCGTTACGACGCCCTCATGATCGACGTCCGCGTTCCCGGCCAGCGCTGGGAGATCGAGTTCGTCGATTACGGGGACGAGGTCCAGGTCGAGGTCGAGCGCTTCGTCAGCAACGGCCATATCGACGACGAGGCCGCCCTGGACGAACTGTTCGCCAACTTTTCCGACAAAGAAACCCCGGTGGGAGACAACGCCGTTGCACGAAAGTGAACGAGTCCTCGTCTTTGACTTCGGCTCGCAGTACGGCCAGCTCATCGCCCGACGGGTGCGCGAGCAAAAGGTCTTCTGCCAGCTCGTCCGCCACGACCTGCCCGCCGAGCGCGTGGCGGCCCTGCAGCCGCGCGGCCTGATCTTCTCCGGCGGCCCCGCCAGCGTCTACGTCCCCAACGCCCCGCGCTGCGACCCGGCCCTGTTCGACCTCGGCGTCCCGATCCTCGGCATCTGCTACGGAATGCAGCTCGCCTGCCAGGCCCTCGGCGGCGAGGTCCACCCCGCGGCCAGCCGCGAGTTCGGCCGCGCGCACTGCCGCGTCCAGGTGGCCGACGGCCTGTTCGCCGGCGTGCCGGAGGAAACGATCGTCTGGATGAGCCACGGCGACCAGGTCCAGACGGTCAACGGCGAGTTCGTGCCGCTCGCCTCGACCGACACCTGCCCCGTCGCCGCCGTCCGCCACCGCAGCCGCCCCGTCTACGGCCTGCAGTTCCACCCCGAGGTCAGTCACACGCCGTACGGCAGCCAGATCCTGCACAACTTCCTCTACGCCGTGTGCGGCTGCCGGGGCACGTGGCAGTTGGAGTCGTTCATCGAGCAGAGCGTCGCGGAGCTGCGGCGGAAGATCGGCGACCACCGCGTCATCTGCGGCCTGTCGGGCGGCGTCGATTCGTCGGTGACGGCGGCGCTGCTGCTCCGCGCCGTCGGGCCGCAGGTCGCGTGCATCTTCGTGGACAACGGCCTGCTGCGCCAGGGCGAGTCCGACGCGGTCCGCCAGACGTTCCGCGACAACTTCCACGCCGACCTGCACGTCGTGGACGCGCGCGAGCGCTTCCTCAAGGCCCTGGCCGGCGTGACCGACCCGCAGGAGAAACGGCGCATCATCGGCCACGTCTTCATCGACGTCTTCAAGGACGAGGCCCGCCACATCGAGAACGCGCGCTTCCTCGCCCAGGGCACGCTGTACCCCGACGTGATCGAGAGCGGCGCCGCGGTGGACGGCCCGTCGGCCACGATCAAGACGCACCACAACGTCGGCGGCCTGCCCAAGGAGCTGGGCTTCGACCTGATCGAGCCGCTGCGCGACCTGTTCAAGGACGAGGTGCGCCGCCTCGGCCTCGAGATGGGGCTGCCGGAGCAGACGGTCTGGCGGCACCCGTTCCCCGGCCCCGGGCTGGCGGTGCGCTGTCTCGGCCCGATCACCGCCCCCCGGCTGGAGACGCTGCGCCAGGCCGACACGATCCTCCTCGACGAGCTGAAGCAGGCGGGCTGGTACCGGCAGACGGCGCAGGCGTTCGCGGTGCTGCTGCCGATCCAGTCGGTCGGCGTGATGGGCGACGGGCGGACGTACGAGAACGTGATCGCGCTGCGGGCGGTGCAGACGGACGACTTCATGACGGCGGACTGGTCCCACCTTCCCTACGAGCTGCTGGCGAAGATCTCGACGCGGATCATCAACTGCGTCGCGGGCGTCAACCGCGTGGTGTACGACATCAGCAGCAAGCCACCCGCGACGATCGAGTGGGAGTAGCCTCCCGGTTCCGTCTGCGCCGCTTGCGGCCTGTTTCGGTGGCGGCGCGGTTGAGCGCCGAACGGGCGAAACCGGACGCGGGTAGCGCGGGTATCGCTACGGAAGAGGTTGGTTTCGCCGCCCGTCCCACGCCCGCGGGGGCGGCGGTTGACGGCATCCTCGGCACGACCCGAACATCCGTCCGCCGTTCCTGCCGAACGCGCCGATTGTGTGGCCGCCCGTCCAATCCGCACGACATGCAGAAGGAGGTTAAACTTGCCCAAACTGCCAGGAATCTGCTAATCTACACTGAGGTTCCGGGGTTCCGTGTGGAATCCAGGTTCGGAGAGGAGAGGCTTCCCACCGCATCAAGGACGTCCCGCGCTGCCAACGGACACTGGCACTCTCAATGCTAGCGAGCGCGGCACCCATTACTCCGGTTGTCTGAGGAAGAGCCGTCCTGACCGCCCCCAGGGTCGGTCACGAGCACGTCCGCAAGCCGCAGCGCTTCGGTCTACACGTCCGCTGTGCGTACCCCGCCGTGCCAGGCGTGGGGAGGGGAAACCCATGCACGGCCCCGGACGTTGTGCGCGCCTCGGCTTGCGTTCCACGATTTTGACACCTTTTGAGATACGAGGAGAAGAGACCATGGTCTTCAGGCACATGTGGCGGAGCATCATCGGCAAGGCGGGGCAGGGCGGGCGGGTGGCGTGCGCGCGGAGACGCGGGGCACGGCTGCTGCTGGAGGCGCTCGAGGACCGCCTGGTGCCGACCAACTACTTCGTCTCGACCCTCGGGCAGGACGCCGCCGGCGCCGGCGCGCAGGCCAACCCGTTCCGCAGCATCCAGTTCGCGGTCGATGTGGCGCAGAGCGGCGACCGCATCCACGTCGCCCAGGGCACGTACGGCTACAACCCCGCCGCCGACCAGCTGTCCGCACCCCTGCGCATCAACCCTGCCGTCGTCATGGTCTACGACAAGTCCCTGACCATCCGCGGCGGCTTCAACAACAGCTTCACCGCCCTCGACCCGGCCGCGAACCACACGATCCTCGACGGCGGCGCCGCGCTGCGCGGCGTCTACGTCCTGGCGAACCAGGTGGACGTGAGCTTCGACATGGAAGGCTTCACGATCCAGGCCTGTGCCGCCAAGGCGGAGCGGAACCTCGACATCAACGCCGGCAACGACCGCATCTTCGCGTTCGGCGGCGCCATGTGGCTCAACGACTCCGCCCGCGCCAACAGCGCCACCCCCGGGACGTTCACCCTGCGGAACATGAACTTCTTCAGCAACCGGGCCGACGGCTTCGACACCACGACGCTGCCGGCCGCCGAGCCGGGGCAAACGCCGGGCGTCGGCGGTGCCGGGGCCGGCGCCGCCCTCGCCCTGCGCTTCGTGCCGAGCCTGGTCATGGATCAGGTCTCGTTCAACAACAACGAGGCGGCCGGCGGCAAGGGGGCGATCCGCGGCGGCGACGCGGTCGGCGGCGCCATCCACAGCGACCACTCGAACATCACCGGCACCAACCTCGTCTTCGTCAACGACCGCAGCATCGCCGGCAGTTCCCCCGGCGCCGGCATGACCATGGACCCGGGCGGCATCTCGGGCGGCCTGCAGCGGCGGACCGCGGACGGCCTGGCCGGGGCGGCCGCCATCCAGATCAATAGCACTGCCACGTTCCAGCACGTCGCCGCCTACAACAACGGCGCGGTCGGCGGCGACGCCGCCGGCCAGGCCGGCAGCGGCGAGGCAGGCGCCTTCCTCATTGAGGACTCCAACGTCACCATGACCGACGTGGATATCCGCAACAACCTGGCCCGCGGCGGCAACGGCCAGGACGGCGGCCTGTCCGGCGGCGGCGCCATCGCCACCGACGGCGACGATCTGACGCTCAACCGCGTCCAGATCGTCAACAACGTCTCGCAGAGCGGCAACGGCACCCGCCTGGCCGGCTCGCCGGGCGGCGGCGGCCTGTACCTCGTCGCCATCAAGCCGGGCGACCGCAACACCGTCCTCATCACCAACAGCCTCATCGCCGACAACCAGGTGCGTTTCGGCGGCCAGGGGGATTTCTCGATCGGCGGCGGCGGCGGCGGCGTGTGGGAGCAGGGCGTCAACGTCACCTTCACCCACGTTACCTTCTCCGGCAACGTCATCGGCCCCAACCTCGCCTTCGGCCAGGCTCTGCTGCTGATCAACGATGGCCTCACCAACGGCTTTGCCCCGACACCGACGACCGCCGTCGTCAACGACTCCATCTTCGCCAACCACTTCAACTCGAACATCCCGAACGTCTCGACGGTCCACGTCCGCAAGCAGAACGGACGCAACGCCATCACCTTCAACCACGCCCTG
>JBBRPS010000512.1:0-7482 GCA_038227745.1 Gemmatales bacterium | reverse complement strand
GAAGGGCAGCGATGCTTGCTCGGCCATGGCATTTCTCCTCTGTGAACCAGGTCAGTCCGAGGAGAATCATTCGCGTGGCCCTTGTCAAAATCAACCCCTCTGCCAACAATGTACTGGCGTTTAGATGCGATTACCCTGTGATGGTGGTGAACCTCCCCGGGCATGGCTTTCATGAGGTGTACCGCACCGTCCCCGGCGCCGACCAGTCCCCGGGCCTCTCCCCCCATAACCGTTGGCGCCAGCTGCCGAACTCCTCCGAGGTGGAACTGCCGACCGTGACGATCGTCTCCGTCCAGGACGTCCGGGGGCGGATGGTCTCCCTGCGCGGCGGGCGGTTCGTCATGGGCGCCGACGGGCGGGGCGGCAAGTCGTGGCGCACCCAACTCCCCTACCCCGGTCACGCCGAGGAAGTCCGCCCGTTCTACCTCGACGTGACGGAGGTCACCGTGGGGGAATACGAGAAGGGGATGGAGTACCTCCCGAGCGCGCTGAAGGCGCACTACAATCCGGCTCCGCCCGACCTCGACCGCTACGCCGTCACCTTCGTGACCTTCCACCGGGCGCGGGAGTTCGCCGAGCGGGTCGGCAAGCGGCTGCCGACGGCGGCGGAGTACGAGTACGCCGCCACGGCGGGGGGTACACGCGACTATCCCTGGGGCAACGAGGAGGGCCGGAGCCTTGACGTGAAGTGGCGCGCTGGCCCGGTCGGCAAGCCCGAGTTCGATTGCACCCCGGCCAAGATCTACGGGTTGTTCTCCAACGCGGGGGAGTGGACGGACGGCCACCTCGTGCCCTACGTCAAGGAGATCCACCCCTCGATCTTGCGGACCCAGGGGGGGGGAGAGCAGTTTTTCGCCACCTTCCGTTTCACGCGCGAGGTGCGGGGCATCCCCGTCTCCGCCGTCCACCGGCAGCCGATCGCCCGGGAACTGGAGTTCGGCCCGCGCGGGCGTTGCTCGCTGCAGGCGGACAGGGCTTACGCGACCGTGGGCTTCCGCTGCGCCTGCAGCTCCAGTCCTCGCTTTATGGACTAAAGGCATCCCGACCGGGCGTTATTTCTCGCGGCGGGGCGGGGCGGCCTCCTTCCGCTCCGTCGCGTCTTCCTCATCCGTCGGCGGGCGGCCTTCCTTCTCCTCCACGGCCATTTGTGCGCGGCTGAGGCTCCGGGTCACCAGGCAAAAAGTCCCCAGCTCCTTGATGGTGATGTAAGTGGCGTGGGGCTGGTTCTCCACGGTGACCCACCCCGCGGACTGCGAGAAGTGCGGGGTGAAGAAGGGCGACCGCGGACTACTCGGATGCACCGCGTAAGCGCTCCGGTACACGTGCGGGGACAGCTTCTCGTCGGCGGCCACAATGAGCCTGACCCGCTGAATCGGCGGGCAGGAGAGAAGGAAATCCGCCGTGTATTCCCCGAGGAGGCAGCACTCCCGCGCAGGCTCGTCCGGGGCGCCGAAGGGGCTCCTGGGGTTGGGGACGCCCCGTTCGTACACCTGGACGAGACGCCCACGGGACGCCCCCGCCTTCGTCGCCGTGAAGGCCTGGGGACAACCTATCTGGCTAAGGCTGCAAGGGGCTATCTCGTTCACCCCCGTGATGTTCGCATCGGTGAAGCTTACCGTGTCGTACATTTTGATGGTCGATTGCGGTCCCGACTGCACACAGTGGTAACCGTTCCAGTTGTAGAGCGTCTCCCCTGAGTCGGGATCGGTCGTGGTGCCTGCGAGTGTTAGAGGGCAGAAGCACGCGAGGGGCATCGGGTCTCCTTTCTCACCCGCGGGGCGAAGCCCCGCAGGCGTGGCGGGTAGGCAGTCTGGGAGGTTTGGAGAAAATTACCACAGCCCGCTGCACGTGTCAATCACTTTCCCGCTCCTTTCTTCCGCGGCCCGTGCGCGGCAGAGGCCGTGTGCGGATCCGGCGGCCACGCTCGTCTTGTCATGGACACCCGGCCGCCCGGCGGTTAGACTCGTAGATTAACCTTGTCTCTTTTTCCGTCCGCCGATTCCGAGTGTCCTGAGCCGTTCCCTTATACGTCTTTCGGGGGTGCGTATGATCCTCTCTCGACGGCAGCAGCGGTCGGCGTTCACGCTGATCGAGCTGCTGGTGGTGATCGCCATCATCGCCATCCTCATCGGCCTGCTCCTCCCCGCCGTCCAGAAGGTCCGTGAGGCCGCCGCGCGCGCCCAGTGCGCCAACAACCTCAAGCAGCTCGCCCTGGCCGCGCACAACTACCACGGCGTCTACAAGCGTCTGCCGCCCGGCAGCGTCGATCCGAACAACCCCAATAGCGCCGGCGGGCCTTTCACCCCCGGTGACCCGACGTACGGCAACGGCATTCCGTGGGGTCACATCAGCTGGGCCGCGGTCGTGCTGCCGTACCTCGAACAGGACCCCCTTTTCCGCAAGATCGACTTCACCAAGCCGGCGTACGCCCTGAACGTCCCGGAGGAGTTGGGCGGCGGCACCGGCGCCACTTCGGACCGCGGGCCGGGCAACCCCGGGTCCCCCAACGCCTTCGCGGCCATGAACATGCCCCCCATCTTCTCCTGCCCGTCGGTCGCCAACACGGCGAAGTACCCGGGGACGCCCTACAAGGATTACGGGATCAACGGCGGCACCAACAGCAGGTGCTGCCCGGAGCGCACCCAGAACGGCCAGGACGGCGTTGCCTTCCTCAACAGCAAGATCCGCTTCGCCGACATCGTCGATGGCACCAGCAACACTTTCCTGTTCATGGAGTTCGCCCACACCGCCAACCGGAGCTGGACGGGAGTGGGTGATGGCACCAACCAGTTCCTCTGGGTCCACCACCCGTCGCAGGGCTACGTCACCGGCGACACGCCGCCCAACAGCACGGCGTTCAACAACCGCGCCGCGCACGGCGGGCACATCGGCGGCGTCCTCGCCGCCATGTGCGATGGCCGCGTCGGCTTCGTGACCAATAGCATTGACTTCACCCTGTACCGGGCCCTGTTCACGCGCAGGGGGAACGAGACCGCCGAGCCGGATTTCTGAGCCCGGCGGACAGCCCGCCGTGGGTCGAGCTGTCCAGCCTGACTCTTGCTGGCAGTGTCAGGCTGGACAGCCTGACTTGAGGACCTTTGGCAGCCGGGCGGCGGCGCTTCTCTCTCCGGCGACTGACACCACAGTGAGCTTCCGATGCCTCTCCGCGGATTCCAGGTCGTGCTTGTCTTTGTCTGCACGTTCTCCTTCCTCGCAGCCGGCTGCGGTTCGAGCGGGCCGGAGGTCGTGCCGGTCACGGGGACGGTGACGCGCGGCGACAAGCCTGTCAACAAACTGTTCCTGAACTTCATGCCGCACAAGGGCCGGCCGAGCTGGGGCGTCACGGACCAGGACGGACACTACACCCTGCACTACGAAAAGGACCGCGACGGTGCCGTCGTCGGCCCCCACAAGGTGTGGGTCGAGATCCGGCCGTCCAGTCCGAAGGAGGAGCTGGCGCTGCAGCGCGGTACGCTCAAGCTCCACCCGGAGATGCAGAAGATCCTGGAGAAGTACGGCAAGAAGGCGGCCAAGCCGCTCACGGTGGAGGTGACAGCGGACAACCCGGTCATCGATCTGAAGCTGGATTGAGGGAGGAAAGGCGGGAGCTGTGCGGCGAGCCGGGGGCTCACGCCCGGCGCGCTGTTTCAGGGGCTGGTGACCGAGCGGCGCGTGCCGCCGATGTCGCCGCGCTCGCTCTTCTGGCGGTTGCGGTTCTGCTCCACCGTCCGCAGGGCGGCCAGGTCGCGGAACTTCGCGGCGGCCTCCCGGTCGCCCGGGACCGCCTTCGCGACGCGCTCCCAGTGCGCGATGGCCTGCTCGTAGTCGTTGCGGCCCTCGTGATAGCGGCCGAGCGCCCGGTTGACGGCGGGGCTGGAGTTGTCCTGCGCGCGAGCCTGCTCCAGCAGCCACAGCGTCAGTTCGCCGAGCCCCAGAGCCGCCGCCGCTGCCGCCATGTCGATCTGGGTGTCGAGGTCTTCGGGGCTGCGGGCCAGTACCTCCGCGCCGCGCGCCAGCACCTGCAAGTGGTTCCCGAACCGGCGCGCGAGCTTGAGCTTCACCCAGGAGGCGAAGCCGCGCACCCGGTCCAGCCAGCCGGTGCGGTCGCGTGCTGATTTCCCTTTCGGGGCCAGCCGCAGCGCCTGGTGGTACTCGAGGTTGGCCGGGTCGAGCCGGCAGCACGCCAACAGCAACTCGACCGCGTAGGTCCGGTTGCCCCGCAGGACCTGTTCCCTGGCCCACTCGAACTGCCCAGCGGCGACGCGCGCGTCCCCCCGGGCAACTGGGCCGACGCGCTCGGCCCGCGACGGCCTGGGCGTCGGCGCACGGCCCTCTTCGTCAACGTCCGGTGCGGCCGCGGACGTCGGTTTGGGAAGGTCGGTGGAAGGGGTCGGCCGGGGTCGCGGCGTGAAAGGACGGGCCGCCTTCCGCTCCGGGCGCGCGGCCTGCGGCCGCGGCAGCAGGTCGTCGAGCAACTCGGCGGGCGTCTGGTAGCGGTCGTCCGGATTCTTGGCGAGCATCCGGCCGAGCACGCGGACGAGGTCCGCCGACACCCCCGGGCTGAACTCCCGAATATCGGGCGGCGCGGCGTCGGCGTGCTGATAGATGCGCTCCGGCAGCGAGCCCTCGTGGAAGGGCGGCACGCCCGCGAGCATGTGGAAGAAGGTGCAGCCGAGCGAATAGATGTCGCTGCGGGTGTCGGCCGAGACACTGTTGCGCGCTTGCTCGGGCGACATGTAATCGATCGTGCCGACCGTGCAGCCTTCGCGGGTGAGGCGGAACTCCTCGTCGCGAACCTCGCGGGCCAGGCCCATGTCGGCGAGCTTGGCCACGAGGCGCCCGTCCGTGCGGGCCAGCAGGATGTTGGCCGGCTTGATGTCGCGGTGGACGATCCCCTGGCCGTGGGCGTGGTCGAGCGCCCGCGCCATCTGGATCAGGACCTCCCGGGCCTCCCCGGGTTCGAGCGGGCCGTGCTCCTCGATGTGCTCGAACAGGTTGGCCCCCTCGACCAGTTCCATGGCGAGGAAATAGGTGCCGCCCGCCTCTCCGAACTCAAGAAGCGCGACGATGTTCTCGTGGCGGAGGCGGGCGCCGGCCTGCGCCTCGCGGCGGAAGCGCTCGACGAGGTTCGCCTTGCCGGCCACCAGGTCCGGGGGGAGGACCTTCAGGGCCACCGCCCGGCCGGTCTCGGGGTCGAGCGCCCGATAGACCGCCCCCATCCCGCCCGTGGCGATGTGCGCGAGCACCCGGTATCTGCCCACGCAGACGTAACGGCGACTATCCTGGGGCGGAATGTCCGTTGGCATGAGGCCACGGCTCCTCGGGCTACAGCTACTTCACTCCGGCCGCCCGCTCCGCGGGCTACAAGAAGGATACGACCCCTGCTATCCGGTGCAAGAACCGTGCCAAAGTCTCTTTGGGCGATGGTCGAGAACGCCACGCGCTGGGCACGACGGGCAAAAGGTGAGGTCAGCGGCGTGGAGGGCCGCGGTCGTGCCCCCGGTTCAGTATAACTCACACCACGGCGAAGAACAGTAGCGGATGGCGTCCTTGCCGCGTGCGACCTGGCGAAGCGCGCGAAGTTGCACGCAGCGGAACGGTCAGCGGGCCTTCTTCACCAGCGAATGGATCTGCTTGACCAGGACCTCCTCCACGTCGTTGCGGAAACGCCCCGGCAGGCCGTAGTAGATCAGGTTGAAGTCCGCCTCGTAACCCCCTTCCAGGAGGATCCGGGCCGAGGGGACGTAGGCGAACACGTCATTCGCGTAGGCGGCCACCCAGAGGTTCGTCCCCTTCAGTTCGCGCTTGAGCCGCAGGGCGTAGTCGACCACCACCTCGCCCCCCAGCGCCACGAGCGTCAAATCCTTCCCGAATTGCCAGACCTGCACCGGGCAGGGGTAGCTCGCCGGCAGCTTCTCGCCGCGGTCCAGCACCTCCAACTGCCTGCGGGCGTGGCGCTGCACGAAGACATTGCGGTCCTCGAGGCGCTTCTCGAACTCGGCGCGCGACGGCGGCGCGGCGAAGGGCAGTTCCACACGCTCCAGCACCGCCTTGATCGGCCCCTCCACGGCGGTCCGGGGGCTCCGCAGCACACGGCCGACGGCGCCGGCCATCTCCAGGCCGTGCTGGCGCGCGAGCTCGAGCTTGCCGCGCGGCTCGGGGTTGGCGTCGCCGCCGCAGCCGGTCACGAACAGCGCCACCGCCTCCGGGTGTGCCCGCTCGAGGTAGTCCTGCGCGTAGCCCGCCCAGTCGCCGCCCAGCCGGTAGTGATCGCCGCCCAGGGTCGTGCAGTGGCAGGCGTACCCGAAGAGAATCGCCACGGCCTTCCCCTTGAGGTCATCGACGCGCAGCACCGGCACCTCCCAATTCACGGGGCCGTCCGGGTTGACGCCGAAGGCGACGCCGTTGGGACGGAAGACGCGGCGGTTGGCGGCGAAGGTGGCCCGCCCGCGGCCGAAGGACAGCCGGACCGGCTTCGTCTTCGCCAGCGCCTCGGAGGCCGCGGCCACCACCCGATCGATAAGGAGATCGGCGTAGTCCGCGACCGCCCGGGCGTCCCTGTCCTTGAGGTCGAACATGCCCTTGAGGTTCTTGCCGATGACCGGGCCGGTGTGCGTGTGGCTGGCGACGAGGAGGACGTTCTCTCGCGGCAGGTGGAACTTCTTGCCCAGCCGCTCCGCGATCTCCTCGGCTACGGTGCGCGGGAAGCCGATGATCTCCGCCGTGACGAGGAGCAGGGGGGCGTCCTGTCCGTGCTGCAGGACCAGGGCGCGGGCGTGGAGTTTGTCGTCCACCCCTTCGGACGGCTTGTTGCGGTTGCCGTAGCCCGCCATCCGGATCGGCCCCGGCGGCGTGATGTCGATTCGCGCCACGCCGGCGCGGTAGGTGGTCTGCGCGTGGGCGGCGGGAGTCGGGGCCAGCAGGGCCAGCCCGACGACGAGGCACCGCGCCAGAGTGAAACCGTGTGCCATGTTCGTGCCCTCGGCGGTTTGCCAGACGTTATAGTCGGCACGGAGGACGGGGCCACGAAGCGCGACGGGATTTTCAGAGCGAGACGCGGGCGTCACGACGACAGCGGAAGCCAGCATGGCTTTATCGGGGCGGGCGGAGGAAATGCATCCGCGCGGAACACGCGAGTGGCAACTGTGCCGGGGGATGGTTGTTGGACCGGCTATTTGGGCCGGATCTCAAACATGGCCCGCGAGCGGTGCTGATCCCGGCTGAGGGTGAGCGGCAAGTACGGCATCAGCCCGACCAGGCCGAGCGTCGGATCGCTGGTGACGAACGGATATTACTGCGGCACGAAAGATCCTCACACAAGCCCGAAGCGCCAGCGAGGGACCCGGGCGCACGACATGGTTCGTAATCAGCCGGCACGGCGGTAAGGGCGCTGGCCCGTGGCCGCCGCCTGCCGGCGCTGCCAGAACGCCTCCAGCGGCTGGTCCTCGCTCAGGTGGTCCGCCCGCACCTGCAGGATCGCCT
>JBBRPS010000511.1:0-7483 GCA_038227745.1 Gemmatales bacterium | reverse complement strand
CTACCAGTCTGCGCCGAGGACCATCCCGTCGCTGGGGTGCAGCGCCGCGTTCCACGTCTCCGGGCTGACGCGCGGACTCACCCTCCGGGCGCTGCCGTCGGCCATCCCGACCAGCAGGCCCTCTTCCTCATAGCTCTGCGCCATCAGCGGCACGCACAGGCATTGCTTCTTGCTGGGCCGGTCCTGGAACGTCGCCTTGGGATCGCTGGGGGAGGCCTTCACCTTCGCCGGGTTCTGGCCGAAGAACGCGGCCGTGTCCGACTTCGGCGGCGAGGCGTAGTGGCTGCCTCCCTTGCCGCACACGCCGTACTTCGTCGCGAAAACAACCGTGTTCGACGTGCCGTCCGTGAACGTCTGCGGGATACGCGCCTCGGAGTCCATCGTGTCGGCCAGCGGCACCGCGGCGTCGTACTTCGTCTTCGTATCGCCGAAGACGCGCAGGTTCGCCGCGAAGTTCTGGATGCCCTTCGCCGGGTCCGGGTTCGTCTTGTCCAGCGGCGCCAGGTAGGTCGGGATCACCGCCTTGTCCAGGTCGCCGCCACCGCCCTGCTGCAGGTATTGCTGGAACAGGTTGTTCTGCTCCAGGAACGGCAGGAGGTAGATGTGGATGCTGGCGTTCTTCTTGAAATTGAAGGCCTTGCCGTAGGCGGGCGGCAGCCGCCCGTAGGCGTCGTTGCAGTTGTGCAGCGCGAGGCCGGTCTGCTTGAGGTTGTTCATGGTGTTCTGTCGCGCGGCCCCCTGACGGGCGCCGTACAGGGCGGGCGTCAGCAGGCCGAGCAGGCACACTCCCAGCAGCATCACGACCGCTAGTTCGATCCGAGAGAAGCCGCCGCGCGCCGCAGTTCTCGAACGAGTCATGGCGAACCTCCTTCAGCCAGGGGAATGCAGAGGGGCCAGCCTCCCACCCGGAAAACCTGGCCCCTTTGCCGAAGTGCTCAGACGCCCGGGGTGAGAGGGACACAAGCCCGACGCGCCAGCGAGGGATCGACTTCCCCTCGCTGGCGCGTCGGGCTTGTGTCCCTCTGTCCCGCAGGTCTGAGCAGCGAGGAGACAGCGTCAGCCGCGGAACAGCTCATCGACCGGCTCGGCCTCGGTCAGCGGCAGCGGCCGATTCTCCGGCCCCGGCAACCGCAGCCCTAGGTCGATGCCCATGCCCTTGTACACCGTCGCCGCGATCTCGGCGGGGCTCACCGGCCGGGTGCGCGGCTCGGAGCCCGTCCGGTCCGATGAGCCGACCACCTGCCCGCCGCGCACCCGGCCGCCCGCGAACAGCACCGACCAGACGCCCGGCCAGTGGTCGCGGCCGCCGCGCGGGTTCAGCTGCGGCGTACGGCCAAACTCGCCCATCGCCACCACCAGCGTGTTCTCCAGCATGCCGCGCTGCCGCAGATCCTCCAGCAGCGCCGTGTACGCCACGTCGAACATCGGGCACAGCGTTTCCTTGTAGTCGTCCAGCGTCACCGCCAGCGAGCCGCCGTCGGCGTGGCAGTCCCACGTGATCTCGTTGAACACCGTGTCGAACATGTTCACCGTCACCAGCCGCACGCCGTTCTCGACCAGCCGCCGCGCCAGCAGACACGACTGGCCGAACGTGTTGCGGCCGTAGCGGGCGCGCATGTCGTCGCTCTCGCTCGCGATGTCGAACGCGCGGCGGGCGCTCGGGGCGAAGATCAGGCCGAACGCCTGCTCGTTGGCGCTGTCGCGCGCGCGGCTGTCCTCGGTGGCGTCGAAGGCGCGCTGGGCGTTGTCGATGGCGTCGAGGAGGGCACGGCGGTTCTGCAGCCGGGCCGGATCGACGCCGGCCGGGGCGTTGAGGTCGGTGATGCGGAAGCCCGCCGCCGCCGGATCGGCACGTAGGACGAACGGCTCGTGGCGCGTGCCGAGGTAGCCGGCCCCCTGGCCGTGGCTGACGCTGACGCCGGTGTTGCCGATCGGCCCAGGGAGGACGACGAACGGCGGCAGGCCGTTTCGGCCCTGGCCGCGCAGGTGCGAGATGGCGGCGCCGTAGTGCGGGTGCTCCTGGCCGCCGCGGAACAGGTGGCCGGTCTGCATCATCTGGTGGCCAGTCTCGTGGATCGGCGCGGCGCGGTGGTGGACGGAGCGGACGATGGCGTAGCGGTCCGCCATGCGCGCCATCCTCGGGAAGTGCTCGCCGATCTGGATGCCGGGCACGTTGGTGCGGATCGGCCGGAACGGGCCGCGGATGT
Source organism: Gemmatales bacterium (assembly GCA_038227745.1). Taxonomy (GTDB): domain Bacteria; phylum Planctomycetota; class Planctomycetia; order Gemmatales; family Gemmataceae; genus DASPXY01. The sequence continues at coordinate 5,276 of JBBRPS010000511.1, read as the reverse complement.
TGTCCGGGGCGTCGGGCTTGAGGTCCCAGGTGTCGAGGTGGCTGGGGCCGCCGACGAGGAACAGGAGGATGCAGTTGACGTCGCCGGTGCGGTTGGAGGCGCCGGCGCGCTGGAGGTCGGCGAGCGACAGGCCGACGGCCCCGGCGCTGAGGGCGCCGACGCGCAGGAAGTCGCGGCGCGTCAGGCCGTCGCAGAAGCGGACGCCCTTCTTGCCTTCAAAGCTGAGCATGACGTTCCCCCTCGGCGGTCGTGGAAGCTCGCCCGGTCGGCGAGCGTTCCCCCTATCGTAGCAGGGGAGGGGGCGGTTGCAATCGAAATGCGAACGGCGCCGTGGGGACAAGCTGGCAGCTTGTCCCCACGGCGCGTGTCGGCGGGCTACTCCTTTTCCTTTTTCTCTTCCTTCTTGGCCTTGTCCTCGACAACCTTCTTGGTGGTCTTCTTCTCGGGCAGCTTCTCACCCGTCCTCTCGCTGAGGATCTTGCGGAGCTGGGCCTTCTGGTCCTCGGTGAGGAGACTCAGCACCTCCCGTGTCTCCTGTTTCTTCATCTGGCTCAGCTGGTCGTTCAGGACCTTCATTTTCGTGTAGAAGCTGTTCTTGATCTCCTGATACTTCTTGCGCTGCTCGTCACTGGCGCCGATCTTTTTCCAGTTCGCGGGCAAGCCGAACTTCTTCGTGGGCACCTCCTGCTTCTTGTCGCCGGACTGTCCTGTCCCGACCACGAACGCGAGCACCAACAGCACGCACCCCCCCAGCCCAGTCAGGCGAAACATCGGTTTCACCTCCCATAAAGGAACAACGGTTCCAGCACCGACCGCACTTGACAGGAAGCTGCGGCGATTGTGCCTGTCTGCCGTCGCGGAGGCAAGAAAAACCCGGGGAAAATCGAGAAATTCTCGTCCTTGTCTTTCCCGTTGCCAGCTGCCGCGGGCATTCCATATACCAAAGCTGCGACGTAAACTGCCTCACGCAAAGGGGAATCGGCCCGGCGACGCACCCGCTCGCGGGCCGTGGCCCTCTCCCCATCGGCCTGGCGGTGCCCGCGTGCGGAGAATCGCATCCTTTCTGGAGGTCCCCGGTCGTGACACCCAAAGAAGTCCTGGCCCTGATCCGCGAGAAGGAGGTCCGGGCCGTCGATCTGCGCTTCATGGATTTCCCCGGCCTGTGGCAACACTTCACCATCCCCGCCGACGCCCTCAGCGAGGCCACCTTCGAGGAGGGCCTCGGCTTCGACGGCTCCAGCATCCGCGGCTGGATGGCGATCAACGAATCGGACATGCTCGTCATGCCCGTGCCCGAGACCGCCTTCCTCGACCCGTTCTGCAAGGACGCCACCCTGGTGATGATCTGCAACATCCAGGACCCGCTCACCAAGGAGGACTACACGCGCGACCCGCGCAACGTGGCCCGCAAGGCCGTCAACTACATGAAGTCCACCGGCATCGCCGACATCGCCTTCTTCGGCCCCGAGCTGGAGTTCTTCGTCTTCGACAGCGTCCGCTACGACCAGACGCAGCACTCCGGCTACTACTACCTCGACAGCATCGAGGGCGCCTGGAACACCGGCCGCGAGGAGGACCCCGACGGCATGGGCGGCAAGCGGCCCAACCTCGGCTACAAGCTGCGCTACAAGGAGGGCTATTTCCCGGTGCCGCCCTCCGACGCGCTGCACGACATCCGCAGCGAGATGATGCTGACGATGATCCAGTGCGGCCTGAAGATCGAGGCACAGCACCACGAGGTCGCGACTGGCGGCCAGGGCGAGATCGACATGCGCTTCGCCCCGCTCGTCGAGATGGCCGACAACGTGCTCAAGTACAAGTACATCGTCAAGAACGTGGCGCGCAAGCACAACAAGACAGCGACGTTCATGCCCAAGCCGCTGTTCATGGACAACGGCACCGGCATGCACGTCCATGCCTCGCTGTGGAAGAACACGGCGCGCGACCCGGTGAACCTGTTCGCCGGCTCGGGCTACGCCGGCCTGTCGGACATGGGCATGTACGCGATCGGCGGCCTGCTCCGCCACGCCCCGGCCCTGTGCGCCATCACCAACCCGACGACGAACAGCTACAAGCGCCTGGTGCCGGGCTACGAGGCCCCGGTGAACCTGGCCTACAGCCGCCGTAACCGCTCGGCGTCGATCCGCATCCCCGTCTACTCGCCGAGTCCCAAGGCGAAGCGGCTGGAGTTCCGCTGCCCGGACGGGTCGAGCAACCCGTACCTGGCGTTCTCGGCGATGCTGATGGCCATGATCGACGGCATCAAGAACAAGATGAACCCCGGCGAGCCGCTGGACAAGGACATTTACGATCTGGAGCCGGAGGAACTGGCCAAGGTGCCCAAGGCGCCGGGGTCGCTGGACGAGGCGCTGAACAACCTGGAGAAGGACCACGAGTTCCTGCTGCAGGGCGACGTGTTCACGGAGGACGTGATCAGCACGTGGATCTGGTACAAGCGCGAGAAGGAAGTGGACGCGATCCGCCTGCGGCCGCACCCTTACGAGTTCATGCTGTATTACGATATTTGAGATGCGCACTCGTTTAGCCGCGAGCACCGCCTCGGTGATCTCCGCCGTCTTCGCGCTGCCGCCCAGGTCGGGAGTGTGCGGCCGGCCCGCCTTCAGCACCGCCGCGACCGCACTCCGCACCGCCGCCGCACTCTTGCCCAGCCCCAGGTGATCCAGCATCAGTCCGACCGACAGCATCGCCGCCATCGGGTTGGCGATAGCCTTGCCGGCGATGTCCGGCGCCGAGCCGTGGACCGGCTCGAACATGCTCGGGGCTGTCCGCTCCGGGTTGATGTTCGCGCTCGCCGCCAACCCCACACTGCCCGTCACGATCGCGCTCAGGTCGGTCAGGATGTCGCCGAACAGGTTGCTGGCGACCACCACGTCGAAGACCTCCGGCTTGCGCACGAAGTCCATCGCGGCGGCATCGACCAGCAGCGAGCCGGCCTCGACGTCGGGGTAATCCTTCGCCACCGCCCGGAACACCTCGTCCCAGAGCGTCATGCCGTACACCAGCGCGTTCGACTTGGTAATCGACGTCACCTTCTTGCGCCGCTTCCGCGCCCCCTCGAAGGCGGCGCGCATGATGCGCTCGCAGCCGCGCCGCGTGTAGACGGCCGTCTGCACCGCCACCTCCGCGGCCATGCCCTCGTAGAGCCGGCCGCCGATGGGAGAGTATTCGCCCTCGGTGTTCTCGCGGTAGACCAGCATGTCGATGGAGCCGGGGGCCTTGTCGCGCAGCGGCGACTGGACGCCCTCGAACAGGTAAGCGGGGCGGAGGTTGACGTACTGGTCGAATTTGCGGCGCATGGGCAAGAGGAGGCCGTTGACCGTGACCGTGTCCGGCACGTCGGGGCTGCCGACCGCGCCCATGAGGACGGCGTCGTGGCGGCGCAGCAGGTCCCAGCCGCCGTCGGGGACCATGTGGCCGGTCTGCTGGTAGTGTGCGGAACTCCACGGCAGGCGGTTCCACTCGAGCGCGGCGCCGTCGCGGCGCAGGGCGGCGTCCGCCACGCGGATGGCCTGGTCGATGACCTCGGGGCCGATACCGTCCCCGCCGATGACCGCGATGCGCAAGACTGCCATTGCGAATTCTTTCCGGTTTGTCTAAAGAACGCGCCGCCTGGGCGCCGATACCTGGATATTGACAAAGCCTCAATCTAGCCGGCTCAGGAAATGGGTCAATATGCAAAGGTCGCAGGAAACAGGGAGAACGCCACCGTGGGAGAGCCGGCGCGGACGCGCTGCCGTTGCCCTCTTCGCCGCTTCCTGCGCCCTGTTCAGCCTCGCCCTGTCGAGCGGCTGCAACACCCTCAAGCCGAAGACCGCGACGGCGGAAGGGGATCCACTACAGGGCCCGTGGCGGCCGAAGACCTTCGACGCCGGCCCCGTCCCGGCCCGGCCGACGACTTCCAAGGCGGGGCCGCTGCCATCGCTGCCGTCCGCCACCTCCGCGAACAGTAACACCGCCATCCTGACGAAGGACGCCCAGTCGGAGCCGGATCCGCTGCTCGGCGACCGCGGCGGCCGGGAGTTGGTGATCGGCGGGCAGGGCGCCTGGCAGGGGGGCGAGGCGAACGGCAAGGCGGCCAACACGCTGGTGTCGGCGCAGGGGAACGGCGGCCTCCGCCCGACCCTGCGCGGGCCGGAGCCGGTGGCCGAGGTGTCGCAGGCGGGGACAGCCGGGGTGCCGGCGCCGCCCCCGCCGCCCGCGCCGGGCGTGGTGGCGACGGCGACGTGGCCGGCCGGCTCGGGCGCCGGACCCGACTACGACCAGTTGCAGGGTCAGCTGAAGGCCCGCGGCGTGACGTGGCAGCGGCAGGAGACGTTCAACGATGGCTTCAAGTTCACGTGCTTCGTGACGAACCCGTTCAACCCCGAGTTCACGCGGACCTACGAGGCGACGGCGCACGACTACAAGTCGGCGCTCCAGGCCGTACTCGAGCAGATCGACCGGGATCGCCAGAAGCGCTGACGCATCAGGCCTCGGACGCACACAAGCCCGACGCGCAAGCGAGGGGTCCCTCGCTTGCGCGGTCCAGGGGCACACAAGCCCGACGCGCAAGCGAGGAATTTCCTCGCTTGCGCGTCGGGCTTGTGTCGTTGTCTCCGGTGATTCTTACGCCTCGGGCAGCACTTCGAGGAAGGTGCCGCCGTTCTCGAACAGGTCGTCGCCGACGGCGCACGTCCACAGCACGCGCAGGACGAACCACGTGCCCTCGCCCTTCACGCCGTTGGGCAGGGCGACGCGGACCTTTTGCCCCAGCAGGGTGCGCGTGGCGAGCAGGCGCATGCCGGTCGGCGACAGGTCGCGGCTGAGGAGGTTGAGGCGGCGGCCGTCCTCGGTCTGCACCTTGACGGGCTGGATGAAGTCGATACGGTCCTGCTCGCGGCGCTCGCGCTCGGCGGTAGTGGCCTCGTGACGGCGGATGACCAGGCGGACGGCGTGGGCGACGATCTGCTGCTGACTCTGCTGCTGCTGCAGGCGCGGGCTGACGGCGTCGAGGAAGTAGTAGCGGCCCTGGCGGTAGTGGAGGGACTCGCGGGCGAGGTTGAGGACGTCCTTCCACTGCTCGGCGGGCAGGCCGGCGTGGGCGAGTTCCTCGCGCACCTCGCGGGGGACGACGTAGCCCTGCCGCTGGGCACGGCGGACGACGGTGCTGGCGATCCCTTGCAGTTTGGCCTGGGTCATGGCGGGTCGGTCCCCGGGTGCGGTGCGCGTTCTCTCCCTGATGTGTCATAGCATATTTTGGGAGCTGCTGCGGTAAT
>JBBRPS010000510.1:0-7492 GCA_038227745.1 Gemmatales bacterium | reverse complement strand
CATCCGCCGGCAACGTACTTTGGAGCAAACGCATCTTCGTCACAGCCTCCCTGATGCCTGGGTTCTCGATAAACGTAAGGTATCAGGTGGCTGTGACTTAGACACTCGCCAAACGGTATTGCGGCTAAACGATCCACTCGACACCTCACGCCGGTGGAAAACTGCTCCCCGTCGCCTCGGGGCGCGGGGCCGGGCGGAACACCCGCGATAGCCACGCCAGCAGCAGCACCACCCGGGCGCTCACCCCCGTCGCGAACAGCAGCACGCCGAGCGGGCTGAGGCCGAATGCCTGCCAGCCGAGCCACGTCAGCAGCACCAGTTCCTCCGGCAGGAGCCGCCACAGCCAGACCTGCACGCGCGGCAGGTACGACAGCACGCACACCACCAGCAGCGCGATCACCAGCAGTTCGGTCGCCGACCACGCCTCGCGCCAGCGCTCGTCGGCGTGAGCCGTCAGCGCCACCGGCGGCGGCTGCTCCGGTCCGGAGGCGTACCAGTACACGGGTACGCCCCGCTCGGGCAGCGCGAAGAACGGCGGCACCGCATCCGGCTCCGCGGCCGCCCCCTGCTTCTCGGCCGCCGCTCGCACCTTGCTGAACTCGGGCGCCGGTGCCAGCCGGGCGTTCTGCCGGCGAAGCTCGGCGAGCCAGTCCGTCAGGCCCTGGCCCTGGGGGCCGGTGACCCCACCCGGCCCGGTCGGCGCGGCCAGCAGGTCGGCGGCTCGGTGGGCGTGGCGGAAGAACAGCTTCTGCGCGACGAGGAACTGCCCCCACGTGTCGTCGGCCGGGGCGGCACGGAAGCGCTCGGCCAGGAGGGTGCTGAGGCGCACCTGCGCCGCCGCCCGGGCCAATTCTGCCACGGCCACGTTCGCCGGCCGGGCCGCTTCCGCGGGTACGCGCAGGCGGTGCAGCCCGTAGCCGCCCGGCACGTCGATGCGCCAGAGCACGGGGCCGCCGTCCACGCCCACGAAGGTCGGCTCCTCCAGTTTCGGGCGGCCCAGCGGCTCGGCCGCCTCGAACACCCAGCGCAGGCGCAGCACGCGGAGCCCCTCGCCGCCCGGCAGGAACAGTTCCAGCCAGTCCGCCTCGGGTTGCCTGGGGTCGATGGCCGCCCCGTCGAGGTTGGCGGCCAGCAGGCGGGCGCCCTGCGGCAGCTTGAATGGCAGGTCGGTGCCGCTGCCGGCGTGCAGCCAGTACGTCGCCTGGTGTACCCAGCGGCGCAGGTCGGCGACGGCCGCCTCCTGCTCGGCGTACAGCACCTGCACGGCGGGCGCCGCCTCTGCCGGGCGCCCCGCGAGGCGCAGCGACCAGCCGTCCGCCTCGGCGCGCCACGCTGTCCCTTCACGGCCTACCCGTTCCGCTTCCGCGGGCCACGCGCCCAGCTCGGCCGTCACGGTCCGCGCCGGCACCGGCACCAGCCCGGCCGGGGCCTCCGCTCGCAGCCCCCGTCTCAGTACCGCCAGCCAGCGCTCCATCGAGGCCGCGTCGGGGGCGGAGACGTCGGGCATCGGTACGCTCGCCCCTGCCTTCAGCGGCAGCGCCCCCGTGACCTTGATGGAGAACTGGCGCGTGCCCCCCGGCGGCAGCGTCAGGTGCCAGAGGCGCTCGCCGCCCGGGCCGCGCTGCTCGCGGACCTGCACCCCCCGCGGGGCTTCCACCCGGGCCTCACCTTCCCAGTGCCGCAGGCGCACCGCCGCCGTGCGCAGCTCGCCGTGCCGCACCTGGTAGTCGAGCCGGGCGGTGAACGCCAGCGCGCCGTCGCGGACCTCGGCGACGGTGAGGGCGCGGACGTGCGGCACGACCGGACTGGGGCGGAACAGGAACTCGCCCCGGTACCACGGCTGCAGCGCCCGGTAAACCAGGGCCCCGGCCGTCCCCTGCTCCGGCAGGCGCTGCAGCTGCTGGAACGATGGCTCGCGGTCGGGCACCAGCGTCAACTCGGGCGCGGCCGACACCCGCACGAGGTTCACGGACGGCTGCGCCGACACCAGGCGAACGCAGGGCAGATGGAAGCGGCCGTCGCGCCCGGGGCCAGGCTGAGGGTACTGCACCCAGCCGCGCAGCTGCACCTTCACCGGCCCGCGGGCCATCCCCGCCGGCTTCAGCCAGACCTGGACGTGGCCGTCGCCCGGCGTCCAGTGATGCACCCGCGGGCCGGTCACCTCGGCGACCGTGACGTTCCCCGGCACGCTCCATTCGAGGAGAGTCGGGCCGTCCCCCGGCGCCGTGAGCGCGGCCGACACCTTGAAGTCGGCGAAGCGCGGTGTGACCTGCCAGTCCACCTCCTGGCGCCCCTCGACGCCCGGCGTGGCCAGCACCAGTTCCAGCATGGCGGTGCCCTGCTGGCGGCGGAAGCCGGTGGCCCACGTCAGCGCGGCCGGGGCGCCCATCCCCAGCCGCTGCCAGGTCCGGGCGAACGCCTCCGTCCGGGCGCCGAACACCGTCAGCGCCGGCGCCCGCGGCGAGGACTTGAGCCCCTCGACGATGTAGGCCAGGGCGCCCTCCACCGGGTTGCCGTCCGGCCGGGGCAGGCGCAGGCGCAGCACACCCGGGGCGGCCGCCAGCCGCGTTACCAGGTCGAGGGTCAGCTGCACCTCGCCGATGGCGGGAGCCTGCAGCGCGACGCGCAGGTGCCGGTTGCCCGCCGCCCCCGTGACGCGCCAGTCGCGCAGCCGCGCCGGCGGGCTGCCCTCCGGCGGGGTGCCGACCTGGCTGACGTCCAGGGTGCGCACGTCGAGGCCCTCGGGCAGCTCCACCGCGAAAGACGACGTCGGAACGTTCCCGACCGCGTACTGGAAGACGGCGGCCAGCGTGCTGACGGGCGGACGGAGGTCCCACAGGTACGTCTCGCGCACTTCCGGGGCGCGCGGGCGCGGCGGCCGGGCCTGTGAGCGCCAGCGTACCAGCAGCGTCGGCGCCAGCCCCAGGTCCGCCTCGAGGCGCGGCCCGCCCGGCTGCGGCGTCACGCCCTGCGCCCCGGCGGCGCTCACCGCCTGCACCGCCCGCGCCTCCTTCGGCAGCGCCAGGACGAGCCGGCTCTGCGGCGCCCTCGGGACGGTGAAGCGCAGCTCGCGGCCGTCCCCCGCCGCCGGGACACGGACGCTGAAGGAGAGCTGCAGGGTGTTGACAGGCTGCGGGCCGCGCTTGCGGATGGGGATGACGTAACCGCGCTGCGGGTCGGCTGCCGCCACCGGGTAGACGCGGGCGCCCGCCCACAGCGCCCCTTCCTTCAGCTCCACGCCGGCCAGGGGCAGCGCCAGGTTCGCCTCCGCCGCCGGGCAGTACACCTGGAACTCGGCCGTGAAGTCCGCCCGGTCGCCGACCACCTGGCCGGTATAGAGGGCGCTCAGCAGCACGGCGCCGCGCGGCCGGCCGCGCCGGGCGAACTCGTCCAGCTTCTTGAGCAGGTCCGGGGCGACGAGCACGCTCTGGCGCGCGGGGGCGTCCTCGGGGCCGCCCAGGATCAGCACCGGGTAAGGCTCCGGCCCCTGGGAGGAGACGGGGGGCAGGAGGGCCAGGACGGCGAGCCCCAGGGCGGACGCGGTGCCGACTTTCGCTGCGCGCACGGCGCTGCCGCTGCCGTGGGCCGCGCCGCCAGACCGCGACCGCCAGGCAGCCCGCACGCAGGCGAGGGCGGCGACGGCGACGCCGGCGAGGGCCGGCCACCAGGCGGCCGCGCGCAGCACGGCCGGCAGCCAGATCAGCGCCAGCCCCGAGGCGGCCAGCCATGCCAGCAGCAGGCGGAAGCGCCAGGGACGCGATAGCCCGCGCCGGCCGCGCCACGCCAGCAGGCAGAACAGCCCGGCCAGCGTGAAGCCCAGGGCGCGCACGCCGCCCTCCCGGACGACGACCAGCACATCCTCGGCGCCGCCGGGCATCGTGGCCCACTCCGTCCAGGCGGCGCCGAAGCTGTCCGGACTCAACGTCGCTGGGCCGCCGGCGGCGCCGTCCCCGGGCAGGTCCGCGTCGGGGTCGTGCTCGTGCAGCCAGTACGTGACGGCCTGGAAGCGCCCCGAGCTGTCGCGCCCGTGGGCCACCGCCTCGGCGACCGCCTGCGCCACGGCGCCGTCCGGAGGCACGGACTCCCCAGCCGCGGCCCGCCACAGCTCGGTCTGCCGGCGCGTGGTCAGCAGCGCCCCGGTTTTACACGGGAGGTAAGCGAGGCCCAAAGGGTCAAAGAGGGACGGCTGCCCGTCGGACCGGGGGGCCTCCGGGGTGAAGCGCGCCGCCGGCCCGACGCCGGCGGCGCGCAGGGCCGTCGCGTCAATGACCAGCGTGCCCCGCTGCCGAAGCGGGTCGGCCGTGAGGCGCTCCAGGGCCCCGCCGAGCCGCCAGGACTTGCCGGCGGGCCCGCGCTGCACCCTCTCCTCTGCCTCGGCCAGCGCGCGGCGCTGGCCGTCGGCCCACGCCTCCGGGGCGAACTCAGGGCCGAGCGCCGCCAGCCAGGAACGCCCAGCGTGCCAGGCCCCGCGCACCCCTGACCACCACGGTTCGCGGTCGCGCGGCCCGAGTGGGTCGGGGAGGCGTCGCGCCGACGGCGACAGCGGCAGCAGCCCCGGCGGCAGGCGCCAGGTGCGCTCGAGCGCGGCGGGCGGCACAGGCAGGCCGGGCGGCGGGGCCTCCAGCCGCGCCCACGGCGACCACCAAGGCCCCGCCCCCGCCGAGGTGTAGACGACCTCGAAGTGCAGCGGGTTGGCGCCCCGCGGTACAGGCAGTTCGACTTTCAGCGCCGGCCCCGCCTCGCGGCGTTCCAGGCGGTCCACCCAGCGGCCCTCGACCTTGGCGGCGAGCAACTCGGTCCCTGCCGGCAGCAGGAGCTGCAGCCCGCCCTGCCGCCAGTTCCAGACCCGGAAGCGGAAGTGGTGCAGCAGCCGCCCCCCCGGCTCGACGTAGGTGGTCAGCCGGCTGCGGTCGCACACCTCGTGGGACGAGCCGTCCCGGGTCAGGGTTCGGCCGCGCACGCCCAGCGCGGGGAGCTGCCCGGGGAAGAGGGCCGGGCCGTAGCGGAACGTGCGCCAGACGTCCTGGCGCGCCGGCCCCGTGCGCGGCGCCGGGCCTTCCCGACGCGCCTCGCGCGCCGCGGCGGCCTTGACCTCCAGGAGCTGCGTCCCCACCAGATGCAGCGTCATTTCCCCTTCCATGCGCTCGGCGCCCGGCACCGTCAGCAGGGGCACGTCCCAGCGCTGGGCCTCGCCCGCGGGCGGCTCGGCCAGGGCCGGCAGTGGCGTCTCCAGGGTGACCGTCTCGCGCCGGGTCAGCGGCCGCGCCAGCGTGAGCCGCCAGCGCTCGCCGGCCGGCTGCGCCGCGACGGTCGCGGCCGCCGCGGCCGCCTCCAGCGGGTTCCGCGCCCCGAGCGCGAGCAGGCAGCAGCCCGCCCCGAGTCCCGGAAGGCGCCGCAGCCCGCGCACCAGCCCCGGCTGCCCCTCGGAGCTCCACGACCAGCGGCCCGCCGTGGCCGCCGACAGCTGCAGATCGACGGCGGCGGGGCTGCCCGCGACGGGGTCGAGCTGCAGCCGCACCGACAGCGACGCGCCGCCGGCGGCCAGCCGCGCCTCGCCCGTGCAGCGGGCGTTGAAGCGCGGTCGGTGCGGCTCCAGGCGCAGCTTCCCCGTGACCGGCTTCTCCTTGTGGACGTAGAACTCGTCCGGCACCGCCTTGCCCCACGGCCCCGCGCCCTCGGCCGCCGACGCCGGGTGCGACGCCTGCAGGACGCGCGCCCGGTAGGACGGATCGACGCTGATGGCCAGGGCGCCCTCGCGCAAGGGGGCGCCCACCGGCTCGACGTCGGGGAAGGGCAGCGTCACCCCGGCCGGGGGCGCCCCCTTGCCGAGGGGCGAGTGCAGCCGGACCGTGAGCCGGACCGAAGTGCCGGGGGTGAGCGCCCGCTGCGGCTCGGCGATCACGAGCAGCGCCGTCTTGCCGCCGGCCGACACCAGGTTGCCGAGCAGGTCCTTCGGCTCCATCCGAACCTCGTCGAGCTGCCAGTTGCCGGGGACGCGCAGCGGCAGCTTGAACAGGCTGCCGCGCGTCACCTCGTAGGTCACCTCCGCGGTCAGCGACGAGCCGTTCGGCCCGACCTGCCACCACGTCTTCTGCCGCGCCAGGAAGTCCACGCCGTGCGTCCGCACGGAGGCGGCCGGCCGCGCCGCAGGCCCGGGCGACGGCCCGGCTTTGAGCGTGAGGACCTGTGCGCCGTCGGAGGCGGAGCCGGTCTGCGTCAGCCGGAACGTCGCGGGGCGGAAGTTCTCCAGGCGGACGTCGGGCTGGGCGACGAGCTTGAGCGTCTCCACCTGCGAGGCGGCGTCGCGCAGGCGCATGCCGGGGCTGACCCACGAACGGTCATTCTTGTTCTTGAAGAGGGGCGCCAGGCACAGGACGGTGATGCGGAGCGGCTGCAGGCTGCCCTGGAAGGGCTCGCGCAGCCGGACGGTCAGCGGCGGCCCGCCCTTGCCGCCGCCCTGCGCGGTGCCGAACTCCCATCCCTTCAGATCGCCGCGCGCGACGGTGACATCGTAGGGCTGCAGCGCCGGGTCGTAATCGAAGACGAAGCGGTCGAGGGCGTTGTGGAGTACCTCAACCTGGAACTCGTAGCGGGCCAGGACGCACTGCGGCGTGAGCTGTTGCGTGGCCTGCAGCTGCGCCAGGACGATTGGCGGGACGCGGCCCGGGCCGTCCAGGCGGCGCACGGTGAGGTCGAGGCGCGACCGGCCGGCGAACTGGATCCGCCAGGTGCGGTCCTCCGCCCGGGGGGCCTCGTGCGGGCCGGACAGCAGGGCGGCGCCGCGCGCGACGCTGACGGTGCGATCGGCCGGCAGGGTCAGCTCGAGGGACGCGATCGGACAGGCCGGCACCTGCAGGTCAAAGTGCAGCTCGCCCGCGGCCGGGCCGCCGCGCAGCGACCAGTCGAAGAAGACCGATTGTTTGCCGGAACGGGCCGCGAGCAGGCCGAGCACCTTGCCGTCGAGGTCGCCGAGCACGGCGCTGGCGGCGTCGTCGTCGAGGGTGACCTTGCGCAGGGCGAGGTTGAAGTCGGCGAGACCCAGGATGCCGGGCGCGTCGCCGGGATTGACCACGGTCCAGTCGCCGCTGCCGACCAGGGCGTCGCTATCAAGGCGGGCGGTGTAGGCGGCGCGGGCGAGGCGCGGCGGGTTGGCTGCGCGGGCGCCGGCCCGCGCAGCGCCCTGCACGCGGGCCTCGAACTCGTCGCGCGGCATCTTGACGAGCACGCCTTGCCGGGCGCGCTCCACCTCGGCGGGGACGCGCGCCGGGGGGAGCAGGATGCGGCGCAGGGGCACGGGGTCCGCCAGCGCGGGCGGGCCCGCGGCGCCGCCGCGCAGGCCGAGGAGCGTCAGGGCGAGCAGGCAAGCCGGCACGGCGAAGCGGCGGCGTGAACCGGGCCGAGATTGTGTCGATCCCATTGCGGACCTCGGGGTGCCGGCCCGTTTAGCCGCGAGCGGTGAGCCAGATCCCGCTGCGCGGGGGGCGAGCGCGTG
>JBBRPS010000509.1:0-7512 GCA_038227745.1 Gemmatales bacterium | reverse complement strand
GCTCTGGGACATCGCCCGCGGCACCTGCCGCCTGACCCTTGAGAACAAGGATCGGCTCGGCCCAACTCGGCTCACGGGCCCTACTTACTCGAACAGGAGTCCCTGGTCATCGTTCGGCCGTCTCGGCTTCATCGGCCGGCCAAGGTGCTGATACGCCCGCGGCGCGCCCGCCCCCGAGAGAGGGGGGGGCGTGTGGGGAAGGGCCTGGGAGCAAGCGGGTTCCGGTGGCAGGCTGCGCCGCATGGCGGGGAATATACCCGAGAGGTTGTGGTGGATACCAGCCGACTTTACCGACCCGTCGCCGGCGTTTCTCGAGGAGGGGAGGCGGCTGCGGCCGGAGGGCCGCTGGGGAGCACGGTCGTGGAGTAGAGGCGCTCCGCGGGAACGTCACCGGGCGCCCGGCCCGGCCCTGTCGAGCAGTGCCGCCACGTCCGCCCACAGCCGCCGCCAGGCGGTGCGCTCCGACTCCTGCAACGGGGCGAGGGCCTCGTCGCGCACCCCGGCCAACGGCAAGTTGCGCGCCGAGCTGCGCACGGGGGCGGGGCGCCTGAGCGTACTCGCCTTCGCGCCCGACGGTAAGACGCTCGCCTGCGCCGACGGGCACGGCGGCGTGGCCCTCTGGGATGTGGCGGCGCGGAAGGTGCGGGCGCGGCTCAAGGGGCACGCCCACCCGATCTACAGCCTGGCCTGGACGGCCGACAGCAAGACGCTGGCCACCGTCGGCTACAGCAACCCGCGCGACAAGGCGGTGGTGCTGTGGGACGCGGCGCTGGGTAAGGAACGCCAGCGCCTGGAGGTGGGCGAGAACATGGCCTACCTGAGCGCCCTGGCCTTCGCCCCCGACGGCAAGACCCTGGCGGTGGTCGGGGGCAGCGGCAGCATCCACCTCTGGGACGTCGCCGCCGGCCGCCAGGTCGCCGAGCTGAAGGGGCACACCGATGTCGTGGAGTCCGTGGCCTTCTCGCCCGATGGCCGCATCCTCGCCAGCGGCAGCCAGGACTGCACGCTCCGCCTCTGGGACGTGCCCAAGCTCAAGCCCTGAGCCGAGCCTCCCCGGGCGCCTCGCCGACACCCAGAAGAGCTTTCAAGTCGCGGTCGTGGTGCCGGCCCTGGCGGAAGGCCCCTCAGCCAACGTGACCACGACCCGCGCCGGCCGCCAGTTCACCGGACTGCTGGCGAACGAGACGGCGACGAGCATCTCGCTGCGGTATCAGGAGGGGCACTAGCAGGTGCTGCTGCGCGGCGACCTGGAGGATCTGTACAGCACGGGCAAGTCGCTGATGCCGGAGGGGCTGGAAAGGTCGGTTTCGCGGCAGGAGATGGCGGACCTGATCGCGTACCTCGCCGCTACCGCCCCCAAACGTCACGGGTTCCTGAATAGCTGTGCCGGGTTCGTGGGCGACTCGCTCCGCGAGTCGCGGCACTCACACCAGAAGCGACTCGTGGCACTCACACCAGAAGCGACTCGCGGAGCGAGTCGCCCACGAACCCGAGCCAGCCAGCGGACCTCACGCGGGCGCTTTCTCCTCCTCGACCAGGGCGAGGAAGACCTCTTCAAGGGATCCGTCGAGCGCCGCCTGCTTGCGCAGGTCGGCCAGCGTCCCGCAGTTGATCAGCCGCCCGTGGTGGACGATGCCGATGCGCGCCGCCAACTCCTGCGCCACGTCGAGCGAGTGCGTCGAGAGGAACACCGTCGCCCCGCGCTCCGACTCCTTGCGCAGCAGGTCCTTCAGCAGGCGCACGCTCGGCGGGTCCAGGCCGACCGTCGGCTCGTCCACGATCAGCACGTCCGGCTCGTGCAGCAGCGCGCCGGCGAACACCGTCCGCTGCCGCATCCCGTGCGACTAGTTCTGCGTCAGGTCATCCACGAAGTCGCGCAGGCGGAAGGTGGCGATCATCTCCCCGATGCGCCGCTCGGCGTGCGCCGGCTCCATCGCGTACATTCCCGCGATGAATTGCAGGAATTCGCGGCCAGTGAGGCGCTCGTAGACGAACGGCTGGTCGGGCACGTAGCTGATGAGCCGCCGCGCCTCCTCGCCGTGCGTCCGCAGGTCGAAGCCGCCGATGCGGACAGTGCCGGCCGTCGGGAACAGCAGGCCGCACATCATCTTGATCGTCGTCGTCTTGCCGGCGCCGTTGGGGCCGAGGAACGCGAACAATTCTCCCCGTCCCACCCGCAGGCTCAGGCGGTCAACGGCGACCTTGTTGCCGTACGACTTGGAAACCTCGTCCAGCTCGATCATGGTGCCTCACCCGCCCCGTCTCGCCTCACGGGAGGCGTTTCCGCTGCATCACCACTTCCGTGCCGCCGTGCCGGACTTCCTGCTGTAGTACCACCGCGTCGCTCACCCGCACCCAGGTCCGGACGGTGACGGCGTCGCCCTCACGGTAATCGATGCGCCAGCACGCGACCTCGCGGCGCTCCTCGGGGAGCACGTCCGCCGTCACCTTCGCCTCGGCCGGGCGGAGCGGCACGCGGGCCAGCCCCGCGCCGAGGGCGCCGGCGAGGTCGCGCGGGTCGAACAACGCCACGCGCCAGGTGCGGCCCTCGTACAGCCCCGCCACCTTGTGCGGCGGCTGCAGCACGTTGAGCACCTGGCCCACCTCCATCGCCTCGGCCGCCGGCACCTCCTGCACGACGCCATCGCGGCGGACGACCGGCACGAACCGGCCGTCCTCCAGCCGGCCTTCCAGCTCCACGTCCTGGCGCACGCCCGACGGCAAGATCAAGCCGATGCTGCAGCTCAGGCCGCGCATCTCCCCCCTGGGCGTTACGCGGTAAATGCTGCTGAGGTTCTTGACCATGAGGCCGGCGGAGGGGAAATTGTCCGGGCGGAATTCGCCGGCCAGCTCGAAGAGGCGTCCGGGGGCGCGGCGCACGACGACGCGCGCGAACCCGGCCAACGCGCCGTCCTGCGAGACCTGCCAGACGGCCGCCCGGCCGCCGACCTCGTCGGCCAGGTCGAGGGTGAACGGCGGCGGCTGCCCGGCCTTCTCCCACAGGTCGCGGTAGATCAGCCAGCCGGTCGCCACCAGCCACAGGGCGACGATCGCGAGGGTAACCGGGCGTGACGGCATCTGCCTCCTCGGTCGTGAGTCAGCGAACGAAGTCCGGGGCGGAGAGGGGGGCGCACTGCCCACTATACCGCCCCGCGCGAGCCGTGACTACGGCCCGCCGCGCCGGGTCGGCCGTTGCTGTCCGCGCCGCCACTCCCTACCCTGCCTTCATGGCCTCCCCACGAGCCCGCCTGTCTTCCCCGGAGTCAAACACCATGAGCGACCCGCAGCGGCCCCCGGTCATCTACTTCTTCGGCGAAGGCCGGGCCGACGGCGGCAACGACCTCAAGGACGTCGTCGGCGGCAAGGGCGCCAGCCTCGCCGAGATGACGCGGGCCGGCCTCGACGTGCCGCCCGGCTTCACCATCTCCGCCGAGTGCTGCGCCCTCTACTACCAGCGCAACCGCTGCTGGCCCGACAGCCTCGACCCGCAGATCCGCGCCAGCCTCGCCCGCCTGGAGGGCATCACCGGCCGCACCTTTGGCCGCGGCGGCGACCCGCTCCTCCTCGCCGTCCGCTCCGGGGCCGCGGTGTCCATGCCCGGCATGATGGATACCGTCCTCAACGTCGGCCTCAACCCCGAATGCGTCGCCGCGATGGCCGACCGCACCGGCAACCGCCGCGGCGCCTGGGAGGCTTACCGCCATTTCCTCACGCTGTTCGGCCACACCGTCGGCGGCGTCCCCGAGTCGGCCTTCACCGACCTCCTCGCCGCGCTCCTCGGGGAGACCGGCAAGGCGTCCGAGGCCGACCTGGACGCCGACCAGATGCGGACGCTGTGCGAGCGCTACCAGGGCGCCTACCGCGCGCGCACGCGGCACGACGTCCCGACCGACCCGTGGTCGGCGCTGTGCGCCGCCATCAACGCGGTCTTCGACTCGTGGAACAGCGAGCGCGCCCTGACTTTCCGCCGCCACCACAAGATCGATGGCCTGCCGGGGACGGCCGTCAACGTGCAAGCGATGTGTCCGTCCGAGGTCGCGGGCGTGATGTTCACGGCGGACCCCGTCAACCCCGCCCGGGACCACGTCGTCATCGAGTCGTCCTACGGCCTGGGCGAGGCGGTCGTGCTGGGCAAGGTCAAGCCGGACCGCTTCGTCGTCGATCGCCGCAGCCTCCGCGTTTTGGAGCGGCATGTCGCGTCCAAGGAGCACGTCGTCGCCACACTGGCGCAGGACGGCACGGGGCAGGCCGGGGCGCGCGACGCGGCTTCGCTGGACGAAGCGCAGCTCGCCAAGTTGGCCGCCCTGGGGCTGCGCGTCGAGGAGTATTTCCGAACGCCGTGCGACATCGAGTGGGGACTGTCGCAGGGCCGCTTCTACCTGCTCCAGGCTCGGCCGATCAAGCGGACCGCCGCCGCGGCCCCGGCGTTTAGTGATGCCGAGCGCGAGCAGGTGCGGCGCGAGGAGATCGCCACCCTGGCGGCACGGGCCGAGCGGACCGGCACCGTCTGGGCACGCTACAACCTCGCCGAGATCCTGCCCGACCCGACGCCGATGACCTGGGCCGTCGTGCGCCGCTTCATGTCCGGCCGCGGCGGCTTCGGCCTGATGTACCGCGACCTCGGCTTCGACCCCGACCCGGCGCTCGATGAGGAAGGTATTTTCGATCTCGTGTGTGGCCGACCGTACTGCAACCTCAGCCGCGAGCCGCGCATGCAGTACCGCCGCCTGCCGTTCGAGCACCCGTTCGCCGTCCTCAAGCAGAACCCGCACCGGGCGGTCTACCCGCAGGCGATCTTCAACCCGGCCCGCGGCGGCTGGCGCTTCTGGGTCGGCCTGCCCGTGATCTTCTTCAAGCTGTGGCGCTCGGCGGCGCGGCTGCGCAAGCTCGGCCAGACCTTCGCCGACCGCTTCACCCACGAGATCGCGCCGGCGTTCCAGACGGAGGTGGTCCGGGAGAAGACGACCGATCCGCACAAGCTCGACGGGCCCGCCCTGGTGGGGCGGTTCAACCACTGGGTGCGGCGGACGTTGGACGACTTCGCCCGCGACAGCCTCAAGCCGACTGCCCTGGCCGGCATCGCGATGGCGAACTTGCAGAACGCGCTGGCGCGCGTGCTGCAGCCAGCCGGGCTGCCGGATCGGACGGCGGCGCACCTCGTCGGCGTGGAGCGGGCGCAGGCGGCCCTGCGCGAGCTGATGATGGGCGTGCAGACGTACCTCGCGGCCGGGGTGCGCGCGGCAGCCGCCGGGCGCATGAACTGCGACGAGTTCCTCGCCCAGTTCGGCCACCGCGGCAGCCACGAGATGGAGCTCGCCCAGCCGCGCTGGGCCGAGGACCCCGCTGCGCTCGACCGCCTGTTCCAGTCCCGCCGCCCGGAAGAGCAGGTCAAGGACGCCGACGCCGCCACCGCCCTCAAACGCATCGCCGCCGAGGCCGGGCTAAACGACGCCGGCCGCGACGCCCTGGCCGCCGAGCTGACCACCCTGCGGACCTACCTCGGCCTGCGCGAGGCCGCCAAGGACTATCTCATGCAGGGCTACGCGCTGGTCCGCCGTTACCTCGTCGAGCTGGACCGGCGCTACGGCCTCGACGGCGGCGTCTTCTTCCTGACGCCGGAAGAGCTGCCGCGGCTGGCGTCCGCCCCGAAGGCCGGGCAGGAGTTGGTGGACCTGATCGCGCAGAGGCGGCGGCGGCGGGCGGCGGCGCTGAGCCTGTTCGTGCCGCAGGTGCTGTTCAGCGACGATCTGGAGGCGGTCGGCCGCGAGGTGGACGTCGGCGGCGCCGCGGTGCTGCAGGGCGTGCCGCTGTCGGCGGGCGTCGCCGAGGGACCGGCGCTGGTGCTCGAGGATCCCGCCGACGCCGACATCCCGCCCGAGCCGTACGTCCTGGTCTGCCCGTCCACCGACCCGGCGTGGGTGCCGCTGTTCGTCCACGCCCGCGCCCTGGTGATGGAGACGGGCGGGGTGCTATCGCACGGGGCCATCGTGGCGCGCGAGTTCGGCCTGCCGGCGGTGGCCGGCCTGCCCGAGATCCACCGCCGCGTGCGCACCGGGCAGCGCCTGCGCGTGGACGGCGGCACGGGGAAGGTGAATGTTCTGGCGTGACCGGCGCCCCCCGCTACAATGGAAAGACATTTGCCGGGCGGGTTATCCCCCTGCCCCGTCCACGAAGGGCGGGCGGGCAAACGGTGCCTGGAACCTTTCCGTCAGGGTTCCAGGCACCGTTTGCCCGCCCGCCCGAAACTCGGAGTGCCAACCATGCTGTCCGTGCGTGTGACCACCTGCTTGCTGATCGCCGCCGGTCTCGCCGCCCTGGTCATGGCCGGCGATGCGACCGGCCCGAAGCGGCCCCCGAAGAAAGGCGGCCAGCTTGTCGCCCCGAAGAAGCTCGCCCCGAAAGCGGACCACGAGGTCATCCAGGAGTTTCCGACCAACGGCGAGATGGAGACCGCCTGGAAAGTGCGCTGGGCGACGGCGACCGGCTACGGCCTGTACATCAAGGACGCCTTCTTCAAGCGTGCCCCGAAGGACCGCTGGATCCAGGTGCTCGGCGACAGCCGCATCTCGGAGATCTTCGTCCCCTACCACCGCGGCAGCCCGCGCTTCTGGGACGTGTCGTACAACTTCCCGCTGTGCATCTGCACCCCCGACGACGCCGGCCCGAACGGCAAGCTCCTGCGCGACAAGCCGGGCGCCCCGCCGACGGTGGTGCAGGAGGTCCGCGACCGCGGCATCATCTACAAGAGCTACAACCGCACCCGCCGCGGCCAGACGCTGGTGCTGTTCGGCACGCTGGAGGCGGCCAACTACCGCTACATCATCGAGTACGGCTTCCAGGACGACGGCGGCGTCACGTTCCGCATGGGTTCGACGGGCCACAACTACGGCGGCTCGGAGTACGAGGGGCACATGCACAACGGCCTGTGGCGCGTCAACGTCAACCTCGACGGCACCGGCGACAACTCGGTCTACCTGGTCGAGCACGTCGAGCCGATGAGCGACCTCAAGGACGAGAAGAGCCGGTCGAAGACGCTGGTGACGCCGTTCAACGGCGGCCGCGAGGGCTTCTGCGACTGGAAGCCCGAGCGGTTCACGCACCTGCGCGTGGTGAACGACAAGTACAAGAACGGCAAGGGTGACGCGATGGCGTACGACCTGGTCTCGAGCCGCATGGGCAACGCCCGGCACCGCGGCGGCAACCGCGAGGACTGCACGCACCACGACTTCTGGGTGACGAGGGCCAAGCCGGGCGAGATCGTCTACACGAACCTGCCGAAGTACGTCGCCGACGGCGAGTCGGTCATGAACACCGACGTGGTGCTGTGGCACAGCGCGCCGATGCACCACGAGCCGCGCCTGGAGGACGGCAAGATGGTCGGCGGCAGCCTGCAGGGCGTGACGCACGTCATGTGGGCCGGGTTCATGCTGCGGCCGCGGAACTTCTTCGACGGCACGCCGCTGTACCAGCACCAGCCCCGCTGAGTCGCCCCGGCGGGGCGCTGCGCACGTT
>JBBRPS010000508.1:0-7514 GCA_038227745.1 Gemmatales bacterium | reverse complement strand
GGGCTGGTCGGCGGCCGCACCTATGCCGCCCTGGAAGGGTTCTTCCGCCAGGTGGGCGCGCAGTTGCTCGGCCAGGCGCCGGATACCAGGCTCTATCAGGCGATGAACTGTCTGGCTGGCGCGGTGCCGCGCGGGGCGGACGGCCTGCGCTGCGACCCCTTCTTCACGGGCACGCGCGCCGAGCCGGAGTTGCGGGCCAGCTTCCACGGCGTTTCCGCGGAGAACTTCACGCCGGCCCACGTGACGAGGGCACTGCTGGAGGGCATGGCCCGGGCCTTCCGAGACGGCTACGATCAGATCCTGCGTCACCGGGGCGCACCCTGCCGGCAGCTCGTTGGCGCCGGGAACGGTCTGCGCGAGAACGCGGTGCTGGCGCGGGCGGTGGCAGACCAGTTCGAGTTGTCGCTGCAGGTGCCGGCGCACCGCGAGGAGGCGGCGTACGGCGCGGGCCTGTTGACGGCGGTGGGGACGGGCGTGTGCGCCGACCTGGCCGAGGCGGCGCGGCGCATCCGGTATGGGGGCGCCCCGGCTTGAGCCTTCGTGAGGGCAAGGTGCTGCAAACCGCCGAGGCGCTTGTGAGGGGCGGGGGCGCCTGTTATGGTGGAACGCGGTAAGGCTGCGGATGGCCCGCCCGGACCTGTGGGGTTGCCATGAGCGACGACTTACGGCGGTCGATCCACGAGGCCCAGCACGGCGACCTGCGCCCGCAGGTCAACCGCCACGCCGCGGTCAACGCGCCGCTGCCCGACGACCTCGACCTGCTGCGGCCCGTCCTGATCGACCGCTTCTTGCAACTGGCGCGGCCCATCGCCGACGCCAGCGCCGGCGGCGGACCGGAGATGCGCCTGCAGGACGCCGGCCCGTTCTTCTACCTGATCGAAACCCTCAAGCGCCTCCAGTGCGACGAACTCGAACAGACCCTGTGCGTCCTGCTCGATGAGTTCGCCGCCCTCGACGAGCACTCCTACGACGAGCTGTACCTGTGGTGCATCGTCGAACTGAGCCGGATGGCCCCCCGCCACGTCGAAACTTACTGGCCGCAGGTGCTGGCGCTCGACCTGCGCTACCGCTCGGCACGGTGGGAGCGGCCCGCGGCGGCGCACCTCGTCGCTCAACCCTACCGTCTGACAGACCTCGTCTTCTACTTTTACGCCATCTACACGCCGCGGCGGTACTATTACTCCTACCCCGCGGCGGCCTGGGAAGGGCTGGCCTACCAACTCCACGAGGCGGAGCACTCGCCGCCGTCGCTGGGCAGCCGGCTGCAGCGGATCGCGGGCGCGCTGTCGTCGGACCAGGCCGAGGTCGCGTGCCAGGCCCTGCGCGAGCTGGCGGCGGCCGAGGCGCACCGCACCGTCTTCAGCGATGCCCTCGGCCTCCTGGGCAGGCGCCGCCCGCCGTCCCGGTGAGGGACAGGATTCTCTGCCGCTCGCCTTACCCCCCGCGCAGTCTCTTCACCTCTTCTTCCAGGGCCGTCAGCCGCTCGTGCAGGGCCTGGACCTCCGCCCGCAGCCGCACCACCTCCTCGACCTGCTCGACCAGCCGGTCGTACTCCGCGGCGGCCTCGCGCACCGCATTCTCCAGTTCCTCCGGCTGCCACGGCTTCTTCAGGAACTGGAAGATATGCCCCTGGTTGATCGCCGCCACGATCGCGTCCAGGTCCGCGTACCCGGTGAACAGCATCCGCACCGCCTTGGGGTGGCCGCGCCGGATCCGCGACAGCAGCTCCACGCCCGTGCTCTGCGGCATGCGCTGGTCCGTCATGATGATGTGGACCTCGTGCTCCTGCATCAGGCTGGCGCCCTCCGCGGCGCTGCGTGCCTTGAGCACGTTGAACTCGCGCCGCAAGAGGTCGTGGACCGAGTCGCAAACGTCCGGCTCGTCGTCCACGACCAGGAGAGTGTGCTTGTGCTTGGCGGGGGGCTTCATGGGGCGTCCCTCAGGGGGTGCAGCGGGAGGAAGACACGGAACGTACTGCCCTCGCTGGGCCGGCTCTTCACCTCGATGCGGCCGCCGTGCCCCGTGACGATGTTGTGGCTGATCGACAGGCCCAGCCCGGTGCCCTCGCCCACGTCCTTGGTGGTGAAGAATGGGTCGAACAGCCGCGAGACATACTCCTCCTCGATGCCGCAGCCGTTGTCGGACACCTCGATCAGCATCTCCTTCTCCTGCCGGAGGATCCGCACCCCGACCCGGCCGGGGACGGCCAGCGGGCACGCCTCGATCGCCTGCACGGCGTTGACCATGAGGTTGAGCAGTACCTGACCGATCTGCGTGCTGACACAGGAGACGCGCGGCAGCGGGTCGTAGTCCAGCTCCACCTCGATGCCGCGCCGCCGCAGCCGGCCGCGCATGATTTCAAGGGTATTGTCCACCAGATCCGGCAGGTGTGTCTCCTGCTTGCGGGGGGAATCGGTCCGCGCCAGGCCGCGCAGGCTCTGCACAATCCGCGTAACCCGGTCAACTCCGTCCCTCGTACGGTTCAGCAGCCGCGGCAGGTTGCCGCGGATGTAGTCCAGATCGATCTCCTCGGCCAGCGCCGCGGCCCGCGCGGCCACGTCCGGGTCGGCCCGCGCCAGCGGCCCGGCGTTGTCGTGGTACAGCTCCAGCAGCGCCAGCAGCCCCTTGTTGTCGCGCTCCAGCACGGCGAGGTTGTTCGCCACGAACGCCAGCGGGTTGTTGATCTCGTGGGCCACCCCCGCCGACAGCAGGCCGATCGACGCCAGCTTTTCCTGCTGGACCAGCACGGCGCGGATGCGGTTGCGCTCCGTGAGGTCGCGGACCGCCCCCAGGAACTGCACGTCCGGCCCCTCGCACCCCCGCTCGGGGTCGCCGCCGATGACGCTCAGGGCCAGCTCCAGCGGGAAGATGGTGCCGTCCTTGCGCTGCCCCTCCAGCTCGACGGTGCGGCCGACGATCCGCGCCAGCCCCGTCTGCAGGTAGCGCTCGAAGCCCTGGGCATGGCCCTCGGCGTACTGGGGGGGGATCAGCACTTCGAGCGGTTGGCCGACCACCTCCCCGGCGCGGCAGGCGAAGATGCGCTCCGCCGCCGGGTTGAACAGCGTGACGCGGCCGCTGCGGTCGGCGACGACGATGCCGTCGAGAGTAGCCTCGGTGAGCTGGCGGTAGCGGCGCTCGGAGCCAGCGAGGGCCTCCTCCGCACGCTTGCGCTCCGTGACGTCCCAGAACATGCCCTGCGTGCCGATGACCAGGCCCTGGCCGTCGCAGATCGGCGTCTTGATGACCTGGACGTAGATCTTCCGGCCGCCCGGCAGCACGTGTTCCTCGACGACGTCGAGCGTGGCGCCCGACTCCTGGACGCGGCGGTCGTCCTCGCGGTACTTGGCGGCCAGGTCGGCAGGGAAGAGGTCGAAGTCCGTCTTGCCGATCAGGTCTTCGAGCGGGCGCCGGAGCGTGGCGCAGTAGCGCTGGTTGCCGAACGTGACGCGGCCCTGCAGGTCCTTGCGGAAGATGTTCTGCGGCAGGCTCTCGACGAGGGAGTGGTAGAACGCCTCCGACTCGCGCAGGGCCCGCTCGATGCGATGCCGTTCCAGGACCTGGCCGACCTGGCTGCCGAGGGCCGCCATCATGGAGAGGAGACCCTCGTCGGGCCGCTCCAGGTCGCCGCCGAACGCCTCGATCACGCCGAGCGTCTCGCCGCCGCTCTTGACGGGGAAGGCGAAGCCGCCGTGCAGGCCGCAGCGCAAGGCGGCCGGGTAGCGCGGGTAGTGGGCGTAGGCGGCCTCGTCGCACACCCAGGCCTCCTTGCCCTCCGCCCAGACCTTGCCCGGCAGGCCGACGCCGCGGGGGCAGGTGAGGCGCAGGCTGGCCTCGACGAACTCCTCGACGGGCAGCCCGGGCCGGTGCCAGGCCGCGACGCAGCGCAGCTCCTGCCCGCCCGGGGCGACGGTCCACAGACCGCACACCTGCCAGCCCAGGCCCTCGCCGATGGCGCGGAGCATGGCGGGGGCCGCGTCCTCCAGGGTATCGGCCTCGGCCAGCACGCGGGTGACGGCGTACTGGGCCGCCTGGCGGCGCTCGGCGTGCATCCGTCCGCTGATGTCGCGGCAGACGAGCACGCCGCCCTTGATCTCGCCGCGGGCGTCGCGCAGCGGGCCGCCCGTGACGCTGACCCAGCACCCCTGCGGCGCCCCCGCGTGCCGCACGAACAATTCCACCTCGCCGACCGGCTCGCCGCGCGTCGCCTGCGCCAGCGGCAGCGTGCCGCCGGGGAAGGGCGTCATCGTGTCGGGCAGGGACAGGCCGAAGTGCCACGGCCAATCGGTCGAGCCGACGTCCTCGGCGCCCAGGCCGAACAGTCTCCCCGCCTCCGGGTTGGAGACGAGCAGCCGGCCGGCCTGGTCCGCGACGAGGACGCCGTCGGCCATGTTCGCCAGGATCGACTGCAGGAGTTCGGTTTGCTTGCGGAGGGCCTCCTCGGCGCGCTTGTGGTGGGTGATGTCGCGCATGACGGCGAGCACGGCCGGCTTGCCGTCGATGACGATGGCGGAGGTGTTGATATCGACGGGGATGAGGGCCCCATCTTTGGTGCGGTGGCGGCCCTCGAAGCGGGCCTGGCCCTGGGCGAGCTGGTTGCGCAGGCGGTCGCCGAAGCCGGCGGCGAACTCGGGGTCGTCGATGTCGCGCGTGGTGAGGTGCAGCATCTCCTCGCGGGTGTAGCCGAGGCGCTGGCAGGCCGCCGGGTTCGCCCGCAGGATCCGGCCCTGCAGGTCGTGGACGAACACGGCGTCGTCGATGCCGTCGAACAGGGCCTGGGCCCAGCCTTCCGGGGCGAGGTCGGCCGGGTTCGGGTCGGCCACCACATCCGCGCGCTTCACGAGCGAGTCCTCCTGCGACGACCGCGGACAGGAACTGCCCCCGCCATCAGGACGGCGCCGCGGCGCTCGCCTCGCCCTCCGCGGAGCGGGCCTCCTGTCGTGAACTGGAACTGCGGTTGCGCAGATTCTACCAGGGAAGGGTCGGCGGGGCGAAGTGAAACCCCGGGAAGTGTGCGGAATGAGAAGCCGCCCCGGTTATCCCGTCGCCGTTGCAGAACCGCCTGTTTAGCCGCGAGCGGTCTCCCCGACCGCACGCTCGGCGGCGGCGATCTCCGCCTGGCGCTGCTGGACCAGGAGGCCCTGCGGCGGGCCGCGAAAGCGGCGCCGCTCGAAGCCGAACCAGACGCCCGCCAGCACGGCCACCGCGGCGCCGACGACCCAGGCGGCCTTGTCGTTGGGCGGCGCCATGCCGACGGCGATCAGCAGTCCGCCGCCCGCCACGCAGACCACCGCCAGCGGCCGGTACAGCCGGCCGAGGTGCCACGGCCCCATCCGCGTCCAGCTGCGGCCGTGCGCGCAGAACCCCAGCGCGATCGGGACGACGTAGGAGATGTACAGGAACAGCGTGCAGACGGTGATGATGGTCGAGTAAACCGGCGTGCAGACCGCGAACAGGACGGAGGCAATCGACACCACCCAGATGGCATAAGGGGGTGTCCGATAGGTTCCACTGACCTGGCGCAGGGTCGCGGAGAACGGCAGGCCGCCATCGCGGGCGAAGGCGAACGCCATGCGCGAGGCGGAGGTGACGGTTGCCAGGCCGCAGAGGTACTGGGCCACGCCGATGCCGACGTACAGGGCGACGGCCAGGCCGTGGGGCAGGACCTCGCCCATGATCGCGTGGAAGGCGTTCTCGCCCTGGGCGGCCGCCCGGTCCATGTCGGGGATCGCCAGCACCAGGGCCGACAGCATCACCCAGCCGAACACGCCCGAAACCACAACGGAGCGGACGATACCGCGCGGGACGTGGACGGCGGCGCCGACCGTCTCCTCGGCCGTGTGGGCCGAGGCGTCGAAGCCGGTGACGGTGTACGCCGGCAGCAGGAACCCCAGAGCGAAGAGCCAGGGCAGGCTCTCGGTCTGCGGCCAGACGTCGTGGCCGGCCGCGCCGCTGTAGTTACTGAAGGTGACCAGGCGCGACGGGTCGAGGCCGGGGGCGAAGGCAAGGAGGGCCGCCGTCAGGGCGACGGCCATGAAGAGGATCCAGTAGCCGCTGAAGTCGGTCAGGCGGGTGGTTGTCCGGATGCCGAGATGATTGAACAGCGCCTGGGAGGCGGTGATGAGCGCCACGGCCCCCGCCTGCACGGCCTCGCGGACCCAGGGTTGCACCGCCTCCGGATCGAAGCCGAGCAGGGACCCGAGCGGCCCGAGCAGGAACAGGTACGTCCCGACGTTGATGCCGGTCAGCACGGTGACCAGGCCGGCGAGGTTGAACCAGGCGGTGGCCCAGCCCCAACCGCGGCCGCCGAGGAGAGAGGCCCAGTGATAGAGGCCCCCGGCGGTGGGGAAGGCGGAGGCGATCTGCCCCATGGTGGCGGCGACCGCCAGCGCGAGCAGGCAGACCAGCGGCCAGCCGAGGCCGATGGCCGCCCCGCCGACGCCGCACAGGCCGAGGTGGAAGGTCGTGATGCCGCCCGAGAGGATGCAGATGATCGACAGGGAGATGGCGAAGTTGGAGAAAGCGCTCATGCCCCGCAGCAGTTCCTGGGCGTAGCCCAGGGCGTGCAGGGTTTTGACGTCCTCGGCGACCTGACGGGCCTCGTCGGCCGGTTTGCCCATGAGCGATCACTTTCCGGGCCGCAAACCGCTCCGGAGTGGTTTGCATTCATGTGCAGCGGGGGCGCTTTGGAGGGCGGCGAGGCATCGCCGCTTTCGCTCGTTCCGTGCCGCGCTTTGGAGTGCGGCGCTCGGCGCCGCTTTTCTTCATCTTTCATTTTCTAGTCCAGGACTCGGGGGAGGAAAAGAAAAAGCGAAAGCGGCGCCGAGCGCCGCACTCCAAAGTGCCCCCGGCCGCGAACCGCGCTAAATCCTTACCGATTTCCGCCGTGTTGTACAAGACGGTGGGTCGTGGGGAGGGGAGGAAAGGAAAGCCCGGCAGGGCGCGGCCGCCACGGAGGCCCGTCGGACGGGTTGGCATGATCCGCGGGTCCCGTGGGAGGTCCGTCCCGTGCCGGGCCAAGGGCCGGCGTCGCCCCTTCGCGGGGGCGGCGCCGGCGGCTGACGGTGTCTGCTGAACTCTACCCGGTGACAGCAGGGTGTCAATCTGGGAGGCGGGAAAGTGCCGGGGGAAATGCCGCAAGGGCTGCCGGCCGTAGGGCGCGCGCCGGCCGGGGCGGTTGCGCCCGCGGCGCCGCCCCGGACCGGATTGACAGGGGCATGTCAGCGGCGCAGCGACATGGAGGCGTCAGCCGGGGGACGGCTCAGCCTTGCAGGGCGAAGCGGTAGAGGATCTCGGCGGCCCGCGCGACCTCGTCGAGGGGGGCCTGTCGGACCTGGTCGAGGAACCGCGGCGCAGCCGGAGAGGAAGGCAGGGTGGACATGATGGCCTCCTGACGAGAGACGGATACGGTTCGGTAGTATAGATAAGCAGGTGGAGAGAAGGAAAGGGAGAAAATGGCGGGGGGTCATTTTTCCTTGACGGTGGCAGACGAAGAGCAGTAGAAAGGGGTGGGCGAG
>JBBRPS010000507.1:0-7542 GCA_038227745.1 Gemmatales bacterium | reverse complement strand
TAGCGGGATCTGGCTCACCGCTCGCGGCTAAACGCGCCCGCGTCAGTTTTCCTCGTACTGGGCGATGCGGTTGACGGCCTCCTCGGTGTCGTCGCCGACGTCGTCCGCGAACTGGTACTGCATGACGAAGGCGTCCTCGCCGCTGTCCTCGTAGTAGCTGCGCAGCACGCGGACCGCCCGGAAACCCTGCTTGCTGAAGAACAGCTGGGCCGACAAATTCGTCTCGCGCACCTCCAGAGTGATGCGGGTGCGGCGGTGACTGGAGAGCTTGCTGATGAGCTTGGCGACCATCTGACCGCCGACGCCGTGCCGGCGCCACGTGGGGTTCACCGCGAAGTTGAGGATGTGCAGCTTCGCCTTGTGCAACTCGTAGATCATGAACCCGACGACCTTCTCGCCCTGCTCGGCGACCATGCCGATGCAGTTACGCTGGCGCAGGCAGCGGAGGAAGTCCTCCTCGGTCCAGGCGTACTCGAAGCTCTGCTGTTCCGTCTGCAGGACCTCGGGCATGTCGCGGCGGATCATCCAGCGGATATGCACGCGTACCTGTTCCTTCTCCGCTTTGTTCGTGCTCATGTACGGACACCTCCCCTCGCCACGGCGCGCGAAGCCCCCTCCGTGGGTGCGCCACGCTTCCGCGTAACCCTGTCGTTCACGTTCCGATTTGTGGACCGTTCTGCTGTCGAGATAGGTCAGGCGGGGTGTTCAGGGACCGCGAGAGGCCATGGCGTCACGCGGGCACCGGCCGTCTCCCACAACACCGCCGGATATTAACAACTTCCAGTTCCCGCTCAAGTCCAAGCGGCGGGCGGCCACCCCCGGGCCCCGACGCCAGCACGGGCGCACGCCGTCCGCAGGGCAAACCAGATGGCTGCCCGGACAGACGGGACGGCGTTCGGCGCAGGGGAAACGGGCCGCGCAGAGCGGGAAAAGTGGGGGAATCCTTCCCCCTTCGGTATAGCCATCATGGCACCGATTGCGCAGGGGGAATCCATTCCCCTTCGCACAGCCATCGTGGCTGCGTGAGTCGGTCGGCGGGACGGGCGATGGACTGGATAGGTAAGAAGCATAGCGAGCGCCCGTCCGTTTGGCCAAGGAATCTTTGCGAAAAGTTTATAATTGACGAATGTTGATTTGTTGCTCCATCCCTGCCGCGCGGAGACGGCCCGTTCGCCCTCACCGAGTTCCTGTATCAGTTCCCGCCGATGCCCTGCAACCGGCCGGGTAGCGGCCCCGCTTTGGGGACGCGGAACCGCAGCACCGTCTGCAACCGTGACTCGTCGCCCTGCTCGGTCCGGGCGGTGATCTCATCCAGGGCCGGCCCTGGTGTGCGCGAGAGCAGCTTGAACCACAGCTCGCGCTTCTGTCCCGGGGCCAGTGTGCCGACCGACCAGCGGACGCTGCGTGTCGCGGCATCGTAGGCGCCGTCGGCGACGCCGCTGACGATCGCCGCCCCCTGGGGGAGCTGGTTCAGGAGGTTGACGCCGCGCGCCTCGCCGCGGCCGCGATTGGTGACCTCGATGCGGTATTCGTTCTCGCGGTCCGTCCAGGGCTCCCGCGACCCGATCAGCCGCAGGGCCAGGACGGGATCCTCCGTCACCGCCACCGCGACGCGGGCGACCGCCAGCTGGCCGCCGTCCGTCTTCACCAGGACCTTGCCCGCCTGCACGCCCGGCTGGGCCGCGATGACTTCAAGCGTCAGGGGCCGGGTCTCGCCGGGCTTGAGCGGTTCGAGGGGCATCTCAATATCACGCCCGTAGAAATGTTCAAGTCCAGGCGGCAGCTGGACCTGGATCAGGCCTCCGGCGACCGGCGCGGTGCCCCGGTTGGTCACGCGGAGGTCGAACAGCACGGGGTGGCCGACAATAGCGCCCGGCGGCCCGCTCAAGACCAGTTCCACTCGCTCGCCGTTCGCCGGCGGCGCCGCCCCGACGACGGGCGCGGGCGCCCCGGTCACATGCGTGTGCAGCGTCCGCGTCGCCGACACGAGGACGGTCGTATGGGCTTCCCACTCGCCCCCCGTGGCAGGGACGACCTCGACGCGAAAGCGCTGTTCCATCCCCGGCGGCAGGCTGTCCACGACCCAGGCGAGGCGTTCGCCGGTGGCGGCGGGCGCCGGCACGGCGGCGGCGACGCGCGTCCCGGGCGGCAAATCCTCTTCCACGCGTACCCTCTGGGCGGGGACCGTGCCCACGTTGCGCAGGCTGATTTCGTAGGCGAACGGCACTCCGGCCTGAACGGTGGCCGGGCCGGTCTTGTCGAGCGCCAGGGCCGGCGTCTGGATGGCAGCGACGGCAGTGGCCGTGGGTGTACCGTCCGCCGATGCGACGGGCGGCGCGGGCTGCGGCCGGGGTTCCTCCTGTGGCTTCGTGGGCAGGAGGATCCGGAACGCCGGCGGCCGACCGGGTGCGGCTTCGCGCTCCCGCGGCGCCTCGGGCGCCACGGCGGGGGGCGGCGCCGGCGCCATCTTTTCGGGCCTGCCCGGGAGCGTGATTTCGGACGCCGCGGGCTCGCCCGGCAGGTGCAGCGGCGCCGGCGGCTGTTCCGGCGCTGGCGGTGCCGCGGGCAGCCCCGGCGCCGGCGGGGCGAGCGGCACCCCGTCTTGCGCGAGGGCCAGTCCGGTCGCCCCCAGCAGGCTCAGCCCCAGGATGAGCAGGACCGCTCTCACCACACATCCCCCTTCACCGCTCCGGGGGCTCATGCCCCCGGCTCGCCACTCCTTACAGTGGTCGTCGCGTCGGCCAGCGGTGTTGCTCGCGTGGACAGAGAAAGATCCGCCGACCGCAGGGCTCCCCTCGCCCGGGGTTCTTTCGTTTACGGACCTGATTCAGGCGGAAGTGGCGAAACTATAGCGGTCCTCCGGGATCTGTCAAGCCGACTCGCCCGCCCGGCCGATATTCCCGTCAGAATCGGTTCTCCTGTTCTCCCCGGAACCGCGTTGTGCTAGCATGTCCCCGGGGAGGCACCAACATGGCACGCACCGACAAGAAGGCCGGCAAGGACGGCGACGACATCAAGGTCGTCTGCCGCAACAAGCGCGCGCTGCACGACTACCACATCCTCGACGCGCTGGAGTGCGGCATCGTGCTGACGGGGACCGAGGTGAAAAGCCTGCGCGAGGGCAGCGCGAACCTCGAGGACGCCTACGCGAAGATCGACGGCCGCGAGGTGTGGCTCATCGGCAGCGACATCCCCGAGTACACGATGGGCAACCGGATGAACCACAAGCCGAAGCGGCCGCGCAAGCTGCTGCTGCACCGCAGCGAGATCGAGAAGTTCGCCGGCAAGGCGGCGCAGCGCGGTTTCACGCTGGTGCCGCTGCGGCTGTACTTCAAGGACGGCCGGGCCAAGGTCGAATTGGCGGTCGCCAAGGGCAAGGCGACGCACGACAAACGCGAGGCGGCGAAGAAGGCGGACGCCGAGCGCGAGATCCGCCAGGCGATGAACCAGCGCCGCCGTTGAATTGCCTCAAAGCCCACCCGTTGCAATGGGTGGGCTTGAAAGACATCGGTCACGGAGGACCGCTGTGTACGTCACCGCTCTCGTCGAGGCCCCCGATCACGTCTGCTGCCGTTACCGGCTGGCAGCGTTCCGGGCACACCTGGAGCGCGCGGGCCACTTCCTCGAGATCCGTCCGCGCCCGCGCCGCTGGTGGGACTGGTTCCGCCTCGGCCGGGAGCTGCGCCACGCCGACATCGTTGTCCTGCAGCGCAAACTGCTCCCGCGCTGGCAACTGTTCCTGCTGCGCCGCGCGGCTTGCCGACTGCTCTTCGACCTCGACGACGCTGTCTTCCTGCGCGACTCCTATGCTTCCCGCGGCCTGCACTCCGCCGCGCGGCTGCGCCGCTTCGCCGCCACCGTCCGCGCCGCCGACGCGGTGATCGTCGGCAACGCCTTCCTCGCCGAGCAGGCCGCGCGCTTCACCAGCCCCGACCGCGTCTGCCACATTCCGACCTGCATCGACCCGGACCGTTACCCTCTCGCGGAGCACGTTGCGCAGGGGCCGGAAGAAGTCTTCGGCGGCGCGGCGCGTCGGTCCGTGCGGTCGAGGCGCCGCCGCACTGCGGCGCCCGCCGTTACCCCGGTGCAACTCGTCTGGGTCGGCTCGTCGAGCACCCTGCAAGGTTTGGAGGCGATTCGGCCCCTGCTCGAGGAACTGGGCGGGAGGCTGCCGGGCCTGCGCCTCAAGCTGATCTGCGACCGCTTCCTCGAGTTGGAGAACCTGCCGGTGATCGCGTCGCCCTGGACCGAGGCGAGCGAGGAAGTGGAGATCGCGGCGGCGGACATCGGCATCAGCTGGCTCCCCGACGACGACTGGAGTCGCGGCAAGTGCGGTCTGAAGGTGCTGCAGTACATGGCCGCCGGCCTGCCCGTGGTGGCGAACCCGGTCGGCGTTCACGTCGAGATGGTGCGGCACGGCGAGAACGGCTTTCTGGTGCGGACGCCGGCCGAGTGGGCGGAGGCGGTCGGCGAGTTGGTCCAGAGCCCGCTGCTGCGCCGCTGCATGGGCGAGGAGGGGCGCAAGCGCGTGGAGCAGGATTACAGTGTGGCGGCCGGGGCGGGGCGCTGGGCGGCCCTGCTGCACCGCCTCGACGCCGTGCGGGGCGCCGCATGAGGGACGCCATGACCGACCTGATGCGGCTGACCCTCGGGGGCGCCCGCTGGGAAGTGCCGCCGCAGTACCGCGAGCAGCTCTTCGACGCGGCCGGCCTGCGCTTGCAGGAGTGGCTGCACGCGGGGCAGGCGTGCGTGGTCAAGCAAGCCCCGCACCGGACGATCTACCGCGTCACGCTCCCGGGCCTGGCGTTCCACCTCAAGCACTACCCCGTCGCCGACCTGCGCGCCTGGCTGCGGCAGTTGGTGCGGCCGTCGAAGGTACGGGCGGAGTACAGGCGAGCGCTGGAGGTCGCGGCCCGCGGCGTACCGACGTTCGTGCCGCTGGCGCTGGGCGAAGGCCGCACCCGGCTCGGGCCGGGCGACAGCTACCTGATGACGCACAGCCTCGAAGGGACCGAGCCGCTCAGCGCGTTCCTTGAAGAAACGCTGCCCCGGCTCGCGCCGTCGCGGCGGGCCGAGCTGCGCCGGCGGCTGGCGGTCGAGCTGGGCAGGCTGGTGGCGCGGCTGCACGAGGCCGGCGTGCGGCACGACGACCTGCACGCGGCGAACCTCCTCGTCCGGCTGGAAGAGGACGGCACGCCCGCGCTCTACCTGATCGACCTGCACGCGGTGCGGCTGGGCAGTCC
Source organism: Gemmatales bacterium (assembly GCA_038227745.1). Taxonomy (GTDB): domain Bacteria; phylum Planctomycetota; class Planctomycetia; order Gemmatales; family Gemmataceae; genus DASPXY01. The sequence goes on along the minus strand of JBBRPS010000507.1, from coordinate 2,299 downwards.
TCTGGGCTGGCGGGCGAGCCACGCCAACCTCGTCATGCTCAACCGCTGGTTCGCGATGCGTTCCAACCGTGCGGACCGGCTGCGCTTCTGGCACGCCTACTACCGGGGGCGGACCGGCGCGGTCCGCGGGCGCTGGACCGCGGGCGTGCTGGGCCGCGGCGCCGGCGGCGCGCCGGAGCGGCTGACGCTGCCGGTCCTGGCGCGGCACCTGGAGGTCAGCACCTGGGCGTCGAACCTGGCCTTCTGGAAGAACCGCGACCGTCGCTGCCTCGACAGCAACCGCTATTACCGGCGCCTGCGCACGGCGGCGGCCTGCGGCCACGCGGTGACCGACCTGGACGCGGCCACCCTGTCCGCCCTCGGCGCCGACCCCGACGAACCGTTCCGGCGGCCCGGCGTTCGGCTGCTCAAGGACTCGCGCAGCTCGACGGTGGCCGAGCTGGAGATGGCCGTCGGCGGCCGGGTGCGGCGCGTGATCTACAAGCGCTTCCGCGTGACGGCCTGGAGCGACCCGTGGGTCAACCTGGTGCGGCGCTCGGCGCCGCTGCGCTCCTGGGTGTACGGCCACGGCCTGCGCGAGCGCTGCCTGCCGACGGCGCGGCCGCTGGCGGTGCTGGCGCGGCGCCGCGCCGGCCTGCGGTACGAGGGCTACCTGCTGACGGAGAAGATCGAGGACGCCGTGGACATCCACGGGTTCCTGGGTTCGCTGGAGGCCCTGCCCGCCACGGAGCGCCGCGCTCTCCTGCGCCGCCGCATCGCCCGGGTGGCGCACCTGGTCCGCGAACTGCACCGCCGACAGCTCTCGCACCGCGACCTCAAGGCGGCGAACCTTCTGACGTCCGCGGTCGGGCGGCCTGCTGGGGTGGACGAGAGCGTGTGGTTCATCGACCTGGTGGGCGTGGAATTGTTCCGCAGACTGCCGCGCTCGCGCCGCCTGCAGAACCTGACGCGCCTGAACGCCAGCTTCCATCACAGCCGGGGCCTGACGCGCTCGGACCGGCTGCGCTTCCTGCGCATTTACCTGGAGTGGGGGTTGTGCGGCCGCGGCGACTGGAAGAAGTGGTGGCGCGACGTGGAGCGGGCGACGCAGGCGAAGGTGCGGCGCAACCTGCGCAATGGCCGGCCGCTCGCCTGAGCTTCCCACTCCATGAGGGTTCGGGAAAGGGCTTGCCGTTTCGCGCTGGCGCGACTCGGCTGGCGAATTCCCCCTGGGTCGCTTACAATCCCCGCCCCCGCGGGAGAAGGCACTTCGGAACAGGAAAGGGACCGGACCATGAGCAGGCAGCCGCGCGGACGGAGATTTCTCCTCTTTTTTCTCTTCCCATTTTCCCTTGTCCTCGCCACCGCCCCCGGCTGCCACCTCCTGCGCTTCGGCCCGCTCACTTCCGACCGGGCCGAGAAGGAGCCGGCGGCGGCGCCCGCCCCCGTCGCGAACAAGTCCGAGTTCCGCGTCTCGCAGTTCGTCTTCCTGCACGACTTCGAGATCAACCGCAACCTGCCCATCTTCAACGAACTCGCGAACCTGCGTGAGCAGGTCTACAAGGAGCTGCAGCTGCCGCCCTCGAACACGCCGGTGTACGTCCACCTGTTCGAGAACAAGGAGCGCTACGAGCAGTTCATGCAGGTCAAGCACCCCGAGTTGCCCAAGCGGCGGGCGTTCTTCTTCGTTCAGCCGCGGGCCATCGGCGGCAGCGAGGACCTCCTCGTCTACACCTACTGGGGCGAGCGCATCCACCAGGATCTGCGCCACGAATTGACTCACGCCCTGCTGCACAGCGTCCTCAAGGACGTGCCGATCTGGCTGGACGAGGGCCTGGCGGAATACTTCGAGATGCCGGCCGGCTGGCAGGGGGTGAATTACCAGCACATCAACCTGCTGCGCCGCGGCGGCAACGGCCAGGCCGCCGCGTTCCGGTCGGACATGGCGCGGCTGGAGGGGTTGAGCGAGGTCCACCAGATGACGCCGGCGGAATACCGCGAGGCGTGGGCGTGGGTCCACCTGATGCTGCACACCAAGCCGGCGGCGCGGCGCGTGCTGATCGGTTACCTGCGTGAGCTGCGGACCACCCCGCGGCCGGGTCTGCTGCGGCCGCGGCTGGCGCCGCTGTTCCCGTCGCTCGACCAGGCCTTCGACGCGCACCTCGCGCAGCTCGACAACGCGCGGCCGCCGAGCGGCACCGCGCAGCGCTGATGGACGGACACAAGCCCGACGCGCCAGCGAGGGGTTCCTCGCTGGCGCGTCGGGCTTGTGTCCCAGGGGCGACCCACACAAGCCCGACGCGCCAGCGAGGAACCCCTC
>JBBRPS010000506.1:0-7543 GCA_038227745.1 Gemmatales bacterium | reverse complement strand
GGACCTCGGCATCACCACCATCTGGCTGCTGCCGTTCTACCCCTCGCCGCTCAAGGACGACGGCTACGACATCGCCGACTACACCGACATCCACCCCAATTACGGCACCCTGCGCGACTTCCAGGAGTTCCTCGAGGCGGCCCATGCGCACGGCCTGCGCGTCATCACCGAGCTGGTCGTCAACCACACCTCCGACCAGCACCCCTGGTTCCAGCGCGCCCGCCGCGCCCCGAAAGGCTCGCCCGAGCGCGACTTCTACGTCTGGAGCGAAACCAACCAGAAGTACCAGGACGCCCGCATCATTTTCAAGGACTTCGAGCACTCCAACTGGACCTGGGATCACGTCGCCGGCGCCTACTTCTGGCATCGCTTCTACTCCCACCAGCCCGACCTGAACTTCGACAACCCGGCTGTCTGGGACGCCCTGTTCCCCGTCCTCGACCAGTGGATGCGGATGGGCGTGGACGGCATGCGCCTCGACGCCATCCCGTACCTCTACGAGCGCGAGGGCACCAACTGCGAGAACCTGCCCGAAACGCACCAGTACCTCAAGGCCCTGCGCCGCCACGCCGACGAGCACTTCCCCGGCCGCATGTTCCTCGCCGAGGCCAACCAGTGGCCCGAGGAGGCCGTCTCCTACTTCGGCCAGGGCGACGAGTGCCACATGGCGTTCCACTTCCCCGTCATGCCGCGGCTGTTCATGGCCATCCACATGGAGGACCGCTTCCCGATCCTCGACATCATGGCCCAGACGCCGGCCATCCCCGAGAACTGTCAGTGGGTCATGTTCCTGCGCAACCACGACGAGCTGACCCTCGAGATGGTCACCGACGAGGAGCGCGACTACATGTACCGGGCCTACGCCAACGACCCGCGCGCCCGCATCAACCTCGGCATCCGTCGCCGCCTCGCCCCGCTGCTGGGCAACAACCGCCGCCGCATCGAGCTGATGAACGGCCTGCTGTTCGCGCTGCCCGGCACGCCGGTGCTGTACTACGGCGACGAGATCCGCATGGGCGACAACATCTACCTCGGCGACCGCAATGGCGTGCGCACCCCCATGCAGTGGAGCGGCGACCGCAACGCCGGCTTTTCGCGCGCCAACCCCCAGAAGCTCTACCTGCCCATCATCATCGACCCGGAGTACCACTACGAGGCGATCAACGTCGAGGCCCAGCAGAACAACCCCAACTCGCTGTTGTGGTGGACCAAGCGCCTCATCGCGCTGCGCAAGCGCTACAAGGCGTTCGGCCGCGGCACCCTGGAGTTTCTGCAGCCCTCCAACCGCAAGATCCTCGCTTTCCTGCGCCGCTACCATGAGGAGACCATCCTCGTCGTCGCCAACCTGTCGCGCTTCGTGGAGTACGTCGAGCTGGATCTGTCGGCGTTCCAGGGGCTGACGCTGGTCGAGTTGTTCGGCCGCACGCACTTCCCGACGGTCGGCAAGCAGCCGTACCTGCTGACGCTCGGGCCGCATGCGTTCTACTGGTTCGCGCTGGAGCCGAGCCGCACGGCGGTGCTGGCGGCGCTGGCGCCGCCGTCGCAGCAGCCGGTGCTGAACGTGCGCGGCGGCTGGGAGGACCTGTTCCGCAACCCCGGCCGGGGGCGGCTGGAGGAGGCGCTGCCGGCTTTCCTGCGGCAGCAGCCGTGGGCGGGCGTCAACGACCGCGAGATCAAGTCGGCGACCGTCCGCGAGGCGTTCCGGCTGCGCTACGCGGAGGCGCAGGCGTTCATCGCGCTGGTCGAGACGGAGTTCGACGACGGCGAGCCGCAGACCTACGTGCTGCCGCTGACGTTCGTCCCCGCCGAGGCGGCCGGCCGGCTGCTGGAGGCGGCGCCGACGATGGCGGTCGCGCGGATCCGGGGGGCCGTGGAGGGTGTCCTGTTCGACGGCCTGGCGGTCCCGGCCTTCTGCACGGCGCTGCTGGAGGCGGTCGCCGCCGGCAAGCATTACCGCGTGGGCGCCGGCGAGCTGACCGCGTCGGCGTTCCCGGGCTTCGCCGAGGCGCGCGGGCCGGCCGACGTGCCGCTGCCGCCGTCGCTGAGCAAGGCGCCGCAGACGAACACGTCGGTGCTGTTCGGCCAGCGGCTGATCCTGAAGGTGTTCCGCCGCGCGGAGGCGGGCCTCAACCCAGACCTGGAGATCACCCGCTTCCTGAGCGCGCGGGGAACGTTCCCGCACATCGCCCCGGTGCTGGGCGCCGTCGAGTACCGCCACCGTCAGGCGGGGACGACCACGCTGGCCCTGGTGCAGGGGTACATGCCGAACGAGGGCCACGCCTGGCAGTTCACGCTGGACGAGCTGAGCCGCTTCTACGAGCGCGTGCTGGCGCTGCCGGCGCCGCAGCAGATCCCCGCCGTGGTCGGCTCGGCCCTGGAGTTGGGCGACCGCGAGCCGCCACGCGAGGCGATCGAGCTGATCGACAATTACCTGGAGTCGGCGGAACTGCTGGGCCGGCGCACGGGGGAGATGCACCTGGCGCTGACGGTGGGCACGGAGGCGCCGGATTTCGTCCCCGAGCCGTTCTCGACGCTGTACCAGCGCTCCCTCTATCAGTCGCTGCGGAACCTCAAGCGGCGGGCGTTCGAGCGCCTGCAAAGGCAGCTCGACGCCCTGCCGGAGCAGGCGCGGGTCGAGGGGCGGCAACTCCTCGACGCCGACGAGGTGGTCACGAGGCATTTCCGGGCGCTGATGGGCCGCAAGCTGAACGCGCAGCGGGCGCGCTACCACGGCGACTACCACCTGGGGCACGTGCTGTGGACCGGCAAGGACTTCGTGGTGATCGACTTCGAGGGCGAGGCGGACCGCTCGATCAACGACCGGCGGCTGAAGCGGTCGCCGCTGCGGGACGTCGTGACAATGCTGCGCTCGTTCCACTACGCGGCGTACAGCGCGCTGTTCGGCCACGGCGGCGGCCGCGGCCGGACGCCGGGAGTGATCCGGCCGGAGGATGTCGCCGTGCTGGAACCGTGGGCGCGGTTCTGGTATGCGTGGGTCGGGGCGGCGTTCCTGCGGGCGTACCGCGACACGGTCGGGGCGGCCGAATACCTGCCGCGCGACCCGGCAGAGCTGCGGCTGCTCTTCGATGTGCTGCTGCTCGAAAAAGCGATCCACGAGCTGGCGAATGAGCTGGCGCACCCGTCTCCGCGGGTGCGGATCCCCCTGCTGGGGATCCTGCAGGCGCTGGAGTCGGGGGGGTGAGCGGGCATTTTCGTCCAGCATGGGTTGCGAGCGGGTGCAGCGAGCAGTGGGCTTTACGCCCGCGGTCTTCACCGAGCGGCGGGCTTTAGAGGCAGAGGAACGCATGAGCGAGCCGGCGGCCGCCGTCCTCCGGCACCTCTGGAGATCGCGCGGGCTTCTTTCAGCCGACGACTTCGGCGCCGCCGTTGCAGCCCTGGGTGACCAGCACTTCCTCCGGCGCCAGGCCGAACGCCTGGCGCAGCTCCCGGGCGAGGTGGCCGGCCCGGTCTTCGTCGCCGGTGACGGCGAACACGGCCGGCCCCCACGAACTCTGGCCGACGCCGGGGACGCCCTGGCGGCGCACGCAGTCCACCAGCTCGGCGCAGCGCGGGTGGGCATAAACGCCCCCCTGGGCGGGGCGGAACGCCTCACCGACGCGGCGGTTGAAGTCGTACAGCGCCTCGCCGAAGCCGGCGACGTCGCTCTCGGCCAGCGCCGGCAGCATCCCCAGCAACACCAGCCGGCATAGCGCATCGGTCCGCTCCAGCGGCCAGCGCTCGGCATCGAGCCGGCCGAGCGCCTGGCTCTCGGCGGCCCCGTGGAGACCCCGGCCCCAAGGCGGCAATACCAGCACGACGCGCCACGCCTCCGGGAAGGCCGCCCGTGCCGCCAGGGGCGCCACCGGCTCGCCGCCGCGCTTGCCCGCCTCGACGAGGAAGCCCCCCTCCTCGAAGCCATGCACACCGAGCGCCGAGCGCCGGCCGCGCCCGACGCGCCGGGCCAACTCCGCCGCCCCCAGGTCGCCGAGCCCGTGCGCCGCCGCCAGCGCGCGCGCCACCGCGAGGCCGAGCTGCGTGCCCGTGCCCAGGCCCATGTGCTCCGCGGGGCCGTGCTCGATGACCAGCCGCTGCGGCCGCGGCGACGGCAGCGTGCGCGCGAAGGTCTGGGCGAACGCCAGCGCCCGCTCCGCTAGCGGCCCCTCCGCGGACCAGGCGGGCGCCGCTGCCACGCGCAGTCGCAAGCCGGGCGCGTGGACCATGAGCCCGGCGCCGCCGAAGCGCCGCGCCGGCAGGACGGGCTGGCCAAGGGCATTGGGCCAATAACCCGGCGTGAGTTCTTCCGCAGGCAGGGCGAACAGGCCGAAGTGCAGGCGGCTGGCGGTGCGGACGCGGGTCATGACGGCGGCCCCTGCTGCTCGCGCCGCGCCGCGACACCGTCCACGTGGGCGCGCAGGAACGCAAACGCCTCGTGCTCCTGGGCGCCGCCGGTCTTGTCCACGATCACGGCCAGCTTGCGGTACTCCGCCTCGATTTCCTCCAGGGGCAGGAAGTCGGTGCGTGTGGCGAGGATGGCGGCCTCAACGACGGCGTGCTTGGCGCGGTTGAAGCCGAAGAAGTCGCGCAGCCGCCCGGCGTGGACGACCTCCACCTCGATGCGCACGCGCTCCTCGCGCTCGTCGAGCGCGGCGACGCGGAACTCGTAGTAACGGCAGGCGCCCTGGAGCACGAAGCCGCGCACCTGCTCGGCGGCGAACACGGGCGGCCGTTCGACGGTGCCGAGGGCCGCCTTCACGAGGAGCAGGACATCGTCCGTAACATGCAGGACGCCCTCGCCGTGTTCTTTCAGGTTGCGGTAGGTCTGGGCGGTGCGGAAAGGGCGCAGCAGGAAGCGTTCCATGCGCTCGCCGACGCGCGGCCCCATCGGGGCGACGTTCAGCACGCCCGCCGCGGACAGCGTTGTGACAATGCCTTCGAGGATCATGGTTGCAGGGAAAGCCCACGGGTTACCACCCGTGGGGCTGGGGTGTTGCCCGCTACTCCCTCTCCCTTCCTCCTTCTTCGCGCAGCGCCCGCAGCAGCCCCTCGGCCTTGTCCCAGGTCTCCTCGTACTCGCGCTCGGGGGTCGAGTCGGCGACAATGCCGCCGCCCACGGGGAACTGGACCCAGCCGCGGCCCGCGGTGAAGGTGCGGATCAGGATGTTCGTGTCCATGACGCCGTCGAAACCGAGGTAGCCCAGGCTGCCGCAGTAGGGGCCGCGCGCGGTCGGCTCCAGCTCGGCGATGATCTCCATGGCGCGGACCTTGGGCGCCCCGGTGACCGAGCCGCCGGGAAACGCCGCCCGCAGCAGGTCGAGCGGCCCCAGCCCCGGCCGCAGTCGGCCGCGCACCTCCGAGACCAGGTGATGCACGTAGCGGTACGTCTCCAGCCGGCACACCGCCGGCACGCGCACCGAGCCGAAACGGCAGACCCGGCCGAGGTCGTTGCGGAGCAGGTCCACGATCATGACGTTCTCCGCGCGGTCCTTGACGCTGGCGAGCAGTTCGGCGGCGCGAGCCTGGTCCTCCTCCGGCGTCCTGCCGCGCGGCCGTGTGCCCTTGATCGGCCGGGTCTCGACCTCGTCGGGCGGCAGCGACCCGCCGGCCGTCACGCGCAGGAAGCGCTCGGGCGAGGCGCTGGCGAGGACGAAGTCGCCGAGGTCGAAGTAGCCGGCGAACGGCGCCGCGTTGCGCTCGCGCAGGCGGCGGTAGAGTTCGGCCGGCGGCAGCGTGGCGGGCGTGAGAAGACGCTGGGCGACGTTGACCTGGAAGCAGTCGCCGGCGTGGACGTACTCGATCGCGCGGCGCAAGGCGGCAAGGTAGCCGTCGCGGCTGAAGTTACTGGTGAGGGGCCCCAGTCCGGGGACGGGCCACTGCGGGGCGAGCGGCCGCAGGGGCGCGAGCGGCGCCCACCGCACGGCGTCGGGGGGGCCCTGGAGGAGGCGCTTGACCTCGTCCAGGCGGCGGCCGGCGCGACGCCGACGGCGGCGCAGGTCGGTCTCGGGGAAGCCTGTCGAGATCAGCCAGGCGCGGCCGGTGTTGTGGTCGAAGGCGACGACCCAGTCGTACAGACCGACGGCGAGGTCGGGGACGGCGAAGTCGTCGCAGCGCGGCCGCGGCAGGCGTTCGAGGTGGTGGCAGAGGTCGTAGCCGAACAGGCCGGCAGCGCCCCCCTGGAATGGTGGCAGACCGGGCAGCGGTTCGGCGCGACAGCGGCCGAGGCGCTCGGCGAGGACGGCGAACGGATCGACAGACGCCAGGGGGGCGTGGCCGGAGACGGCGATGCGGCGGCCGCGAGCGGTGATCCACTCGAAGGGGTCGGCGGCGAGGAAGGAGTAACGGCCGAGGGTCGGGTGAGGAAGGGCGCTGTCGAGGAACAGGACGTGGCGGCGGGCGGCGAGGCGCCGGAAGACGTCCCAGGGCTGGGGAACGGGCGTCAACTCCTCAACGAGAGCGGCGGATGGACAGGCGACCGGATGCTCAACCAAGGCTCCCATGCGGCTGTGCTTTCACCTCACTTCCCGGACATTACCGCCGAAGGGCGGCGCGGAATTCTTCCAGAGACTTCGCTGTCAAGGCGAGATCGAGCCAGCGGGAGAGTTCGTCGGGGTCCGTACTCCCTTCGATCACTGTTTTCACTTCGGACGGAACGGCCGTGGAAAACCGTACTTCCAGCACGTGCAAGAGGTCGGCGAGTCTCGCCTCCAATAACCCGGTGGCCCGCCCCTCGGTCCGGCCTTCGGCCCGCCACTCGTTCACCACCTGGGACTCGCCCATGTTCCAGCCCTCCAATCCTTTCTTCCATTCCGCCGCGCGACCGGCGAGGTCGGCGAAGACCAGCGCCAGCCCCGCCCACTGGGTACGCAGCCGCGTGTCGGGCTCCGCCTCGGCCACGCGCCGCCACTCCTTTATGATACCCGGATCCGCGGCCCCGTGCATCAGCGGAATCCAGGGCAGGACGCAGCGGTCGAGCTGCCCGGCGGCGATGGCAGCCAGCGTCGCCATCGCGTCCATGCTCCGCAGCGTCCGCAGCACCACCCGCTGCCACACGCCATAGTCTTCCATTCCGGGCAGGCGCATGTCCAGGGTGTCCGGTTGCTCCGGCCCCGTGAGGTTCAGCAACACCGCCGCCAGCTTGTAGGCGGTCCCCTGGGGCGGGACGGTCCGCAGTTCCAGGTTCAAGCCCGCCAGGTAGTTGAGGAGGCGGTCCAGCATGAGTCCCTGCGGAATGGGCCGTGCGCGAGTGGCCGCAGGACCACGCCGATAGAAACGGCAATGCCCTGGCGGCCACCTTGGCCGCCAGGGCATCGTTGACAGAAAGGACAGCGCCCTACCCTACCCGCGCGTCACCCATTCCTCACGAGGAGGTGGTGCCGCTGATGGTGTTGGAGACGCTGGAGAACGTCTTGTTGGCATTGCTGCCCAGGGCGGTGATGGCGGTGATGCACACCACGATAATCAGGGCCAGCATGACGGCGTACTCGACCGCGGTCGGGCCGTCTTCACGCTGCAGGAAATTCACGACCTTCGCTGCGAACTGACGCAT
>JBBRPS010000505.1:0-7589 GCA_038227745.1 Gemmatales bacterium | reverse complement strand
TGTTGGGGTGCCGCAGCGATATCCCCATCTTGCCCTCGCGCTCGAACAGTTCGATGTTGTGCTTGTCCTCGCTCCACTTGCGCCGCAGCACCTTGATGGCGACGACGGTCCCGCTGCGCGGGTCGTCGGCGCGGTAGACGCGGCCGAAGCTGCCCGAGGCGATCTTGTAGAGAATGCGGTAGCCGCCCAGGAAGTAGCCGTCCGCTTCGCCTTTGAGGAGTTTCTGGCTCTGCCAGGGGGTCAACCAGCCCTTGCGCTCCAGCACGCGCAGGAGCGGGTCCGGCTCGCCGCCCTTCTGGCCGAGTTCGTCCCAGGCCTGCTGCAACTGGTCGGGAGTGAGCAGGTCCAGCCGGACCGCCTGCTGCGCAATGGTGGCCGCGTCAACTTTCGCCATGGGGCCTTCTTCCCACCGTTCTGGGCCAGAGATGAGATGCACCGGTACCGTCCGCTCCATTTTACCGTCGCGGTCGGTGGTGCCAAGCGCGTTTACCGTACTCCGTGTCCATTCTCCGTTTAGTCGCGCGCGGGTGAGCCAGATCCCGCTACGCGGCTGCTCCCCGCGCTCGCCCCCGCGTAGCGGGATCTGGCTCACCGCTCGCGGCTAAACGGGAATAGGGTGTTGGACGGCCCGAAAAGGGCGAGAGATGTGTCGAGGCGGAAAAGGCCGCGGAGGCGACGAATCGCCTCCGCGGCCGTCAAGGGATTGTCAGACGCTCAGCAGCTCCCGGCGGCGGCGCACCTTGCGGTGGGCGCGCTTGGCGCCCGCCTCGCGAGCCTTCTCCATCTGCTGGCGCAGGCGGTTACGGGCCACGTGCAGGCGGCGCTTGATGGTGCCGACCGGCGTCTCGAGCTCGCGGCTCATCTGCTTCAGACTGCGGCCCTGGATGTAGAACGCCACCAGGGTCGCGCGGTCGGTCGGCTTGAGCCGCTCCAGGCCGCGCTGCAGCTCGGCGCACTGCTCGGCGCGGACCATCTCGTCCAGCGGCGTGCTGTCCGCCGCGGCCGCGTTCTGCAGGACCTCCTGCTCGGCGCCCTGCAGCGGCGCACGGCGGGTCAGGCGGTTGATCGCCATGCGCACCGTGATCTGCCGCAGCCAGCCGGCGAAGCAGTGGGCGTCGCGCAGCTGCGCCAGCTTCGTCATGCCGTGGATGAACACCTCCTGGGTCAGCTCCTGCGCCTCGGCCGGGTTGCGCAGGCGGGCCAGCGCCACCGCGTAGACGCTCGGCTGAAAGCGCGTGACCAGCTCGCCGTAGGCCTCCCGGTCGCCGCCGCGGGCACGCTCCACCAGGTCGAAGATTTCGTTCCAACTCATGTTCGCTGCACCTGTCCCGATCCCTGCCTTGAGTTTGGCTACACCGCGTTGAACGGCCGGGACCCACCCAGGATCAGGGGTGGGCCGCAAGGCCCCCGGTGCGCACCTGCGCGCCGAGGCCCGGCGACCGTTCGCGGTGACTGCGACGGCACGGCGGCCAGGACGTCCCTGTCTTGGGGATGCGGGCGCTGCTTGCCCGGGGACGACTTCGTCCCCGAGGCGCGAGCGCTGCGCGTCCCGGCCGGCGGATGGACTCGCTTCGTTGGTTAGGTAGCCAGACGGATGCTGGTGAGCCCGACGACGGAATCAGACGTCACGAACCGAAGGGTCGCACGGACCCCATTCCTAAAACACGCGTGACCTGATCCCGTGGCGTCATGCTCTAGCGTCCCCGCATCATCGAAGCCGAGGGCATCCCGTGGGCAGACCGCTTGCCGGCCTGCGCGTCCTTCTTGGCGTCCGCGTTCCGCTCGCCTCTGTGCCACGACCAGCCGACGAGGCTGGCGGGTTTGACGGCGAGCAAACGCTGGAAGGACCTGGGATGCCCCGAAGGCGACCCCCCCGTGGTCGTTGGCGTCGTGGCCTCACCGAGGCCCTGACGACACGTCTCCACGGGGACGGTTTCCCTCGCGGCGAGCGACCACCCTAATAGGATGGCCCGCCCCGCGAAACTCGCGAGGCTTCGACTGTCGGAGACACCAGCGAGGCTTCCGGACCGACCGGCCCGTTGCGCGGTATGTGCGCCGCCGGGATTGGCGGGCTCATACCGCATGGCGGTACCCGTGTCGGGGGCCGGATAGCCCGGGGACAGGTGTCGTGCAAAGGACGGGGCGACCGTCGGCGCCTGCCCACGGGCCGCGTTGGAACCGATGCGCTCCAGGCCGGCCACGACGTCGCAAGCGACGGGGACGCCACGCAGCACCAGGGATTCCAGCTTCTTCACGGCCATGGGAGACCTCCGGCGATCTAATAAGAAAAGCGGGGTCGACCCGCGCCAGGGCGGGTCGGGTTCAGGGAAAAAGAGTTCAGTAGCGGTTTACATCCTCGTGTAATGCCGACGACGAAAAACAGACGACCAGACGCCATTCAACAGTCTAGCGGCACGGGCCACCCGAAGGGGAGGCTTTTTCCCGTTCCGCGTTCTTGTGCCTGGGGGAAACTCATGAGCCAGCGTCTGCCTAATACCTCAGACTGTTCAGGCACCAAAAAGGTTCACAGGATATTCCAACAATTTTACCCTGAGGGAGCAAGTCGCGAGCCAATCTCGGAGGGCCTCGCGGAAGAATAGACGCAAGTCGTGGCCGGTGCGTTACTAAATACATCCATTTTGTGTGCGCCACCCGGCCGCCCGTGGGGTCGGCCGGCCACGCCAGAGGCGCGTGCAGCGTTCTGCAACAGCACGGTGCGGCAGTTTGGCGCAGGTTTTGAGCGCGAACCTGCCTGTCGAGATGCGGCGGAGGGCGATGGTGGAAGAGGCGGTCGCGCTAGCCCTGGGGTTCGTGCTCGACCAGCTCCTGGGCGACCCGCCGTCCTGGGTACACCCGGTGCGCTGGCTGGGTCGCCTGATCCAACTCTTCGAGGCGGTCCTGCGGCGCCTCCTCCCCGAACGCCTGGGCGGCATCCTCCTCCTGCTCCTCACGACCGGAACGGCCGGCAGCGTCGTCTGGTTCGCGCTGGACCTCGCCGGGCGCTGGGGACCGTGGCCGCGCCTGGCCCTCGTCGCCGTGCTGACCTACTGCGGTTTGGCGGCCCGGAGCCTGGCCCGGCACACCCAGCACGTCCTGGCCTCGTGTACGGAAGGTGACTGGGTGGAGGCACGGCGGCGCCTGAGCGGGATCGTCGGCCGCGACACCGAGGACCTGCCGCCGGAGGAGATCTATCGGGCCTGTGTCGAAACGGTCGCGGAGAACACGACCGATGGCGTGGTGGCGCCGCTCTTCTACGCCGCCCTCGCCGGGCCAGTCGGGCTGTGGGTCTACAAGGTGGTCAACACGCTCGACAGCATGGTCGGTTATCGCAACGAGCGTTACCTGCGCTTCGGCTGGGCGTCGGCCCGGACGGACGACCTGGCGAACTTCATTCCGGCGCGCCTGACGTGGCTGCTCCTGACGTTGGCGGCAGCATTGACGGGGCGCGGCGGCCAGCAGGCGCTGCGCACCGGCTGGCGCGACGGCCGCAAGCACCCCAGCCCGAACTCGGCGTGGGGTGAGGCCACGATGGCGGGGGCGCTCGGCGTCCGGCTCGGCGGGCCGAGTACGTACCGCGGAGTGCCGTCGCACAAGTCGTACCTGGGGGAGGCCCTGGAACCGCTGACGGCGGCGAAGGTGCGGGCGGCGATCCGACGGATGCTGCTGACGGCATGGCTCGCGCTGGCCCTGGCCTTGCCGGTGCGCTGGGGACTCGGCTCACAGACGCAGGGTCAGTCCCTCGTAGGGGATGATCGCCCGGCACGAGTCGGGGGCGCGCCCAGCCTGGCGCAGCGCCTCGCCCATCCGCTGCTGCATGAACCGCTCCACGCGCAGGAGGTCGGCATCGTTGCGCTTGGGTTCGCGGTGGCCGACGTGCAGTTCCTTCACCTCGGCCGCCACCGCCGTGAGCACGCACGCCTCGACCGAACTGTGGCCCCAGCCCTTGGTCGCGAGCGGCCGCTGGCCCATGATGCCCTCCTTGCCCAGGTACTCCGCCTCCAGGTACTGGCCGTCGATGTACAGCACGTCCGCGCCGCGGGCGAAATCCGCCAGGGCCCGGTCGGGGACCTCGGGGTGCTCGTGGTCGGTGGCGAAGACGTAGACGCGGCCGGCGTTCTCCAGGCGGAAGGCCAGGCAGCCGCCGGGGTGCTTGAGCGCGAACGTCGTGACGCGGGTCGAGCCGAACGTGAGGGCCTGGCCCGCCTCGATGGTCCGCCAGCCGCGCAGGGCCTTGAGGATGTCGAAGGTCGGCGGGAAGTAAAGGTTGCTGAGCGACGACTCGGCGTTCAGGACCGCTTCCAGGCTGCGCAGGACCGACGCGGTGCCGTAGACGTTGAAGTGGTTGCGCGGGTCGAGGTACGGCTCGAAGAAGGGCGTGGCGCAGGTGTGATCCATGTGCGGATGGCTCATGAGCACGTGCGCGGTTCGTGGGCCGGCGTAGTCCGCCCCGCCCCAGCGGCGGACCAGCTCGATGCCCAGCTCGCGGAAGCCGGTGCCGCAGTCGAGGACGAGCAGCTCCTCGGGGGTCTGCACCTCGATGCAGGTGGTGTTGGCGCCGTAGGTGGAGCGAAGGGGGAAAGGCAGGTGGGCCTCCAGGCACGCACGCACGGCCGCCTCGTCGGCCCTGCTGTCCAGGCCTTGCAGGTGGCCGCCGGCGAGGAGATGGCGGACGGCGCCGACGATCTTGTCCGTCACCTCCGCTGGCCGCAGGGGGGCGGCCATGGTGCCGGTGACTCCCCAGTAGGTGATGGTGAAGACGGGGCTGGCTGACATACCGGCAAGGTCCTTTCTGCGGGGAACGACTGGCGCCCTCTCCGCGCACGGGCACGCCCATTCTACCCGCTCGCCCCGGTTTGCAAACACGGAACTTTCGGCGCGCGGCCTGCGGCGAGAAACAGTCGCCCGCAACGCCCTCTCAGGGTATCCTGAAGCGAGGGAGATTGCCAGAGTCTGCGCCGCGGCGTGCGGTGCGGTTCACGGGGGGCAGCCGCCATGCTCAGGATCGGGGACGCGACGGTCAGGAACTGCCAGGGGTTCACGCGCAGGGAAATGTTACAGGTCGCCGGCCTCGGTGTCACCGGCCTGACACTCGCCGACTGGTTCCGCACCCAGGAGGCGCGCGCCTCACGCCCCGCCAACTACGGCGGCTCGGGCCGTGACGTCTCCTGCATCTTCCTCTGGCTCGACGGCGGCCCCAGCCACCTCGAAACCTTCGACCCGAAGCCGGAAACCCCCGACAACATCCGTGGCCCGTACGGGGCGATCCGCACCAACGTGCCCGGCCTGATGATCGGCGAACTGCTGCCGGCGCTGTCGCGGCACATGGACAAGTGCGCCATCATCCGTTCGATGTCGCACACCACCGACGCGCACTCGCCGATCCCCATGCTCACCGGGTTCAACGGCGAAACCACCTCGTACGGGGCGGTCGTCTCGAAGCTCAAGGGCTTCCGCCAGTCGATGCCGCCGTACGTCCATGTCGGCTCGCGCCTGGGCGTGGGCGGCGGCCGGCTCGGGGCACCGCATTACCCCGTGGAGATCGCCGACCCGTCCGGCTCGCGCGTCCAGTTGCCGCAGTTCGCGCTGACCGCCGACGTCCGCGCCGACCGCTTCCAGCACCGCCGCGAGCTGCTCCGTGCCGTGGACCGCGTCCGCGCCCGCCTGCACGCCAGCGAGGCCGTCGAGCGCATGGAGATGTCCTACCAGCGTGCGGTGAACATCCTCACCTCGACGCGCGTCCGCGATGCCTTCGACATGGGCCGCGAGCCGGAGTCGATGCGCGACCGCTACGGGGCCAACCTGTTCGGGCAGTCGTGCCTGCTGGCGCGGCGCCTGATCGAGGCGGGGACGCGCTTCGTGCAGGTCAAGTGGTACGACGGCATCGCCTTCGACGCCTGGGACGTCCACGGCGCCGACCTGGGCGGCATGGTGCGCATGGAGCAGCAACTCTGCCCGCGACTCGACCAGGGCCTGAGCGCCCTGCTGGACGACCTGCAGCAGCGCGGCCTGCTGCGCTCGACGCTGGTGGTCGTGGGCGGCGAGTTCGGGCGGACGCCGACGATCAACCGCTTCGGCGCCCGCGATCACTTCCCGTACTGCTTCTCTTATCTCCTCGCCGGCGGCGGGGTGCCCGGGGGCGCGATCATTGGCGCCAGTGACCGGACGGGGGCGCGGCCGGCGCACCGCCCGGTCAGCCCGCCGGAGTTCGCGGCAACGCTGTACCGCCTGCTCGGCATCGACATCACCGACAACCGTGTCCGCCCATTCGTTCGCGACGCCCTGCCGGTGGCGGAGCTGTTCTGACCCACGGCCCGGAGTGCGGACCCCGTGAAACGCTGCCTGCTCCTCCTCGGTCTCGCCCTCCTCGGCGCCCTCCCCACGGCCGCCCAGCAGGCCCCGCCGCCCCACAAGCTCCTGATCGCCTTTTCGTCCTACCGCGACCGCCCGCGCCACCCGCAGATCTATTTCTACGAACACGACGGCATCGGCCAGGGCAAGGTTGTCGGCTCGATCCCGACGGTGAACAACCGCAGCGACTACCACCCGGCACTCAGCCTCGACGGCCGTTACTGCGCCTTCGCGTCCGAACTCGAAAACCAGACCAGCCGCATCTTCCTCTGGGACAACCAGGACAAGCGCCTGGTGGACCTGCCGAACGTCAACGACTCGCCCAACGGCCAGCTGCACCCGACGCTGTCCGGCGACGGCCGCCTGCTGGCCTTCGCCGCCTGGGGTCGCTCAGGCTATAGCGCGCGCTGGGATGTCGTCCTCTACGACGTTGGCAAGAAGAAACTCGCGCCCGCCGCCAGCCTGAACACGCCGGCCTTCGACGAGCGCATGCCCTGCTTCAGCGCCGACGGCCGTCACCTCGCGTTCACCTCCAACGTCAAGGGCGGTGTCGGCCTGACCGACATCTACCTCTACGACCTGCGCGCGCAGCGCACCCTTGCGCTTCCCGAGATGAATTCTCCCGGCGCTGACCTCACGCCGTCGCTGAGCGGCGACGGCAACCTGGTGGCGTTCGCCTCGGCCCGGCCCGGCGGCAAGGGCGGCCGCGACGTGTACCTCTACGACCGGGCGGCGAAGCGGTTCCTCGACCTGCCGAACCTGAACTCGGTCGCCAACGAGCAGACGCCCGCGCTCAGCGCCGACGGCCGTTACCTCGTGTTCGTCTCGGAGCGCTCCGCGGGGGCGGGCGAGCGCGACGTGTACCTCTACGACCGCCAGACAGGCCGGCTGCTGCCGACGCCGGGCCTGAACTCGAAGCGCGACGACATGGACCCCTGCGTGGTCGTACTGACAGGCGCGCAGTGACACCCCACTGTCACTTCGGCACTCCCGGGAACCAAACTTGAGACGAAATGGACGGGTCGTGGTCCTGCGGCTTCTTCGGAATCCGGCGCAAGTTCATCGCCGGGTCGCGTTCTCAGGGTGGGAAGGAGACCATCCATGCAAGAAACACGCAGAGACCCTGCAGAGGCCGCGGACGCCGGGCAAGATGTGCCGGTGTGGCCAGCGGGAGCAGACGCCCCGCCCCTGGCCCCGGTGGAGTCCCCGCTTCCACCCACCAACTCCCGCCCGCTCCCTTT
>JBBRPS010000504.1:0-7612 GCA_038227745.1 Gemmatales bacterium | reverse complement strand
GTGGACTCAACGAGGAGCAAACTCATGCGACAGTGTGCAGCGCTGGCGGGCGTGGCGGCGGGTCTCCTCGCCGTCCTGTCCGCCCCGGCCGCGGGACCGCGGCCGCAGGCGAAAGGCGGTACGAAAATGCAAGCGGGCATCCAGAAACAGGCCTTCGGCAAGACCGCGGAGGGCACGCCGGTCGAGCTGTACGTGCTCACGAACGGCAAGGGCATGACCGCGAAGATCATGACCTACGGCGGCATCGTCACCGAGCTGCTCGCCCCCGACCGCGACGGCAAGGCCGGCAACGTCGTCCTCGGCTTCGACGACCTCAAAGGCTACCTGGCGGGCCACCCGTACTTCGGCGCTATCACCGGCCGCGTCGCCAACCGCATCGCCGGGGCGAAGTTCACGCTCGACGGCAAGGAGTACACGCTCGACGCGAACAACGGCCCCAACTCGCTGCACGGCGGCAAGAAGGGCTTCGACAAGGTCGTCTGGAAGGGCAAGGCGCTGGAGACCGCCGCCGGCCCCGCGCTCAAGCTCACCTATCTCAGCCCCGATGGCGAGGAGGGCTTCCCGGGCAACCTGGCCACGAC
This sequence comes from Gemmatales bacterium, assembly GCA_038227745.1. Classification (GTDB taxonomy): domain Bacteria; phylum Planctomycetota; class Planctomycetia; order Gemmatales; family Gemmataceae; genus DASPXY01. The sequence goes on along the minus strand of JBBRPS010000504.1, from coordinate 7,031 downwards.
CGTCGTCTACACCCTGACGAACAAGAATGAGCTGAAGATCGACTACACGGCCACGACCGACAAGGCGACGCCGGTCAACCTGACGAACCACAGTTATTTCAACCTCGCCGGTCCGAAATCGGGATCCATCCTCGGCCACGAGTTGATGATCGCGGCGAGCGCGTACACGCCGACGGACGCCGCCCTGATCCCGACGGGGAATGTCCAGAAGATCAATGGCTCGCCGCTGGACTTCACGAAGCCGACGGCGATCGGCGCCCGCATCAAGGAGCTCATGACCGAGCCCCTCGGCTACGATCACAATTACGTGCTGCGCGGCGGCGGCAAGGGCCTGGTGCTGGCGGCGCGCGTCCACGAGCCAAAGACCGGCCGCGTGATGGAGGTCCACACGACCGAGCCGGCGATCCAGCTTTACACCGGCAACTTCCTGGACGGCACGCAGACGGGCCACGGCGGCGTCGTGTACCACCAGTACCAGGGCTTCTGCCTGGAGGCGCAGCACTTCCCCGACGCCGTCCACCACGCCAACTTCCCGTCGATCATCTTGCGGCGGGAGAAGACCTATACCCAGACGACGGTGTACGGCTTCTCGGCGAAGTGACAGAGGCCATCTCTCCACGGGGCAAGTCGCGGGCGGAGCGTGGCACCCGCGCTCCGCCCGCCGCCCTTGTTTTCTCACGAGGCGCGGGCCTATGATTGAGGAGGCCATGTAATGTGGGCAAACCGCCTCTCCTGAGGAGAACAAAAGGCCATCTCGCCTGGAAGGAGTTCCCCCATGTCCTCCGCGTCCGGCCGCCGTTACCTGTTCGCCGTCTCCGGTGTCCGCCAGGCCCTGTCGCTGGGCGGCAGGAGCCATGCCCCTGTCGCCAAGGCGATCGCGCGCCACGCGGTGAGCAAGCGCGAGTTCGACTTCGACGCCTTCGACCGCCACGGCCGCTGTCCGCTGCGGTGGGAGGACGTCGGCGATGTGGCGGTGGTGCGGCTGGGGCGCAAGCAGTTTCGGGACGAGCAACAGATGTCGGTCGTCCACGACGAGCTGCAGCGACTGGTCGGCGAGGCGGGCCGACACCAGGTCCTGCTCGACCTCGCGGAGGTGGAATACCTGAGTGGGGTGTCGCTGTGCGCCGTCGTGCGGCTCTACAAGAAGCTGCGCGACGTCCACGGCCACCTGGCGCTGTGCAACCTGACGCCGCCGGCGCGGGACGTGTTCAAGATCACGCGGCTGGACCGTCTGTTCACGGTCTGCGACGGGGAGGAGCAGGCGCTGCGGACGTTCGCGTTGTGAAGTTCTTACCCTCGGAGGGACCACGCCGTGGCCATCGAATTGACCGGGCCGCAACAGCAAGCCCTCGACGCCCAGCAAGAGCAACCCCTGCGCGTCGTGGATCCGCGTACGCTGGCGGCGTACGTCCTGCTGCCCGCCCCGCTTTACGACCGCGTCCGGGAACTGCTCGACCAGGAGGAGGACAGGGCGTTACGTGAGGCCTGGCAGCAGACGGCGGCCACGGCGCGACGGAACTGGTTGAGCGATAATCCTGTGTCTCGGCTCACCGCTCGCGGCTAAACGGGGAGGTGAATTTTGAAAGTCTTTACCCCTCGCGGTTGATCACGTCAATGAGCATCCGCAGCCTGCCGAGGTTGCGGCGGTTGAAGTGGAAGCGCAGGCGCGGCAGGTCGGCCAGGTGCGTGTCGGCCGCCTCCGCGGGCAGCGCCTTCGAGGACACGAACGTCCCGCTCGCCAGGATGTCCGCGAAGTCCTTGCGGATCCGCTCCAGCAGCGACTCACCCAGCTCCTTCTGCAGCCGGAACACCAGCTCGTCTTTGACGTAGCGCATGCTGTGGTAGACGCGGTAGAAGGTCAGCACCTCGTTGACCGCCTCGTCCACCGAGTCGGTCACCTTGAACAGCGCCAGGTCCTCGGGCGCGATCAGGCGCCGGCGCACCAGCACGCCGTCCACGAACTCCAGCCAGCGCTTCCAGTAATTTCCCCCTGGCGCATCCACCATCAAGATCGGGAACAGGTGGCTCTTGCCGGTCTGCACGAGTGTCAGCGCCTCGAAGCCCTCGTCCTGCGTGCCGAAGCCGCCGGGGAACAGGGCGATGGCATCGGACTCCTTCACGAACAGCAGCTTGCGCGTGAAGAAGTATTTCAGGTGCATGAGCTTGGCGTCGCCGGCGATGACCGAGTTGGCCGACTGCTCGAACGGCAGGAGGATGTTGACGCCGATGCTGTTCTCGCGGCTGGCGCCGACGTGGCCGGCTTCCATGATGCCGGCGGCGGCGCCGGTGATGACCAGGTAGCCGGCCTCGGCGATACGCCGCCCGAACTCGACGGCCTGCTGGTAAGCGGGGTCGGCTGGCGGGATGCGTGCCGAGCCGAAGATCGTCACCTTGCGGCGCTGTCGCAGCGGGGCGAAGACCTTGAAGGCGTAGCGCAGCTCTTTGAGAGCGGTGTTGAGGAGCTTGACGTCGCCGCGGTTGGCGTGGTCGCGGATCAGCTTGTCGGCGGTCTCCTTGAGCTGCTGCACCAGTTGCTCGATGCGGACCGGCTCGCGGGGATCTTCGTGCGAGGCGTCGGGGTCGGCCGCCTCCTGGAACGGATCGACGGCCCCGTGGCTCACGGGCTCTTCCATCCAAACATCCTTCTGTTGATCGGGGCCGGCTGAGAGGCGGCTCCATCCGCCGATCTCCTACGGGTCTTCGTAGGAGCCGGCTCCGTCCGGCGATTGGGATTTCCGCGTCGGGGTCGTGGCAGGCCGGTGGCGTGGCTCAGTCGGAACCGCTGAGCGCCTCGACCGCTTCCTGGCGCGTGGTGTAGAGCGCCCAGAGCGTCTCGAGGTCGAGCAGGTGCAGTAGTTCGCGGGCCGGCTCGGAGGCGCCCGCCAGGACGATCTCGCTGCCCTGCTTCTTGGCGAGCATGTGGCAGCGCAGCAGGAACGAGACGAAGACCGAGCCGACGAAGTTGATCTGGCTCAGGTCGATGACGATGCCGGCCGGGGGATCCTCCTTGAGCGAATCGACCACCATCTTGGCCGCCTGGGCGATGAGGGTCTCGTGCATCTCCTCGACTTTCGGGGACGGGATGACGACGGCGACCTCGCCGTGGCGCTCGATCCGGAATGACTGGTCGTGGGTGGCTTCTACCGACATGGTGTCTGTCGCCCCTGCGAGAGAAAGAAGGATCTCCAAACCCAGACTTCTCAGGCTACCACGCCCCGCCGCCGAATCAAGGGGAAAAGGAGCGCGTGCGGGCGCCCAGTCGCACCGCCGGGGATGGCACAGCGTTTGCAAACGGTTTTCAGCGAACGTCTACAACAGTAGAGAGCGCCGCCCGGCCAGTCAAACGGGCCGCTACCCATGCCAGCGGGGAGGAGTGATGGGCGAGAGGGAGACACGGCGCTGCGGCGCCTGGGGGCAGGCCGACGACTCGGTGCGCTGGCGCGTCTGGGCCCCAAAGGCGCGCGCCGTGGAGTTGGTCTTGCTCGATGGCGCGGGCCGCCAGACCTACACGATGGCGCCGGCAGAGCGGGGTTACTTCCACCTGGCCCGCCCCGACATCCCCGATGGCCAGCGCTACGCCTACCGCCTCGACGGCGGCCCGGAGCGGCCCGACCCCGCCTCGCTGTGGCAGCCCGAGGGCGTCCACGGCCCGTCCGCGGTGCTGCGCCCCGGGCGCTTCGTCTGGTCGGACGGCGCCTGGTGCGGCGTACCCCGCGAGGACCTCGTCCTCTACGAATTGCACGTCGGCACCTTCACCCCGGAGGGCACCTTCGACGCCGTCATCCCGCGGCTGCGCGCGCTGCGCGCGCTGGGCGTGACGGCCGTGGAGCTGCTGCCGGTCGCCCAGTTCCCCGGCACGCGCAACTGGGGCTACGACGGCGTGCTGCTCTACGCCGTGCAGGACAGCTACGGCGGGCCGGCCGGCCTGCAGCGGCTCATCGACGCCTGCCACGCCGAGGGCCTCGCGTTCTTCCTCGACGTCGTCTACAACCACCTCGGCCCCGAGGGCAACTACCTGCAAGAGTTCGGCCCGTACTTCACGGACCACTACCGCACCGGCTGGGGGACGGCGTGGAACTACGACGGCCCCGGCTCGGACGCCGTCCGCGACTACGTCCTCGACAACGTGCGCATGTGGGTCGAGGAGTACCACGCCGATGGCCTGCGCCTCGACGCGGTCCACGCCATCTTCGACTTCGGCGCCCGCCACATCCTGAGCGCGATCAAGGAGGCCGCCGAGGACTCGGCCCGGCGCGTCGGCCACACCGTCCATTTGATCGCCGAGAGCGACCTGAACGACCCGCGCCTGTTGCTGCCGCCGGAGCGCGGCGGCTACGGCCTGGACGCCCAGTGGAGCGACGACTTCCACCACGCGGTCCACACGCAGCTCACGGGCGAGCGCCAGGGGTATTACCGCGACTACGGCGGCGTCGGGGACCTGGCGCGGGTCATGGAGCAGCCGTTCCTCTTCGCGGGCGAGTACAGCGTGACGCGCGACCGCCAGCACGGCGCGCCGCCCGTCGGCCTGACGGGAGACCGCTTCGTCATCGGCATTCAGAACCACGACCAGGTCGGCAACCGCGCCCGCGGCGACCGCCTGGCGGCGCTGGTGGCGCCTCCGGCCCGGCGGCTGGCAGCGGGGCTGATGCTGCTGGCGCCGCACGTGCCGCTGCTGTTCATGGGCGAGGAGTATGGCGAGGACCGGCCGTTCCTGTTCTTCTGCTCGTTCGGCGACCCCGCGCTCATCCAGGCGGTGCGCGAGGGGCGGCGGCGCGAGTTCGCCGACTTCGGAGGGCACGACGAGGTGCCCGACCCACAGGACGAGGCCACGTTCGCGGCGTCGCGCCTGAGCTGGTCCTGGCCGGAGGAGGGCGGCCGCGCGGGGCTGCGCCGTCTGTACGCGGATTTGCTCACCGCACGGCGCGAGTGGCCGGCCCTGCGCGACTTCGCCGACCGCACCGCCCGCGTACACCCGGAAGGGGACGGCGGTGCGGTGCTCGAGCTGGTGCGCGGCGGCAAGAGGGCGGAGGCCGGCAAGACCGTGCAGGTCTTCTTCAACCTCACCGGCCAGGCGCAGCCCTTGCCGGTGCCCGTGACGGGCGAGGCCCTGCTGAGTTCCGAGTCGGGCCGCTACGGGGGCGGCCGCAAGGAGGGGCGGCGGGTGGACGGCCTGCTGCCCTTCGAGTTCGTCGCGCTGGGGCCGCCGGGCTGCAGGAGGCTCGGGCAGTGAGTGGCCGGCCGGGGGGATGGCATGGGCGAATTCTTCAACCTCGATTGGCGGACGATCTTCGTCCCCCAGACGCCTGTCCTGGAAATCCTCCTGCGCCTGGAAGGGGGCGCTACGGCCCTCGGGTACACCAGTAAACCCAGGCGATCAGCACCGCCTGGAGGGGCAGGCGCAGCCACAGGAGCAGCGGCGGCAGGGACAGGGCCGCGAACTGCACGTCGGCCAGCGCCATGTACACGTTCGCGGGGAAGACGGCGACCAGCAGCGCGATCAGGCCCCAGCCGGCTGCCCGGCGCAGGCGGGGGACCAGCACGCCGCCGCCGCCCAGCACCTCGCAGGCGCCGCTCAGGTAGACCAGGGCGAAAGGGTACGGCAGGCCGGGGGGCACGATCCGCACATAAGCGGACGGCCGCAGGAAGTGCAGCACGCCGGCCCCGATGAAGAAGACGGCCAGCACCACCCGGAACGGCCCGCGGTAACTCCTCGTTGGCATCAGGCCCCTCCGAGTTACTGGGTCCCGCATGGCTAAACGAGCGCGCTTTGACCGTACTGCCCTCAGTAGTCCATTGTAGGCCGCCGTCCGGCTGGGCGTCTCCCGCCGCCCCGCCCGGCGCACTCCCCGCGGCCGGGAGAGTCCGCCGGGCCGCGTTCCCCTCCCCCCCGCGCTCCCCGCACCCAGGGTTGATCGCCCGGCGCCGGGAGGGTATGGTTCCCGCAGGAGGTATCTCCCCCCGGGCTGAACCACCCCGCAGGGAAACCTCACGTCCCGGCGCACCTATCCCCCTTCCCTCTCCCCCGCCGTCTCCAGGCCGGGGGCCGAAAGGACCACTCGTCATGAACCCACACTGTATTTTGCCGGTGTCGGCGCTCCTGCTCCTCCTGGCCGCCCCGGCGCCGCAGGCCCGGGCGCAGGGTAAGGAGGTGGCCACCGTCACCGCCGCCCTCGACGTCCTCAACAGCCTCAACGCCATCCCCGAGAAGTGCATCCCGCCGGCCATGCTCTGCGACGCCCACGCCATCGCGATCATCCCCGACGTGATCAAGGCCGGCTTCATCATTGGCGGCCGCCACGGCCGCGGTGTCCTGCTCGTCCGCGAACCGCTCGGCGGGTGGAGCAACCCGATCTTCCTCTCGCTCACGGGCGGCAGCATCGGCTGGCAGGCCGGCGCCCAGTCCACCGACCTCGTCCTGATCTTCCGCACCGCCCGCAGTGCCGAGCGCATCCTCAAGGGCAAGGGCAAGCTGACCCTGGGGGCCGACGCGGCGGTGGCGGCCGGGCCGGTCGGGCGTGAGGCGGCCGCCGCCACGGACTTGCAGCTCAAGGCCGAGATCTACACCTACTCGCGCAGCCGCGGCCTGTTCGCCGGCCTGTCCCTCGCCGGCGACGCGCTGTGCGTCGATTGGGCAGCCAACGAGCGCTTCTACGCCAACCCCAACGTGACCACCGCCGACATCCTCGCGGGCGCGAACATCCTGCTGCCCGAGGTGGCGCTCAAGCTGAGGATGACCCTGGCCCGGCAGGCGGCGGGGCGGTGAGAGGATTACTGGTGCTGTGCGCCATTGGGGCGAACGGCCGGCGTGAGCCGGCTGGTCCTGCACTCGGCCTGGGGTAGGACCAGCGGGCACACGCCGGCCGTTCGCCGCTACCCGCCGCCGCGATTCGCACAGGGCCCCACCGAGCGCAAGCGAGGGAGAAACGAAATCCTCGCGTGTACTCGGGGCTGGTGGAAACTGCTCCCCTGAGCTATCCCATTATCGTCCTTGCGCCGCCCGAATGTACGCCTCGAAATTGGCGACCGGCGTC
>JBBRPS010000503.1:0-7650 GCA_038227745.1 Gemmatales bacterium | reverse complement strand
GCTACACAGTGTACGATGGTGATGAAGCGAGCCGCGTCCCGCGAGGGGCGTTTGAATAGGCTTGAGCCGTATGCGTCGAAACGGCGCCCGTACGGTTCTTAGGGGAGGGGGCGGCGGCAACGCTACCCCCTTACCCGACCTTGCAGATGCTTCAGGTTGAGAGGAGGTGCGTCGGATGGCAATCCCAGGATCGAGCGACGCACGCCTCTACTACCGCTGCGCCTTCCAGCGGTACGAGGAAGCGGAAGTCCTCCTCAAGGCCGACTACGCGACCGGGGCAGTGTACCTGGCCGGGTATGGGATCGAGTGCATTCTGAAATCCTTGGTTCTGATGGCAGTGCCTGCCGCCGCACGACCTGATATGCTGAAGTCGTTCAGAGGCAGTAAGGCCCACGAATATGAATGGCTTCGGAGTCTTTACTTGACGAATGGCGGTGCGAGGTTCCCACGTGAGATCAACCAGCTCTTCACCCTTGTAAACGACTGGTCAACCGATCTGCGCTACACGCCGCGTTCGGTTCGAGCGGACGAGGCCGAGGCGTTCTTGGTGTCTGCAGTTGCCATCATCCGATGGGCCGATGGGAGATGGTAACATGGCGATCAACATCCCACGCGGGAACTCCGACGAGGTCATCGAAAAGATCATCGAGGTTCTCCGCAAGTATGAAGCCGACCATCCACAGGCAGATATCGATCTCTACCGCCAAAACTCCGTTTCCGTGCGAGTGCGGATCATCGATCCCGACTTTGCCGGAAAGGGCAAGCCCCAGCGCAGCCAGCAGGCTTGGCAGTATCTCGGACAATTGTCGGACGAAGTGCAGAGCGACATCAGTACGGTTCTTTTGCTCACCCCGGATGAGACGAAGATGTCGTTTGCAAACTTCGAGTTCAACGATCCGGTCCCGTCAAAACTCTAGCCGAACCAGGCGCTGCACCTGACCGGGGCCGCATTACGTGCTTGCATGGTTCCCTGTCTCACCAGCGGCCCCGGCAGGTGAACTGAGTCGTTAGAGTTCCGCCAGCGCCTTCAGCAGGCGCGCGTTATCCTCCGCGGTGCGCGCCGCCACGCGGACATAGTGCCCATCGAGCCCGACGAAGTTGGACGCATCCCGCACCACGATGCCCCGCTCCCCCAGGCGCACGGCCGCCTCCGCCGCCGTCAGCCCGCGCAGCCGCGCCAGGACGAAACTGGCCTCGGACCGCAGCGGACAAAAGCGCCCGGACACCTCCGCCAGCCGGGCGGCGAAGGCCGGCACCTCCGACGCGAGCCAGTCCCCCGTGCGACCCTGGTAATCCCCGGCCTCGAGTGCGGCCAGCCCCGCCGCCTGCGCCAGCGCGTTGACCGACCACGGCACCGCTTCGGCGCGCAGCCGGTCCGCCCAGTCCCGAGGCGCCACCGCGTACCCCAGGCGCAGCCCCGGCAGCGCATAGAACTTGGTCAGGCTGCGCAGCACCACGAGGTTCGGCAACCGATCCACCTCGGGGATCATGCTCCGCCCACCGCTCGCGCCGTTCCCCGGCGTCAGCGGCAGGAACGCCTCGTCGATGGCGAAGACGGTGCGCGGGTGTACCCGGATCCACGCTGCCAGCACGTCGGGAGACGGCCACAGCCTGCCCGTCGGGTTGTTGGGGTTACAGATCCAGACGAGGTCTGCCCCTTCCGGGTCGAACGGCTCGGGCCGGAAGTCCTCGGCGTCGGCGAGCCAGTGCGTGACCTCGGCGCCGGCGAGGAGCGCCGCCCTCAGGTACTCGGTGTAAGTCGGCTCGGCGATGGCCACGCGCCGCGGCCGGACGGTGCGCGTGAGGAGATAAATCAGGTCGTTCGCGCCGTTGCCGAGGACAACCAGGTCGAGCAAACAGCCCTGAACCAGGGCGAGGCGTGCGGTCAGCCGGCGGGCCTCGGGGTCGGGGTAGCGCCCGACGGCGCCGAGGCCGGCCCGCAGCGCGGCCAGCACCGACCGCGGCGGCCCGAGCGGGTTGACGGTGACGCTGAAATCGAGGCACTCGCCAGCACTCCGCGCGGCACGGTCGCCGTGGCGGAACAGCGGCGCCGGGTCGGGTCGGTCCCTCGGGATTTTCCTCATGGTGAATACTCTATGAAGGTGGCGAGGCGAAGCCGCCGAGCGGTTGACGTTGCCCTCGACAGGCGTAGCTTTTTCAGCATGGAACACGCGCAGCACGACCACGGGAAGTACCTGCACCACATCAGCCACAAGCGCATCGACCCACCGCCGCTGACGGGCCAGACGCCCCTGACCCAGGTCATCGAGGAGGCGTGCCTGTCCTACAACGCCGGCCGCCTGCGCGAGGCCTGCCGGCTGTTCGCCACCAAGATGCTCGCCGACGACGCGACCGTCGGCCTGTCGTTGAGCGGCGCCCTGACGCCGGCCGGGCTCGGCATCTCCGCCCTGGTGCCGCTCGTCGAGGCGGGTTTCATCGACTGGATCGTCAGCACCGGGGCGAACCTCTACCACGACACGCATTTCGCCCTGGGCATGGACATGCACCAGTCGCGCCCGGGGCTGGACGACCTGAAGCTGCGCGAGCACCAGGTCATCCGCATCTACGACATCGTCTTTGATTACCAGAACCTCCTCGGCACCGACAAGTTCTACCGCACCCTCTGCCGCGGCGAGGCGTTCCAGAAGACTTTCGGGACCGCGGAATTCCATTACCTGGTCGGCAAGTACCTGGCGGCCCGCGAGGACGAGGCGGGCGGCAAGCGGCGGAGCCTGCTGGCGGCCGCGTACCGCTGCGGCGTGCCCATCTTCACCTCGTCGCCGGGCGACAGCTCGATCGGCATGAACCTCGCCGCCCTGCAGCTCGAAGGGTCGGCCCTGCGCATCGACCCGCTGCGCGACGTCAACCAGAGCGCCGCGCTCGTCTACGACGCCAAGAAGGCGGGCCGCAGCGGCGTGCTGATCCTGGGCGGCGGCTCGCCGAAGAACTTCATGCTGCAGACCGAGCCGCAGATCCAGGAGGTGCTCGGCCTGGAGGAGGCCGGCCACGATTATTTCCTGCAAATCACCGACGCTCGCCCCGACACCGGCGGCCTGTCGGGCGCGACGCCGCAGGAGGCCATGACCTGGGGCAAGGTCGATCCCGAGCAACTGCCCGACACGGTGACGTGCTACCTCGACTCGACGGTGGCCCTGCCGCTGCTGACGGTGTACGCCCTGGCGACGCGCCCGCCGCGGACGCCGCGCCGCCTGATGGACCGGCTGGAGGCGATGACCGAGCAGCTGGTGCAGGAGTACAGGAGCCGCGGGGGCCGCGATGATGTCCGCGCCACCCTCTGACCCCATCGAGGAGTCTCCCTTCCTCACCGCCCCCTTCGGGGCACTGGGGCCGGTCTGCCGCCTCGGCCTGGCCACCCGCGGCACGGCCGGACTCACCCCGGCCGACGTGCGCCACGCCCTCGACCGCGGCGTCAACTTCCTGAACTGGTGCGGCAACCCCGACGGCCTGAGTCGTACCGTCGCCGAACTGGGGCCGCGCCGCCGCGAGGTCGTGGTGTGCGTGCAGTTCGAGGCGCGCACGGCCGACGACGCCAGGACCGAACTGGGGCAGATCCTGCGCGAGCTGGGGACGGACTACGTGGACGTGCTGACGTTCTACTACGTCGAGGAGCCGGAGGAGTGGCGGCAGATCATTGGCCCCGGCGGGGTGCTGGAGTTCTGCCGGGCGGCGAAGGAGGCGGGGCAGGTGCGCCTGCTCGGACTGACGAGCCACCAGCGGCCGCTGGTGGCGGAGTGGGCGCGCAGCGGCCTGCTCGACATGCTCATGATCCGCTACAACGCCGCCCACCGCGGCGCGGAACAGGAGGTCTTTCCGGTGACGGCGGCGCTGGGACTGCCGGTGGTGGTTTACACCTGTCTGCGCTGGGGCGCGCTCCTGCGCGGGACGTCGGAGGATCCGCCCGACTTCGAGGTGCCGCGGGCGCCGGCGTGGTATCGCTTCGCGCTGCAGAACCCCGCGGCGACGGTGGCGCTAATGGCGCCGGAGAGCCGGGAAGAGCTGGAGGAGGACCTGACGGTGCTGGAGGCGGCCGGCCCGCTGGGCGCGGAGGAGTACGAGCGGCTCGCGGCCCACGGTCAGCGCGTGCGGCGACACGTGGGACGGTTCCCGTGACGGGTTCGTGGGGACTTTTTCGTTCACGTCCGCGCGCGCCTCCGCTATCATCAGGGGACAGTTTCCGCCCCACCCCGACCGAGCCGCAGCAGCCAAGGAGTCCCCGACCATGTCCACCGACCGCTCCGTCTCCGACGCCCTCACCCGCCGCGCCGCCCTGGGGTCGGCGTTGGCCGCCGTCGCGGGCGCCGGCGCCCTCGGCGCCGCCGAGCCGCAGGCCCAGCCTGCCCCGCGCCGCCCGCAGCGCCGCCGCTACGACATGCGGAAGTCGATCAACCTCTGGGCCTTCCCTTATCCGCAGCGCATGAACCTCAAGCAGTGCCTGCAGCTCGCCAAGGACGCCGGCTTCGACGGCATCGAGCTGAACTACGACCTCGACAACGACCTGTCGCCGCGGGCCGGCGCCAAGGACTTCCGGGCCATCCGCAAGACCGCCGAGGGCATCGGCATCGCCATCAGCGGCCTCTGTTCCTTCCTCTACTGGCCGTATTCGCTGACCAGCAACAACGCCGGTCAGCGCAAGCGCGGCCTGGAGCTGGCAACCCTCATGATGCGCGCCGCTCACGAACTCGGCGTCGAGAACCTGCTCGTCGTCCCCGGGGCGGTCCACATCCCGTGGGTCAAGGACCATGACCCCGTGCCCAACGACGTCTGCGACCGCCGCGCCCGCGCCGCCATCGCCCAGCTCGTGCCGCAGGCCGAGAAGCTCGGCGTTTATATCAATATCGAAAATATCTTTTTCAACGGCTACTTGATGACGCCGGCCGAGATGAACGCCTTCGTGGATAGTTTTCAGAGCAAGCACGTGCGCGTCCACTTCGACACGGGGAATATCATGCTTTTCCAGTTTCCCGAGCACTGGATCCCGCTGCTCGGCAAGCGCATCAAGAACACGCACTTCAAGGAGTTCACGAAGAAGGGCACCGACTACTCGCTGGAGTCCTTCCGCCCGCTGCTCGACGGCACCACGAACTGGCCCGCGGTGATGGAAGCGCTGAACCAGGTCGGCTACCGCGGCTATCTCACGTTCGAGTATTTCCACCCGTACACCCATTACCCGGAGGCGCTGATCTATCAGACATCGGACTCGCTCGACCGGATGCTGGGCCGGAAGTGAGGTTCGGTGCGTGTCCGGGTTCGTAGTCCCGCCTTCAGGCGGTGGGGGCCGAAACCGCCTGAAGGCGGGACTACGAACCCGGACGTCCTGGCCGGGGCGAAATGTTTCAGAGGTGAGGCGGCAATGGATCTGGACGAAGCGGCGATGGCGTTCCGCGAGTTCGTGGCCGTTATCGAGGCGCTGCGCACCCCGGGCACGGGTTGCCCCTGGGACCTGGAACAGACGCACCAGACCCTGCGGCCCTACCTCATCGAGGAGGCCCACGAGGTCATCGACGCCATCGACGACGGCGACGACGCCTCATTACAGGAGGAACTGGGCGACTTGCTGCTGCAGGTCGTGCTGCACGCCCAGCTCGCGGCCGACCGCGCGGCGTTCTCTATCACCGAGGTCGTCCGGGGCATCGCGGACAAGATGGTGCGCCGCCACCCGCACGTCTTCGGCGCGACGCAGGTGAGCGGCTCGGCGGAGGTGCTGCGCAACTGGGAGCAGATCAAGGCCGCCGAGAAGCAGACGGCGGACGAACCGCCGCACCTCGCCGCGCTCGCCCGCATCCCGAAGAGCCTGCCTGCCCTCCTGCGCGCCCAGCGCGTCGGCGAGAAGGCCGCCAGGGCGCACGCCGACGCCGGCTCCCTGGCCGACATCGTGGCGCAGGTCCGCGCGGAGCTCGGCGCCCTGGAAGAGGGACTGCGGGGGCTGGAGGCCGGCGCGCCCGCCGCCGAGGACCTGCGCGGGCGGCTCGACGATGGCCTCGGCGACCTGCTCTTCGGGTTGTGTCAGCTCGCGCGCCGGCTCGGCCTGAGCGCGGAAGAGAGCCTCCTCGCCTCCACCAGGCGCTTCATTGACCGCTTCCGTCCGAGCAGCGCGGGACCGAAGGCAGAACCTCCACAGGAGACACGATGAGCGAAGGACAGGAATACGTCCTCGGGCAATCGGCACGCGCCGCCCGGCGGCTGGAGATCCAGGACGCCCAGTTCGCCGAGCCGTCGGAGCGGCTGCTGGACGAGCTGGCACTGCGGCCATACGACCGCGTCGTGGAACTGGGCTGCGGCCCGGGCGGCTTCAGCCGGCGCCTCCTGCGGCGCCTCGGCGAGGGCGGGGTGCTGGTCGGCGTGGACCATAGCGAGGGCCTCCTCGCTCAGGCCCGCGATCTGCTGGCCGGGCAGGGGCCGGCCCGCTTCGAGCCGGTGGCCGGGGACATCGCACAGCTCGGGCCGTGGCTCGACGGGGCCGACGTGGTCGTCGCCCGCACCGTGCTGCACCACGTGCCGATGGCCGAGTTCCTGCTCGGCCGGCTCCGTGCCAGGGTGCGGCCGGGGACGCGCGTCGGGTTCCTGGAGCCGGACTTCCGCACGCCGCTGGCCCGCCTCGCCTACCTGGAGGCGACCGGCCGGACCGAGCTGGAGCCGTTGCGCGTCTGGGCGACCGCGATCAATCAACTCTACGAGGTGAGCCGCCTCTCGCCCGACGTCGGCGCGAGCCTCGCCCAGGCCCTGGAAACCGCGGGCTACCGGCGCGTGCGGGCGTTCTGGTCGGAGTGCCGCTCGGACGGGATGACGGTTGAAAATATGCTCATGTTCTACGACGAGGTGCGCGACCGGCTCCAGGCGCTGGGCATCCTCCCCGCCGCGGAGGTCGAACGGCAACAGCAGTTGCTGCGCGCGTTGCCCGTCGCGAACCTGCCCCCCGCCTGGGGCATTCACGGCGTCGCGTGCGAGGCGTGACCGTGAAGACGACGCGGCCAACTCAGACAAGCCCGACGCGCCAGCTTGGGACCCTCGCTGGCGCGTCGGGCTTGTGTGCCAGGGCGAGCCGGTCGCGCGCCGCCCCCGGGCGTCGGCGGTGCCCGGACTCCGGGAACGGGATGCTGTCGAGGGCGGCGCGCGCCGGGTCGAGGCGGTAGGCCCACACCACCTCCGCATTCCCGTCGCCGTCGAGGCGGATCGGCCCGAAGCCGCACGGGAAGTCGAGTGGCCCGTCGCCGTCGGGGACGTCGATGCCGAAGCCGCGCCACGCCGCCCGCGCCACGTCCCAGCGGCCCAGCGCGGTCGCCGCGATGCCGAGGTTCCACCACGCCGCCTCGTTCTTCGCGTCCAGCTCCGTGGCGCGGCGGTTGCAGTCGAGCGACTCCGCCCAGTGCCGTTCCTTCTTGAACAGCAGGCCCAGGTTGTACAGCGGCGACGCCCAGCGCGGCGCCGCCGCGGCCGCCTCGCGGTAGGCCGCGATCGCCTCCTCCAGCCGGCCCTTTTCCTGCAGCTTGATGGCCTTGGCGTTGAGGCGTTCGGCCTTGATGCGCTTCATCATGATGCACCGATCCGAGCGGTTACCGGGGAAGTGACTCGGCCCCCTCGGGGAGTTTATAGCGGTTTGCAGGTCGGTGTAGCGGTTCGTGGCCGACTCGC
>JBBRPS010000502.1:0-7661 GCA_038227745.1 Gemmatales bacterium | reverse complement strand
GCATACAAGCCCGACGCGCAAGCGAGGGATCCCTCGCTTGCGCGTCGGGCTTGTGTCAGGCCGGCCCGCGCCCTGTATCACGCCGGGTCGGGTTTGGGGCGGCCCCGGAGACGGGCAGCACCACGGGCGGCTCCCCCACCGCCGCCATGAAGAGGTCTTCCAGCGTCTGCCGCTTCTCGGTCAGGTGGCGGAGGTTGAGCCCCAACCCCCGGACCAGGTCGATCACCGGGTCGATGGACTGCCCGTCCACCAGGCCGACCTCCCAGAGGTCGCCGTTCTGCCGCACCTCGTAGCCTTGCGCGGCCGCCTGCTCCACGGGGAAGGCCTGCCCGGCCGCCAGCCCCACGACGAAGAGGCCGCGCTGGCGCGTGAGCGACTCGACGCTCCCCTCGCGGATCATCTCGCCCTTGCGCAGGATGGCGACGCGGTCGCAGATCTGCTCCACCTCGCCCAGCAGGTGCGAGTTGAGGAAGATCGTTTTCCCCTCTTCGCGGAGCCGCTGCATGATCTGGCGGATCTCGCGGCGGCCGATCGGATCGACGCCGTCCGTCGGCTCGTCGAGGAAGATGACGTCCGGGTTGTGGAAGAGCGCCTGCGCGATCCCGAGGCGCTGCTTCATGCCCTTGGAGTAGGTGCGGATCTTGGAGTGCATCCGCTCCGTCAGCCCGACCTGCCCGAGCATGGCGGCGAGGCGTTTCAGGCGTTCGGGGCGTGGAACGCCCAGGAGGGCACCGTAGTAGTCGAGCAGGCTGTGGGCGGTGTGGTAATCGGGGAAGCGGTGGTCCTCGGGGAGGTAGCCGACGCGCTGGCGAGCCTTGACGTTCCCCGCCGGTTCCCCGAAGAGTCGCGCGTCCCCCGCGGATTTGCGCGTGATGCCGAGGAGGATCTTGACCAGCGTGGTCTTGCCGGCGCCGTTCTGCCCCAGCAGGCCGTAGACCTCCCTCTTTTCGACGCCGAGCGTCACGCCCCCCAGGGCGCGGATCCGGCCGTACTGTTTGCTCAGGTTGTGCGTTTCGATGACAGCCACGGCCGGAACCCCCGTTGCAGTGAGCCGGAGACAGTGGGCAGTTTAGCACAGCGGCCCTCGGGCGTCTATCAGACCGGACCGCGCTCGGCGAGTTGCGGGCCGCCGCGGGCAGGGTTAAGATCCACGCGCTGGCTCGTCCGCATGACGGAGGTTGATCCGATGAGATGCCGCATCCCGCTCGGTCTGCTGTTCCTGGCCCCGGTCCTGTGCGCGGGCGCCGCGTCCCTCGGCGCCGGGTCGGCGGACAGCGGTCCGGTCTCGCCCGCCGCCGTCAAGCAGCTCGTCGGCCAGCTCGGCGCCGCGGACGAGGAGAAGCAGGTCGCCGCCGAGTGGTCGCTCCTCAAGCTCGGCCCCGACATTCTCCCCCTGCTGCCGCGCCCCGAACCCGGCGACAAGGGCGCGCAGGCCCAGCGGCTGCGCAGCGTCTCCGCCACGCTGAAGGAACTGCTGCCGCGGACCGTCACGCTGCACCGCAAGGGCATCGCACTGGGCGAGGCGCTGAAGGAGCTGACCAAACAGACCGGCATCGCCGTGCGCAACCGCCTCGGCGCCGGGAGCGACCCGAAGATCGACGTGAGCGCCGACGATCTGCCCTTCTGGAAGGTGCTCGACACGATTGCAGCGGCCGCCGGCGCCCGCGTGTCGCTGTACGAGGGCGACGGCACGCCGGCACTGGTCGCCGCCCCGGCGAGTAAGACGGGCGCGGCGCCGCCGGTGAGCTACCACGGCCTGTTCCGCACGACGGTCAAGCACGTCAGCCTCGCCCGCGACCTGGAGACGGGGACGCACACCTGCGCCCTCCACCTGGAGGCGGCGTGGGAGCCGCGCTTCCAGCCGTTCCTCGTGGACGTCGGCAGTGCCCGGGTCGCCTTCGCGAAGGACGACCGCGGCACCGTCCGCAAGGGCACGCTGCCCCCGGCCGGCGCCACCGCCGTGACGGGCCGCACCGCCGTCGAGGTCGATCTGCGCTTGCGGGCGCCGGAGCGCTCCTCGCCCCGCATCGATCGGATCGCAGGCAGCCTCGTCGTCCTCGGACCGAGCAAGATGCTCACGTTCACCTTCGACAAGCTGCGGTTCATCGCGCCGCGCGACAAGGGCGAGCGGCAGGAGCAGGATGGGATCAGCGTCCGGCTGAGCGAGGTGGCGAAGGACCCCGACGGCTGGGCGGTCGAGGTGGTCATCGACAACCCGCCGGGCGGGCCGCGCTTCGAGAGCTATCAGTCGTGGCTGGGCAACAACGCCATCTGGCTGGAGAAGGGGGCCGGCAACGCCCGGCAGTTCCTCCGGCCGAGCAGCGCCGGCGAGGAGAGGCTCAAGGAGACGGCGGCGCAGGCGGTGGTGCGCTACCTGTTCACCGCGAAGGGCAACCGGGGCGGGAGCTTCGGGAAGTTGAGCGACTGGACGCTGGTCTACCGGACGCCGGGGCGCATGGTCGAGGTCGCGGTACCCTACGAGTTCAAGGGCGTGCCGCTACCGTGACGCCGGCTTGTATTACCTCGGCAGGGAAGCTCGTCCCACAAGCCCGACGCGCAAGCGAGGGGCCCCCTCGCTTGCGCGTCGGGCTTGTGTCCGGGCCGGAGTAATACACTACTGAGTCCCGCATTTCGGAATGTGCTCAGGCGTGGATCAGCAGGCTCATCGTTTCCGGCAGGTGCTGGCCGACCTCCTGGATGACGTCGCCCTTCATGGTCCGCCACAGGCCGCCGCGCTGCGACGCGCCCAGCAGCACCAGATCCACGCCGTGCGTCGCCGCCGTCTCCAGGATCGCCTCGGCGATGTCCGAGGCCACCGAGTACAGGAAGCGCACCGGCACGCCCGCCTCGGCCGCGTCCTTCTGGACCTGCCGGAACAGCACCTGCGCCTCGGGGTCGGTACTCGCGTCGGCCTGGTTGGCCGGCCCCATCGTCGGCACCGCGATGTGGCGCACGAACAGGACGAGCAACTCCGCCTGCCGCGTCTTCGCCTGGTCCAGCGCGAAGTGCAGCAGTTTGGGGTTGCCGCGCGTCGCGATCAGGAGGCGCCCCGCCGACGTGTAGACCGGCTTCGCCGGGGGCGCCGGCATCAAGGCCCGCGCCGTCGCCCCGCCGATCACCACCGAGCCGCCGGTCCCCGGCCCGTCGAGGAGGAACGGGTGCGCCACCGGGGCCAGGAACCACTTGCGGATGTTCGCGCGGTTGTGCGCCGCCCAGCGCCCCGCCAGGCCGGCCCCAAGGATGCCCAGCGCGAAGGCCAGCGCATGCGGCTTCTCGTACGCGATGGTACACCAGATGGCGATCATCACCACCGTGAGCGGCAGCATCAGCGCCCGCTCCCAGCGCCTGAGCGGCAGCGCGAAGTTGGTCGAGGTGGTGCCCAGGTTCACCGCGACGGCGCCGACGACGCCGATGGCGTACAGGTGCGACAACTCCCCGACGTCCGGGACCGCGAGCACGGTGACCAGCGGCACGATGCAGCCGATGATGAGCGGCACCAGCGGCATGCCCCAGCGGTTCAGGCCGGCCAGCACGGCAGGCAGTTCCTTGTCGCGCGCCATCATGTACTGAATGCTTACGAGGTCCGTTACGGCGGTGTTGACCGCGGAGAGCAGCAGCATGGCAAAGACGAGTGAAGCGCCGGCGGCGAACGCAGGGCCGACGTAGTGCTCCGCCAGGATGCGGAGCATGGCGTCCTCGGCCTTCTTCAGAACATTCCCCTGGTCATCGAAGACCAGCTCCGGCGGGAGGGCGAGCATGGCGACGGTCAGCACGAGATTGAGGATGACGATCTCGGTGAGTACGGGCCAGATGGCCAGGCGCGAGGTCCGCGCGACCGGTTCGACCATGATGCCGGTCATGTTCGCGACCGCCTCGACGCCGGAGATCGCGAGGATGAGGGAGGTGAACTGCGACCACCACGCCCCGAGGTGGCCCTGCGGCGGCCGCACATGCGCCTCGCCGAGCGCGGGGACTGACGCCATGCCGACAATGAAGGTGAGCACCACCGTCAGCAGGGCCGCGATCAGGGCGAACCGGCCCGCCCTGGTCGGGCCGAAGTAGTTGAGCAGGCCGATGGCGGCCATGCTGCCCGCGGCCCACAGTTCCGGGCGCGGCACGTGCAGGTAATGGAAGGCGTCCAGGGCGGACAGGGCGGCGGTGACGACGTAGTCGGCGCACAAGAGCAGGGCGCCGATGACGGCGAGGGACTGCGAGCGGTGGCGGGCGGAGGAGTAGACGCCGCCGCCGTCGGGGAACAGACGGCAGACGACCTGATAGGCCCAGCCGACGGCGATCAGCAGGACCGACATCGCCAGCATGAACCAGAGCGAGGCGTAGCGCGTGGCGGCGAAGGCGATGCCGAGGACGTAGAGGCGGCTGGTGCCCCAGTCGCCGAAGAGCATCGGACCGGCGTGGTACCAGCGCAGCTCGCGCGGGCGTTTCCCCTGGACCAGCATGCTGATGGCCCTGCGAACCACTTGCTCCGCGGCGAGGCCTTCCCTACCCAAAGGGTCGGTGATGGGCCAAAAGAGGGGGCCGGCGGCGGCCCGCGTTCTGCCATCGACTTCCTCGGACGCCTGCGAGGTTAGCTGACGGGCTCGGAGTTGAGTTCCCCCGCCCGGCCGGAAGGCCGGGTTCGCCCCGTGGGATTGGTTCCCCCGCTCCGCGGTTCGGCCCGCGGATTCGGCGACGGTCACGGCAACGCAAGTGGCGATAGTAGCTCCTCATTGTAAGCCGGGCGGGCGCTTCGGCAAGGGACGGCCCGCGCCGGCGAATGCAGCGCGGGCTTGGCAACCCACGTCGGGCTGTTTACGCTGCATGAGGGTTTCCGGTCGGGGGTGCGGAGGACGGCAGCGACATGAGCCAACCTGTTGTGGAGATCGACGGCTCGTTCGGCGAGGGCGGCGGCCAGATCCTGCGCAGCAGCCTGGCGCTGTCGCTGGTCACGGGCAAACCGTTCCACCTGCGCCACATCCGCGCCCGCCGTCCGCGCCCGGGCCTGCAGCCGCAGCACCTCATGAGCGTCCGCGCCGCGGCCACCATCGGCCAGGCGCGCGTCAAGGGCGACAGCAAGGACAGCAGCGACCTGACGTTCGAGCCGGGCGCCGTCGTGCCGGGCAAGTACAACTTCCCGATCGGCACCGCCGGCGCCACCGCGCTGGTCCTGCACACGCTCTACCTGCCGCTGGCGTTCAAGACCACCGCCCCGAGCGAGGTCACGATCACGGGCGGCACGCACGTCTCGACCAGCCCGTGCTACCACTTCCTGGAGACGACGTGGCGGCCGTACATGGAGCTGGTCGGACTGCGGATGAAGCTGCGGATGCCGCGGCCGGGCTTCTACCCGCGCGGCGGCGGCGTGCTGGAGGCGCACGTCCAGCCGTGCCCGCGCCTGTTCGGGTTCCAGATGGAGATCCCCGACCGGCCGAGGAAGGCGACGGGCTTCAGCGCCGTGGCGGGGCTGCCGGAGGACATCGCGCGGCGGCAGGCGCGGCGGGCGGTCCACCGCCTGGAGGACCACGGGTTGACGGCGGACCTCCGCGAGGAGAGCTGGTCGGGCGGCCCGGGGACGGTGCTGGCGGTGGTGCTGGAGACGGCGCCGGTGCCGACGCTGGTCTTCGCGCTGGGCGAGCGCGGCAAGCGCGCGGAGCGCGTCGCCGACGAGGCGGTGGACCAGGCGTTGACGCACCTGCAGGCCGAGCCGCAGGGCGTGGACGTCCACAGCGCCGACCAGCTCGTGCTGCCGCTGGCGCTGGCGTCGGGGCCGTCGTCGTTCCCGGTCGTGGAGATAACGCGGCACCTCATCACGAACGTGGGCGTGATTCGGATGTTCGTCGACCGCGAGATTCAACTGGAGGGCGCGGAGGGCAAGCCGGGATGGGTGCGGATCGCGTGACCGACAAGCCCACGGGCCGCGCCCAAGCCCACGGGTTGCACCCCGTGGGCCTCCCGCGCTCACGGCGCCGCGGCGAACCACGGCAGCACCCGCTCCAGCGTCTCCATCGGCAAACCGATCACGTTGCTCGTACTGCCCTCGACCACGCGGACGTAAGGGTCGTCCTTCTCCTGGATGGCGTAGGCCCCGGAGCAGCCCACCCAGGTGCGCGTCGCCAGGTACGTGTCGAGTTCGGCGTCGGTCAGGCGCTTGAACGCGACGCGGCTGCGCTCCTGCCACGCCAGTTGCAAGTCGTCGGGCCGGCGCCACAGCACGACGCCGGTCCACAGCTCGTGCTCCGTTCCGCCGAGCGCGGTCAGGATGCGGCGGGCGTCGGCCTCGTCTTCGGGCTTGCCGATCACCGCGCCGTTCAGCCAGCCGACCGTGTCCGCGGCGATGACAATCCCCTCGGCGACCTGCGGCACCGCGGCGGCGGCCTTGAGCCAGGCCACGTCGCGCACGAACGCGCGGATGTCCGTGACGCCGGCCCCGGTTGGCTCCTCGACGCCGGCGGGCTTCACCTCGAAGGGATGACCGGCGAGTTTGAGCAACTCACGCCGCCCGAGCGAGCCACTGGCCAGGATCAGGCGCATCGGCAGGTCTTCTCCCATGTCGTCAACGCCCCGTGCAGGACCGGCCAGAGCCGGTCGGGCGTCAGCTCCGCCATGCACTCCAGCCGGCCGCAGCGCTTGTGCAGGCTCCCGCGGCACCAGACCTCCGTTTCGACCGCGCTGCGGAAGGCGCCGTATGGCCCCGTCAGCCGGACCTGGGTACAGGTATACGGCGCGACGACCGGCCGGCCCAGCGCCGCCGCCAGGTGGAGCGGCCCGGTGTCGTTGGCGATCATCACGTCGGCCAGGCCGAGTAGGGCGGCCAACTGCGGCAGCGTCGTCGCGCCGGTCAGGTCGCGCGCAGGGCCGCCCAGCAGCGCCGCCGTCCGCCGCGACAGCTCCACCTCGTCCGGGGCGCCGACGAACAGCGCCGTGCCGCCGAAGTTGTCGCGGGCGCGACGGACGAGGGCGGCGAAGTGCTCCGGCGGCCAGCGCTTCGTCATCCAGCGCGAACCGACCGCGATGGCCATCCAGGGCCGCGGGCAGTCCCGGAGCGCCGCTGTCGCCCACTGCCGCGCCGACTCCGTGACGGGGACGCGGAAGCGGACGGCGTGGTCGCCCGCACCGAGCGCCGCGGCGACGAGCCAGTAGCGCTCGACCGCGTGCAGGGCGTTGCAGTCGCGGACCGGCACGGAATCGGTGTAGAACCAGCACGCCCCCTCGCGCGCCGACGACAGTCCGACGCGGCGCGCGGCCCCCGTGGCGAGGGCCATGACGCCGCTGCGCAGCAGGCCTTGCAGGTCGATGACCAGGTCAAAGCGGCGGCGGCGGAGGCGGTTGAGGAAGCGGCCGAAGTTGAGGGCGGCGTGGAGCGCGCCGGCCCGGTTGGCGGTGCGGTCGAACGGCAGCGTCTCGTCGAGGTCGGGGTGGCCGCGCAGCAGCGGCTCGTAGCCGCGGTTGACCACCCAGGTGATGTGTGCCTCGGGGTAGCGCGCCCGCAGCGCCGTCAGCACGGGTAGGCTGTGGACGATGTCGCCCAGGGCGCTCGGCTTGATCAGGGCGATGCGGCGCGCCTCGTAAGCGGCCAGCGGGACACGTTGCTCATTTGGCATGCGGCGACTCCTTCCGCCTCTTCGTGGGTCAGGATTCCAATCCTGACAGATCCATGTCAGGAT
>JBBRPS010000501.1:0-7662 GCA_038227745.1 Gemmatales bacterium | reverse complement strand
CGTCGGGCTTGTATGAGGATTTTTCGTGCCGGAGTGCTACCGTGAGGAGGCGATCCCGATGGCGATGAGGATGAGGACCACCAGGTGCCCGAGGGTGCTGAGCGAACCCAGGACGATGCCCGTGATGGCGTGCCCGGTCCCCTTCGCGGTCGGGTGGCGCTTGACGTAGTTCAGCGCGAGGATGCCGAAGATTAGGGCGATCGGCCCGAGGACGAGGCCGCAGCCCGGGATGAGGCCGAAGACGCCGCAGTAGTAGGAGACGAGGCTCTTGGGGTTGTTGTACGGGATCAGGGTCGAGAGGCCGTCGTCACCGCCCCGCGGCCGCGGCCGCCGCGGACGCGGTTCCTGATATTCCGGCTCGTCCTGGTCGAAACTTCTTCCCGACATGGTCGCTGTCCTCACGGTCGGCGGAACGTCGCCCGGCCCACGGCGGGCCGGGGCGAAACCGTCTCGATGCCCTTCCTCCTTACCAGGGGCCGCGCGCGCGGTCAAGGAAATGCGCGTTCTCGACGACTGGCTGCTGACGCCGCAGCGCGCCGCGGTCCACCTGCCGACGCTGACCGCGGTGGTCGCCGACCTGCACCTCGGCTACGGCGAGGCACGGCGGGCGCGCGGCGAGGCCGTCCCCGCCCGCGCCCTCGCGGACTGCCTGGCCCCGCTCGCGCGGCTGGCGTCCGGCTCGGCGGTGCGGCGACTGGTAATCGCGGGGGACCTCTTCGAGGACGGGGCGACCGACCGGCTCGTCGAGGAGTTCCTGGGCTGGGTGGAGGCGGCCGGTCTGGAATTGACGGGGGTCGTCCCGGGGAACCACGACCGGGGGCTCGAGGGGCACGGTGACGTCCTGCCGATCCTCCCGGAGGGCGCCTGCCTGGGCGGCTGGCGCGTCGTCCACGGGGACGGCGAATTGCCGCCCGGGCCGCTGGTCCACGGCCACGTCCATCCCTGTCTGCGCCGCGGCCGGCTCTCGGCGCCGTGCTACCTGGTCGGCGCCGGGCGTCTCGTCCTGCCGGCGTTCTCCGGCGACGCCCGCGGCGTCAACGTCCTGGGGGAACCGGCCTGGCGGCGCTGCCGCTGCTACGCCGTCGGCGGCGAGGCGATCCTCGACTTCGGCCCTGTCATGCACTTGAAGGGTAATCGGGGGAGGGTTTAGGGCCGTTTGCGGGTCGGTGCAGCGGTGGCGAGCGCTTCAATGTCCGTACAGCCCGGCGATGCTCGCGGCCTGCTCGCGCTGCTCCAGCCAGCCGGTCACCTCGCGCGTCTCGTTCAGCAGTTGCTCGACCTGGCGGCGCTCCTTCTGCAGCGCCTCGGCGACCGACGCCGGCAACTCCGCGTAGACGTGCTCCACGTCCTCGCGGATGCGGTCCGCCAGGCGGCGCTCGAACTCGTCGCGGATCGCCAGCCAGCGCAGCGGTAGCACCACCGCGATTAGCACGTGCAGGATGATGAGCACTACCAGCATCATGAACAGCGGCAGCAGCACGTCGAACGTGTGGACGTTGTAGCCGTAGCCCATCGGGTCGAAGAAGCGCCACAGCAGCCAGGCCAGCGACGCCAGCAGCGCCGTCAGGGGCAGCCAGTCGGCGAGGAAGACGACGCCGCCCTGCAGCCAGCGGCGCACGCCCGTCGGCTGCGTCCACTCGTGCTCGACCTGGCCGAGCACCTCGGTCAGGGCCAGGGCGTAGCGCTGCCGCCAGTCGATCTTCGCGGTGTTCTCGGCCGGCTCGCTCAGGAGAGTGAGCGGGAAGCCCTGCCTGTCGGCCTCGACGAGCAGGCGGTTGACCAGGGCGCGGCCGCGTGAATCCAGGTGGCGCTCTGAGGCGGCGCTGCTGCAGGTGCGCGTGAAGGCGGCCAGATCCCAGGTCGCGGGGACGGCCGACTGCGCCCCGGAGCGTGGCATGAACGGGATGCGGTCGCGCAGCGTGCTGCCCGCGTACTTCATGCGGTTGATGAAGCCGAGGTAGCTGCCCATCAAACCGCGGAAGTGCTGCTGCCGCTCCATCGCGAAATGGTGCTCGATCTCGCGCTGGTACGGCTCCAGTGTGTTGAGCAGCACCTCGGCGTTGCCGCGCGCCTCCTCGGCGAGCAGGCCGGTCCAGCTGGCGCGCGTCCGGGCGGCGGCCTCGGCGAGGTCGGGCGGACAGGCGTTCTCCAGGGCCCTCTGGAACTGGTGCAGCATCTGACTGACGCCGCGGGCCTTGATCGCCTCGATCTCCAGGCGCGTCAGGCCCCGCTCCAGCCAGCGCACCAGGTCGGCGAACTGCTCGCCCTCGGGCAGGTTTTCCGGGCGCGCGTCGAGGTCGGGAGCCGCCGCGCCGTTCGCCGACGCGGCCCGGTCCACCCAGAGCTGGGCGCAGGTGCGGAACAGCAGCGCGTTCTCGAAGCCCTCGCTCTTGAGATCGGCGAGGAGGTCGTCGTCGGGGCGGATGCCGCTGCCGGCGCCGTGAACGCAGCGGTCCCACTTGTTGAGGACGAACGCGAAAGCGCGGCGCTGGCGGTGCTGCAGGAACAGGTCCCAGCCGAGGCGGTCGTGGTACTTCTCCTGCGAGCCGACGTAGAGAACGATGTCGGCGACGGGCAGGAGGCGGTGCAACTTGTCGCGGTTGGACAGGTCGTTGCTGTCGAGGTCCGGCGTATCGACGAGGATCTTTTGAGCCAGGGCGGGGCGGTCGTGCTGGGCGAGGCGGCAGTGCTGCAGGGCCATGTCGAGGCGCGTCGGCTGGACGGACTCGTGGTAGTAGACGACCGGGTCGCGCGTGGTGGGGCGGGCGAAGGAGGCCTGGGCGATGGCGCCGCCGGCCAGGGCGTTGAGGAGCGTCGATTTGCCGACGCCGGTGCCGCCCATGAGCATGATGACGAGCAGGGGACGCTCCACATCGAGCGCCTCGGCCTGGCGGCGCAGGTCGGTGGCCAGGCCTTCGAGGGTGGCGCGCTGGAGCGTCGAGAGGGGGTAGCGGTGCGGCGCGTCGAGCCAGGCGCGGAGGCTCTTTTCCAGAGCGCGCAGCGCCGGCGAGAGGGTGCGGAGGAGCGGTTCATCGCTCGTCGGGACGGCCGTCGTCATTCAACAAGTTACCCCATGCGCACCTGTTTAGCCGCGGTTCGGAGAACCGCGTGCGGCTCTACCTCAAGTCGAGCCGCACGCGGTTCTGCGAACCGCGGCTAAACGCCATACCGTTCTTGGACAGGTTATCGGCCGCGACGCCGTCCTGCAAGCCCTCCAGGCGCCGGCGCCCCGGTGAGAAGATCTCTCACCGCTCCAGCCTCGGCCTGGCACCCGTCTGCCCCTTCGAGGACACCGCCCGCCTGCTCGCCACGCCCCAGACCTCGGGCGCATTGGTGAAAACCTTTGCAGAATCAGTAGTTATAGGACAGCAAACGGTATTGCGGCTAAACCAAACGGGAGGACGAAGGACGATGGCAGCACAAGGGGGCCTCAAGATCACGTGGCTCGTCGCCGGGGCGGCCGTTCTGCTGGCCGGGCCGGCGACCCGGGCCGACAACTGGCCGGGCTGGCGCGGCCCGACCGGCATGGGGCAGACCGCCGAGAAGGACCTGCCGCTGTCCTGGGGCGGTCCGAAGCAGGAGAACGTCCTGTGGAAGGCGCCCCTCTTCGCGAACGCCGACAAGATCCGCCTCGACCAGAACCAGTCCAGCCCGATCGTCTGGGGCGACCGCGTCTTCGTCACCGCGTCGTACTGGCCGGAAGGCGTCGGCCAGGACCGCTACCCGGAGCACCACGTCACCTGCTTCCGCGCCGCCGACGGCAAGCGCCTGTGGGACACGACCGTGCCGCCGGGACCGTGGCTGCTCAAGGACCTGCGCGGCGGCTACACGGCGCCGACGCCGGCCGTGGACGGCGAGCGCGTCTACGTCCTGTTCGGCTCGGCGGTGCTCGCCGCCCTCGACTTCCAGGGCAAGCTGCTCTGGCGCAAGGAGATCGCGCCGCACTTCTTCGACGTGGCCATCGGCACCAGCCCGGTCGTGTACCGCGGCACCGTCCTGGTGGCGGCGGAGCAGATCCAACAGCACAGGGCATCGCGGCTGCTCGCCTTCGACGGCAAGACGGGCGAGGTAAAGTGGGAGCGCAAGCGACCCGCCGCCGACTGGACGCACAGCACGCCGGTGGTGGCAGAGGTGAAGGGCCGGCCGCAGCTGCTGGTGGCGGGGGCCGAGCAGCTCGAGGCGCTCGACCCGGACAGCGGCGAGCCGATCTGGTGGCTGAAGTACCCGAAGCGGATCGGCGACACGGTCTCGCCGGTGTACGGCGCCGGCCTGGTCTACTGCGACAGCGGCCGCGGCGGCCCGGGCGTCGCCGTCGATCCGACCGGCACGGGCGACGTGAGCAAGACAAACCTGAAGTGGACGGTGCCGGTCGTGCCGGAAGGCTTCTCGTCGCCGGTCATCGTGGGCGGCCGCCTGTACCGGCTGCACAACCCCGCGACGCTGTCGTGCCGCGACTGCGCCACGGGGAAGCCGATCTACGCCGAGCGCCTGGAGGGCGTGTCCACGAGCTCCAGCCCGGTCGCGACGCCGGAGGGGCGCATCTATCTCGCGAGCGCTGGGCGGAGCTACGTCCTCCAGTCGGGGCCGAAGCTGGAGGTGCTGGCCACGAACGACCTGAACGACCCGAGCCAGGCGTCGCCGGCGGTGGCGGACGGCCGGCTGTACCTCAAGGGGCGGCGCCACCTGTACTGTGTCGGCAAGAAGTAACAGGGAGATTACCGATGGCCATGAGCATCATTCCCCTTCGCGTGCCGTGGCGGGCGGCTGTCCTCGCCCTCGCCTGCTGCCTCGCCGCGGCCGCTCCGGCCCCGGCGCAGTGGCAGCCGACCACCGCCGATCTGATCCGCAAGGAGAAGCCCGGCTTCGGTGGCCTGTGCGGCGTCGTCGTGGACCACAAGACCGGCGACGTCTACGTCAACCTGAGCGATCGGGGAGTTTACCGCTCGACCGACCAGGGTAAGAGCTGGACGCGCCTCGGCGCGCAGCCGCTGAAGGGCCGCACCGAGTGGCCGGGCTGCATGATGCTCGACCCGCGCGACGGCAAGACGCTCGTCGTCGCCCTCGTCTACGGCGAGCCCATCGCGGTCAGTCCCGACGCCGGCGCCACCTGGAAGTTCATGGACAGGAAGTCAAACCACGTCGATTGGTGCGCCGTGGACTGGACCGATCCGGGCATGAAGTTCGTGCTGACGCTCAAGCACGAGTCGGGCGGACTGCTGCTCGCCTCGCGCGACGGCGGCGAGAGCTTCGACGAGGTCGGCAAGGGGTACGGCCCCGCGTGGGTCTTCGATGATAAAACCGCCGTGGTCGCCGAGGCCCGCTCGAAGGCCAAACCGAAGCCCGGCCTGCTGCGGACCACCGACGCGGGCAAGACGTTCCAGCGCTGCGGCGACTACAGCGCGCAGGCCCTGCCGCGGTGGCGGGACGGCACCCTCTACTGGGTCGTGGACGGCGCGCTGATCGCGAGCACCGACAAGGGGGAGACCTGGAAGAAGTTGAGCGACCTCAAGGACGGACGCTTCGGGCCGGTCTTCGGCAAGGACGCCCGGCAGCTGTTCGTCCTGACGGGCAAGGGCATCGTCGAGAGCACCGACGGCGGCGCGTCGTGGTTGAAGGCCGTCGCTCCGCCGAAGGATCTCAAGGGCATCTCGACGCTGACCTGGATGGAGTACGATCCCGTTCACGACGTCCTCTACCTCATGAAGATGGGGTCGGAGTTGTACCGGTTGCAGCGCGGCCGGTGAGGGGGCGGATCGGTCCGCGCAATGGCACGCCGGGGAGGAGAACGAGCGGATTTGTTGTTGACGGCGGGGGGGAGGCGTGCTGTACAATGATTCCTGTAGACTGACCGCTACAGAAGTTGCGTTTCGGCGACCGGGCCGAGTGGAGGATGCGGCTTCTGTCTGGCTTTCCGGGTGTGGTGACCCGCCGACAGCAGCTCTGGACCGCAACGGTAGCTCCGTTCGGGGCGCAGTGGTGCGCCCCGAGAACCGAGAACAGAGCGAGCCCCCCCATGCACCCTGCCACGAATCGCCCCGCCTCCTCCCGGCGGGCCTTGCCCGCCCTCGCGACCGCGCTCCTCCTGCTGGCCCCCATCACTGCCCGCGCCCAGGAAGCCCTCCGCGCCGGTTATACGCGCCCCGGCTCGCCGTCCGGCCCGTCGTTCAAGGGCAAGGTCATCGGCGCCCTCGACGACCCCGAGACGCGCCAGACGTTCGGCGGGACGGTGTATTTCCGCGTCCTGGAGCGGACCGGCCCGGGCGGTGACAACTGGGGCTCGGGGCTGGACAAATTCAACGCCCGCTTCCGCACCGGCATCGACTTCAGCGGCGCGTCGTCGCCGGAGCTCGACACGTCGGCGAAGTACCTCTACCTGTACCAGGTCGTCAACGACCGCCACACGCCGGCCCCGATCGAGAGCGTCTCGGTCAAGCTGCTCGTCGAGCTGAAAGACATCACCTCGTGGGGTTACTTCGCCGGCGTCGGCTTTGCCACGCCGGGGGGCGGCAGCGCGGGCAAGGGCGGCATCCGGCCAGTGTCGTTCAGCAACGTCCTCGGTGCGGCCGCGGCGGAGAGCCTCTACGAGCGCAAGGCGCCGGCCGTCCCGGCCGCGCGGCCCCTCCAACTTACCCTCGTCCCGACGCGGCGCGGCGAGCAGCCGCCGAAGGATGAGAAGCGCGACGTGGACGTCCTCTGGGACGCCCTGGACCCGGCGAACGACGCCGATTTCGTGATGCTGCTCTCGACGTCCGACTTCGGCAAGAAGCCCAGCTTCCGCGCCATTTGGCGTGAGGACAACCGCCTCAAGCGCGACGGCCGCAGCACGGTTTTCGGCTTCACCTCGAACCTGCCGCCGACGCTGGAGGTGGTGCGCCTGCGCGGCCTGCCGGTCGGCCCCAAGGGCGACCCGATCCGGCCGGCGGTGGCCGGCGGCGTGCGCCGCCCGCAGGCCGTTGAAGCCGGGCTGCTGGCGGACGGCCGCGTGCCGACGCCCAGGCCGGCGTCGGTGGCCCAGGAGCAGGAACCGCTCGGCCCGCGGCCCCAGGGGTTTCCCCCGCCCGCCCCGCCGCCGCCTGTCGCGCAGACTCCTCCGCCGGCGGTCGGGACTCCGCCGCCGGTCGCGCCGCCCGTTGGCGGCATCGGCAGTGGGATCGCGTCGCAAGGTATTGGCGGTGGCAGCGGCACGGGAGGCGGCACGAGCAGCGCCGCCGGACAGACGACCAGCTCGGGCACCGCGACCGCGCCGTCTTCCGTGCAGACCCAGCTGACGCAGGACGTGAACCAGAGCCAGACGGTTTCCTTCAACCCGCTGCTCAACAACCAGCAGAGCCAGCAGCAAGGGCAGCAGCAGCAACAGCAACAACAGCAACAACAGCAACAGCAACAGCAGCAACAGCAGCAACAGAGTTCGACCCCGGGCCATGTCGTCCCGCAACCCGCCGCCCTGGTGCTGGCGGCGCTGGGACTGCCTTTTGTGCTCCTCCTCCGTCGTCGCCGCCTGGCACCGGCAGGGCCGCCCGACGCTGCCGAACGGAACTGACTCCCACGCAGGTGATAGCATACCGGGAAGGTGAGCCTAAAGTTCCCTCGTTTAGCCGCGAGCGGTGAGCCAGATCCCGCTGCGCGGGGGGCGAGCGCGGGCCCCGCGCAGCGGATCTGGCT
>JBBRPS010000500.1:0-7672 GCA_038227745.1 Gemmatales bacterium | reverse complement strand
GGGTCGCTTGTAGGCCACGACCGAGCCAATGAACGGCCAGTCCGACGGCTGCGGCGTGCGCGCATTGAGGAGCTGGCGGAACGTGGGATCCGGCTCGTGGCCGGTGAGGTTGTAATAGTAGCCGGCGTGGTGGTCGCCGGTGCCGCGGCCATAATGACCGAGCGAGTTGACGACGGCCAGGTGATGGGCCTGGCGGGCAAGGCGCGGCAGGTGCTCGCACAGGCGCACGCCGGGGGCCGACGTGGCGATGGGTCGGAACTCGCCGCGGTACTCGACCGGGGCCGACGGCTTGAGGTCCCAGGTGTCAATGTGGGACGCCCCCCCGCTGAGCCAGATGAGGATGGCGGAGCGAGCGCGGCGCCGGGACGGCGCCGCGGTCTGGCCGGCGCCGACGAGGGCGGGCAGATTCAGGCCACAGAAGCCGACGCCGCTGGCGACGAGGAAGGCGCGGCGGTCGAGCGCGCCCTGGATGAAATCGTGCCCTGTGTGCATGTCACCCCCCTTTTCCCCCCCATCGTCGAGCCGGCCGACGAGCATCCGCAGCCGCGACATTGTACCACCCGTTCAGGCGGGTGGTTGGCCCGGCTCGCGGTCGGCCCCGGCTGCCGAGACCCAGAGCCGGGCCAGCGCGACAATGACCGACTGCGGCCCGGCCCCGTCCGCTCCTGCCGTCTCGACCGCCGTCCCATCGGCGGCCATTGTGCCGGCCCAGGACCCGTCCGGCAGAAGGGTCAGGGAAACCTGGGTTCCTGGCGGAAGGAGCTTGAGCGCCTTCCCCTTCGGGAGCGGGGCCGACTGCTTCTGCTCCTCGATCAGGTTGGCGACGCACGCGGGGCACCGGGTCTGCTGGAACTTCGCCAGCCGCTGCGCCCGGTACTTGTCCACCGCGAAGTGCTGGAACTCTTGCACGCACCCGCATGCGCGAGTTACCATCGGCCGGGCCACGATCTCACCTTTCGGCGGCAATCCCATCTCTCACCCTCCCCGCGCCGGGCTGCGCAACGTGTAGTTCGGTCATCGTGTAATCGCCGCTCCCGGGCGGGGAGGATCTTGGCGGCGGGGCAGTCCACGATCGGTCGGCCCTCTTCCCTTGTTCCTCGGGGATTTTAGGGATGGGGAGGGTTGGTGGCAGCGCCGTGACGAAAGTGCTGGCCAATACGGCCCTTACCGAGTCCAGCGCGGAGAAAGGCACCTCGTTTAGCCGCGGTTGTGAGAACCGCGCTCGCCGAACGCGGTTCTCACAACCGCGGCTAAACGAAGGGAGACCTTGTCCGGGCTGGACTCCGTAGTGCCTTGTCCGGCGCCGGGCATCAGGTAAAATGCACTGATCCGCCCAGCGCCACCACGCCCGGACAGCTTGCCTGCCTGCGCGACCTCGTCTCGAGATGACACCATGAGCGCCTCCCGTTCCCACTGGTTCCTCGGTATCCCTCTGGCGCTGGGGCTGCTGCACGCCGGCTACGGCCCCGCCGACGAGCCGAAGGCCAGGCCGGCCTCCTCCCTGCCGCCCCTGTCGAAGGCGTTTCCCGAGAGCCCGGAAGACCTGCGCGCCATCGAAAAACAGGTGCAGGCCGTGTTGCACAAGGTCGTGCCCGCGGTCGTCGGCATCCGCATGGGCGCGGGCCAGGGCAGCGGCGTCATCATCAGCAAGGACGGCTACGTCCTGACGGCCGGCCACGTCTCCGGCAAGCCCGGCAGTGAGGCCCAGGTCCTCCTCCCCGACGGCCGCAAGGTCAAGGCCAGATCGCTCGGCCGCCAGACCGGCGTGGACAGCGGCCTCATGAAGATCACCGAGAAGGGGGACTGGCCCCACGCCGAGATGGGCAGTTCCGCGGAGGTGCGGCGGGGGCAGTGGACCGTCGCCATCGGCCACCCCGGCGGCTTCCGGCCGAACCGAACCCCCGTCGTCCGCGTGGGCCGCGTGCTCATGGCCAACAAGTTTTTCATCCGCACCGATTGCACCATCGTCGGCGGTGACTCCGGCGGCCCCCTCTTCGACCTGGCCGGCCGCGTGATCGGGATTCACAGCCGCATCGGCCTGTTCATCACCGAGAACGTCCACGTGCCCGTCGAGGTCTACCACCAGGGATGGGAGCGGTTGGCCAGGGGCGAGAGTTGGGGGGGCATGCTCGGCCAGCAGCTGGTGCTGTCCCCCGGCGGGAAGATCCTGCTCGAAGTCCAGGGCGAACTTCCCCGCGCCGACCTCATGGGCCCCAGGCAGCAGGGCGGCCGTCAGAAGGTCCACAGGCTCAGGATGGTCCCCGGCTCGGTCTACAGCATCGACATGGTCGGCCTCAAACCCGGGAAGCTGGACCCCTACTTGCGCGTCGAGGACTCCAGCGGCACCCTCCTGGCCGAGGACGACGATGGCGGCGGCGGAACGACAGCGCGCGTCGTGTTCCGACCCGTCCGCGACGAGGAGTACCGCATCATCGCCACGACGTGGAACCCCGGGGAGGCGGGCCCCTACAAGCTCGTGATCCGGCGCCTGGACCTGCACGAGTCGGCCGTCGCGGGCCGTGCGGACGTCCTGGGGACGCTCGGCGTCCCCAGGCCCGGCGCCCCGAAGTTGATCGCGGAGTTTTCCCGGGCTGGCGTCGCGCTGCACGCCACCGCCACCCTCTTCGACGCCAAAGGGAAGCTCCTCCCCGCCAGGGACCTGCCGTTCCACTGGTCAAAGGGGGGCAAGGCGCTCAAGACCGATGCCCACGGCGTTGCCCGCCTGGAGCTGAAGAAGGAGACGGTCAAGCGCCTGTTCGCCGAGGTGCCGGCGGGCTGCAAGGTCGCCTTCGAGCTGACCGACGCGGACGGCAATCCGTTTCCGTTTACCCCGGGCAAGGACTTCGCGAAGGAAAAAGTCAAGAGCGGCGGCGGCAAACTCGTCCTGCAGCTCGACGGCCGGCTCACCGAGGACGATCCGTTCGACACGGGCCGCAAGCAGTGTCGCCGCCAGACCGTACACTTCCACATAACCCCCGGCTTCACCTACACCCTCGACCTGGAGAGCCTGGAGATCGACTCCTATCTGCGGCTGGAGGACTCCGCGAGCAAGCAGCTCGCCGAGGACGACGACGGCGCCGGCCGGATGAACTCGCGCATCGTTTTCCGGCCGAAGAGGGAAGACACGTTCCGCATCGTCGTCACGACCTGCGATCCCGGCCAGGACGGCGACTATCGGCTGACGGTCCGCCAGGCCGAGACCGGGGGCGGCGAAGCGAAACCGCAGAAGAAGCAGTAAGATCTCTGGCTCACCGCTCGCGGCTAAACGAAAACAGCATCGCTTTGGGGAGATGGTTTCCATGCGATCACCAACGACACTTCTGCAGCGCGGCCTCTTCGTGGCCCTCCTCGGCGCCGGCGTGACCTGGCCGGCCGCCATCGCCGCCCAGGACTTCGGCGACGTCCTCCGCGGCGGGCCGAAGGTGGTGCAGGCGTTCCGGCCGGTAGTGAGCCGGCCCAGCGCGAGCGCGGTGCGCGTACGCTGCGGCGGCAAGGACGTGGCCCTCGGGGCCGTCGTCGGCGCCGACGGCTGGGTCCTCACCAAGGCCAGCGAACTCGCCGGCAAGGAGGTCGTCTGCCGGTTCAAGGACGGCAAAGAATTCCCCGCGCGTCTGGTCGGCGTCCACGAGGCTTACGACCTCGCCATGCTCCGGGTGGACGCAAAGGGGTTGGTGCCCGTCGAGTGGGCGGACGGCAAGACCGCGACCGTGGGCAGGTGGGTCGCCTCCGTCGCCCCCGGCAGCGATCCGGTGGCCGTCGGCGTCATCAGCGTTGCCGCACGTCCGTACAAGCCGGGCGACCAGCCGCCGAAAAACCTCGGCACGAACAGCGGCTATCTCGGCGTCGCCCTGCAGGAGGCGGAAGGCGGGGCGAAAATCATGGGCGTCCAGAAGGGCTCGCCCGCCGAGAAGGCCGGCCTGAAGGTCAACGATGTCGTCACGCACATCGCCGCCAAGAAGGTTGTCGATACGGAATCGATGATCAACGCCGTGCAGCGGCACAAGCCCGGGGTGGTGATCGCCGTTCGCCTCAAGCGCGGCAAAGAGGCGCTGGAGGTGACTGCCAAGTTGACGCGGCCGCCGGCCTTCCTGCTGGGCAATCCGCAGGAGCGCATGGGCAGCGCCCTGAGCAACCGCCGCGGCGGTTTCCCGACCATCTTGCAGCACGACACGGTGCTCAAGCCGAGCGACTGCGGCGGCCCGCTCATCGACCTCGACGGCAAGGTGCTCGGCATCAACATCGCGCGGGCGGGCCGGACGGAGAGCTACGCCGTCCCCGCCGAGGATGTGCGCCGGCTGCTGCCCGAGCTGATGTCCGGCCGGCTGGCGCCCGCGGCCGAGGGGTTCGTGGGTCCCCCGCCCCCTCCCCCCAAGAAAAAGTAAGGGCCGGCGGACGACGGCGTGCGAATCGGCATGTCCCAGACGAGAGACAGGGTATTGATGGCGAACACGTTCACCGTCCGCTCGCCCCTGCGAGCCACTTCACCCGGGAGTAAGCCGCCGCGCGTCGGTTTGTTCATCCCGTGCTACGTCGATCAACTGTACCCCCAGGTGGGGATGGCGACCGTAGAGATCCTCGAGGCCTGCGGGGCCGCAGTCGAGTTCCCCGAGGCGCAGACGTGCTGCGGCCAGCCGATGGCCAACACCGGCTGCACGGAGGAGGCCCGGCCCCTCGCCGAGAAGTTCCTCCGCGTCTTCGCCCCCTACGATTACGTCGTCGCCCCCTCGGGCAGCTGTGTCGCCATGGTTCGAGTCCACTACGAGGAGTACCTGCACGGCCACCCGGGCTTCGAGGCGCTCAAGCGGAAGACATTCGAGTTGTGTGAGTTTCTGACCGACGTGCTGCAGGTGCAGGGCATCGCCGGACGCTTTCCGCATCGCGTCGGCCTGCACCAGAGCTGTCACGGCTTGCGCGAGCTGCGGCTGGGCAAATCGAGCGAGCTGGTGGGCGCCCCGTTCAGCAAGGTCCAGCCGCTGCTGGAGATGCTCGACGGTATCCGCCTCACCACCCCCGCCCGGCCGGACGAGTGCTGCGGCTTCGGCGGGACGTTCGCCGTCAACGAGGAGGCGGTTTCCTGCATGATGGGCCAGGATCGCGTCGCCGACCACGAGCAGGCCGGCACCGAGGTGCTGACGGCCAACGACATGTCGTGCCTGATGCACCTCGAAGGCCTGATTCGCCGCGACCGCAGGCCCGTCCGCGTCATGCACGTCGCCGAGATCCTGGCAGGGCACCCCGTATGAAGCACCCCGAGCTGGCCGCCGAGTTCGTCCGCAACGGCCCGCGCGCCCACTGGCACGACCAGGCCCTGTGGTTCGTCCGCGCCCGCCGCGACCGCGCGGTCCAGCAGGTCCCCGAGTGGGAGTGGCTGCGCGAGACGGCGTCGCGGATCAAGGCCCACACCTTCGCGAACCTCGCCGGTTACCTCGAGCAGTTCGAGGCCCAGGCGACGCGGTTGGGGGCGCACGTCCACTGGGCGCGCGATGCGGCCGAGCACAACCAGATCGTCCTCGGCATTCTCCAGCGCCACGGCGTCCGCCGCCTGGTCAAGAGCAAGTCGATGCTCACGGAGGAGTGTCACCTCAACCCGTTCCTGGAGCGGCACGGCGTCGAGGTGATCGACACCGACCTGGGCGAGCGCATCGTGCAACTCGCCGGCGAGCCGCCCAGTCACATTGTCCTGCCGGCGATTCACAAGACGAAAGAGGACGTCGGGGCGTTGTTCCACGAGCACCTGCACACCGAGAAGGGGGCGTCGGACCCGAAGTACCTCGCCGAGGCGGCGCGGCGGCACCTGCGCGACAAGTTCCTGGCCGCCGAGGCCGGATTGACCGGCGTGAACTTCGCCGTCGCCGAGACGGGCGGCTTCGTGGTCTGCACGAACGAGGGCAACGCCGACCTGGGGGTGTCGCTGCCCAAGCTGCACATCGCCTGCATGGGGATCGAGAAGCTCATCCCCCGCGCCCGCGACCTGGGGGTGTTCCTGCGCCTGCTGGGGCGGTCCGCGACGGGGCAGCCCATCACCGCGTACTCCTCGCACTTCCACGGCCCGCGGCCGGAGGGCGAGCTGCACATCGTCCTGGTGGACAACGGCCGCAGCGACCTGCTGGGGAGGGAGGAGTTCCGCCGTTCGCTGAACTGTATCCGCTGCGGGGCGTGCATGAACACCTGCCCGGTCTACCGGCGCAGCGGCGGCTACAGCTACGGCGCGACCGTCCCCGGCCCGATCGGCTCGATCCTCTCTCCCGCACGCGACCCGGCCAACTATGCAAGCCTGCCGTACGCCTCCAGCTTGTGCGGCTCCTGCACCGACGTCTGCCCGGTGAAGATCGACCTGCACCACCAGCTCCTGGCGTGGCGGCGCGAGCTGGCCCACCGCGGCGAGCTGCCGTGGTCGAAGCGGTTCGCCATGAAGGCCGCCTCGGTCGTGCTGCGGTCGGTGACGCTGTACCGCTTCGCGGGCGCGGTCGCCCGCTGGCTGGTGCCGAAGCTGCCGCGCTTCCTCGTCTACAACCGCTTCAACGCCTGGGGCCGGCAGCGCGAACTACCCCCGTTCCCGCCAAAGAGCTTCCGCCAACTTTACAGGGAGCGCCATGGCAAGCAGGGATGACATCCTGCGCGCGGTCCGGACGCACCGGCCTCCGCCCGCGGACCTGCCCGATGTGGGCGGCCAGGGCATCACCTACCTCGACCGGCCGCGCCAGTTCGCCGAACTGCTGGAGGCGGTGGGGGGCCGCTGCGTCTTCGCCGCCGACCTCGCCGAGGTCAACCGGGTACTCGCGGCGCTGCCGCAGTACGCGACGGCGAAGAAGATCGTCTCGCTGGTCCACGGCGCCGGCGCCGCCAACGTGGACCTGAACCGGATCGAGGATCCGCACGAACTGGAGGACGTGGACTTCGCGATCGTACACGGCCGGTTCAGCGTTGCCGAGAACGGCGCGGTCTGGGTGACGGACGAAGGCGTGCGGCATCGCGCCGTGCTCTTCCTCGTGCAGCACCTGGCGCTGGTGATCCCCGCTGGCGCGATCCTCGACAACATGCACCAGGCGTACGAACGCCTGAGCTTCGCAGGGCCGGGGTTCGGCGTCTTCATCTCCGGGCCCTCGAAGACGGCCGACATCGAGCAGTCGCTGGTCATCGGGGCGCACGGCCCGCGCTCGCTGACGGTGTTCTGCCTGGGCGATGTGGGG
Source organism: Gemmatales bacterium (assembly GCA_038227745.1). Lineage (GTDB taxonomy): Bacteria > Planctomycetota > Planctomycetia > Gemmatales > Gemmataceae > DASPXY01. The sequence continues at coordinate 482 of JBBRPS010000500.1, read as the reverse complement.
CAGGATACGGCGCCCTCCGGCTACGCCCCGCGCACGTCCACCTCGACGGGCAGCACGTGACTGATCGCGTAGTTGCGGCGGTCCGGGTCGCGCTGCATCGGCTGCGTCCGGCCGAGCGCGTCGGTCGCCCGCGCCAGCAGGCGCACACGCCCGGCCTGAGCGGGGACGCGCCAGGGGTATTCCCACAGCCGCCAGGCGTGGCGCACGACCGTGCCGAGCAGGCGGGCCGCCGTCCAGGTCCGGCCGCCGTCCGTGCTGACCTCGACCCGCGTCACGTCTGATTCCCCCGTCCACGCCGCCCCGTGGACGCGGTACTTCGCTCCGGGCCGCACGACTTCCATGGCCCGCGGGCGGGCGATCTGGGCCTTCACCTGCATCTCGGTCAGCGGCACCAGGGCCGGTTGGCCGAACCGCCGCTCGAACGTGCTGTAGTCGAGCGTCTGCCAGAACCCCTGGAACGGCCGATCGGCCACGGCGATCTT
>JBBRPS010000499.1:0-7676 GCA_038227745.1 Gemmatales bacterium | reverse complement strand
GCTCGACCCAGCCGCGCTCGGCCACGGCCGTCAGGTCGCCCGCCGCGGCCCAGATGTGCGGGTTCAGGTCCAGGAATTTTCTGAGTCGGTCGATGGCCAAGCGTTCGCCCTGATTCGCTCGGGCGACCAGCTTCTGGTAGTCGGCGGGCGCCGCCTCGTCGGCCCTGGCCTGTTTGTCCCGCTTGCAGTCCTTGTGTTCGGCTCCGTGCCGGGCGGTATTGTCCTGGGGGCGTCGGTCGACCCTCGGCCGGGCCTTGGCGGGCGCCTTCGCCTTGTTAGCTTCCCTGCGTCGCGTGTCCACGTCGCCTCCATTCGTTGCGGTGAAGATGGAACCCGGAGAGGACGAGGGTCGCCTGCACCAGCAGGTCGATCAGGGCACGGGCGTCGGCGAACGCCAGGTCCACCACGGCGAGCTGCGTCCGGCCGGCCAGCCTCGCCGCACGCCCGGCTTGGCGGTCCTGCCGCTCGCGCTCGTCGAGGCGGGCGGCCAGCTCGGCGGCCGGACCGCGGCCGACGTAGACCTTCACCGCCTTGCCGGCGACCCGCCGGCTGCGGTAGTAGTAGCCGCTCTTGGGGCCGCGCTGCTTCCTCGACCAGCCCATGCTGCGTTGTCCCACACTTCGCAACTTCCCCCGCTTCGTCTGCACGACAGCGTAACAGTTCCCGCGAAGCGTCGCTATGCCACCGAGCTGGCAGCGGTGTCCTCGGGCGGCATCAGCGCCTCGGCGTGCGCCAACTCCGGCAGGCGGTCGGCAACTGTGGCGAGCGTGTCCGGCACGGACCTGGCCCGGGGCCGGGACGCGATGCGGCGGACCTGGGCGTGCAGCTCAGCCAGCAGGCCAGGGGGCGCATCGGCCGGCAACATCATGGCGCCGACGGCGAGCCGCACGCTCTGCCGCAGCCGCTCGTCGATGATGGGCGGTGCGGTGCTGGAAAGATCGGCCCCCCCCCGTCGACCAGGCCGTCCTCGATGCAGACCGCGACGACGGCGTCGAGGGTGACGAGCCCGGTGTGGTAGCCGGCAGCCTTCCAGATCCGGCCGACATCGTTGACGCCGACCCCGGCCCCCAGTCCCGGGCCGATGACCATGACAGCAACCTTGTCGCGGGCCTTGAGGTTGACGTCGAAGAAGAGGTTGGCGTACGCCTCGGCAGTCGGAACGGAGACGCCACAGCGGGCAGCGGCGACGGCCAGGGGTTCGCCCGTCAGAAGGTACGCCTCGACGAGCGCTCGCCGCAGGCGAGGGGCGTCGCTGAACAGGTCGACCGCTTCCTGCACGGCGGCGTCGCGTCGAGACCCGCGGCGGGCGGTCAGATGGCGGTGCGCACGGTCCACCCAGGCGTCGCGGTAACGGTCGGGGACCGCCCTGCCCGTGGTGACAAGCCATGTCGCCAGCTCCCACCGCCACGCCGGCGCGCGCGTTGGCGAGCGTCTTTGGATTTCGGGGTAAGACGGCCTGGCTCGGTTCATGGCATACCTGCTCCTATTACAGGCTATCCGGAAAGCCACCAGACATGGCGTCTGATGCGGAAAAACGCTGGGAATTCAGGGGTTAGACACTACGTCTGACCACTTTCCGAATAGCCTGTTAGTCAGCATGCACTGTACCATGTCCGGGAAGAGCAGGTGAGGCGAACCTAAAAACCGGTTTTGAGAAGTGGGAGCCGGTCACCGGCCTGCCGCCTCGGCCCGGATCTCCTTGAGCTTCCTGGCCAGCTTCGCACGCAGGATCGACATGGCCTCGGTGATCTCCTCGACCTGCTGCCGCACCCCTCTGGGTAGCTTCGGCAGCACGTTCTTGCGGCTGTCCTCCTTCCCGAGCGTGCCGCTGGCGACGCCGTGCCAGCGCTCCCAGCTGTGCGCCAGCCCGTCGAGCTGGTTGAGGATCTGCCCCTCGTCCTCGCCGATCTGCCGCCAGCGGCCCCCCTGCCGCCGCGGGCCGAGCCGCTTCCTGACCTCGGCCTCCAGCTCGGCCTTGGACCAGTTGTCCTGGACGCAGAGCTGTTGCAGTTCGGCCCGCCCCTCGGCCCAGGTGAGCGTGACCAGGATGCCGACGTGGGCGGTGCCGAAGACGGGGCAGTGCTCGCGCAGCAGGCGGCACAGCTCGTGCAGCCGCTCCCAGGAGTAGCCCGCCTCGGGGTCGGCGAACTGACGCGCTTTCCTCAAGCGCGTCACGTTCCAGCCGAGCTGCTCGGCCTGGGCGTCGAGATCCCGCTGCCCGTACCCGCCGCGCTCGGGCAGCTCGCGCAGGCTGGCGCGGCCCTGGCGGTGGTAGTCGCGGAGGTCGCGGACCGCCTCGTTGACCACGGTGAGGCTGGCCAGGGGCCGGGGTTCGGCCATGGTGCTGATTTCTCTGGAGACGGCTGGGGCCGGCGGCGACAACGTGACGCCGCCGCCCGCACGGCGGACCAGGCGCGGGGCAAGCCCCGGGCAACTCTACGCGGCGAGGGGCGGTGTGGCCCCTGACACGACGGGGTTCGCCCTGTCGAGAGGGGCGCGGCGAGACGGATGGTGACGGCGGGATCGACGATGACGGAGATGCTGCGAGAAGGCTGGAACGCCTCGGCTGTAGCCATGGGCCGGTCGGCGGACGCCAGCGACCCGGACCGCGGCTTTGACTACCTGCCCGGGCTGATCATCGAGGCGAACGGGGTGAAGGAATGACTTTCGTTCTGGGCCGACAGCTTTGCGAAGAAGGATCTGGTGACGTAGGCCGGAGATGAAGGTGCCCGGAAGACACAGGGGAGGAGAGCGACCGCCGTCGTCGGCGTCTCATCTCTCCTCCCCCGCGTATGCACCTCTCCTCGCCCGGCGAGGCTGCCGACGACACCGTTGGCTCGACGACTTCTACGGCTTGATGGTCTTGGGCGCCGCTTTCGTCAGCTATCGCGCCGCCGCCTGCCGCACACGCCGGACGGCCTTTGTCGCCTGCCGCAGGGGGGCCTGGACGTCGCCGGGGGGCTGGCTCTCGGCGGGCTCGGCCCAGTTTGCCCAGAGCGAACACAGGCCCTGGAGTTGGCCGAGCAGCTGTTGGCCAGGTTCGGCGGGGGCCGGCTACGCCTTCGTGGCCTCTTGCACTGCCTTGACGGCCTCGGTGGCGGCGCGCAGGCAGGGCTGGAGTTCCTCGCGGATGCGGCTCCCAGCCTCCTTGCACCATCGTGTCCAACGCAAACACAGGCCGTGGAGGTCGGATTCGAGTTTCTTGGGATCGTCCGGCAGGCGCGGCTTGCGGCCGACGTCCTTCCGGCGGCCGCCCTTCGCCTGTTGGACGGCCTGCTGCAAGGCCCTGGCGGACCAACTCTTCTCGATGGCCTGGAGAGTCAGCTGGTCCCGCTGCGCCCCCTTCTCGAGGCTCAGCAGGCGGATCAGGTGGGTCGACGAGAACGGGGAGGCATGCTGCTTGACAACGCCGTCAAGTCGGATGATTTCTTCTTCGCTGTACTGGTCGGCGACGCGCCTCGCTTTGTCGATCGTGTCGGAGTTCTTGCCGACCGCGGCGGCCTCCGCCTTGTGCGTCGCGTCTTTGTGCCCATGGGCGAGTGCCGTGGGGTTCTCCCGCTTGAGGGTTTCCAGGCGGTCGTTGCTGTCGCGCCCGGCCTTCCAGAACTTGTGCAAGGGGCCGGCGTCCTCGGGGGGTCGTCGAGGGGTGATTTCCTTGTCAGTCGCCTCGCTCAGCGCGCCGTTCAACGGTCGGTTGCAATCGTTGTTCTTCATCGGGTGCTCCTTTTCGGTTTGAGCCGCTCGCCGGGAAGCCCCATGCCCCCCGGCGGCCCACAGTAAACCAAGCGAGAGCGGTCGGGCCGGGGGATCACGGAATTTCAAACAGCCTGGAGGAGTGCGGTGTCGGCGGCCATTGCGTCGAGGCCGTCGGCCCCACACCGCTGGACGAGGACAGCGCCACCGCCCCCGGCCGGCGCCCGCCGGTGCGTGCGACGGACGGTGACAACCCGGTCGGCGGCCAAGAGCATCCAGCGCGGGGTCATGCCATTTCTCTCCCGTGAACCGGTTGCCCAGGGTGGGGGCACGGGTGGGGAGTAATGAAGGGTTGCGTGACGGCGGCGAGTTTACCTCGTGGGCGGCGGTAACTTCGGCCAGGGCCAAGCGCCTGCGTCGGCGGGATGTAAGCGAAGAGGCGGGTGGCCTGTCTACCTGGTCGAGGCTCGTGGTTGAAGGGTCGTCGGGCTGTTGCGCGCGGACGGTTCTTGGCAGCCCTGGTCATGAAGTGATCGGGCGCCCCATGACCAGATTCGTCGGCCGTGTCGCGTCTGAGGAGGACGCGTCGCGCCGGGGCGCTGCGCTCCGTCGCCGGAAGGATCCGGACCGGACAGCGCCCAGGGGATGACAGGGTCTCCCGAGAGATCCCGGGGCCGCCCCGCGTCGTCGGCCTGGTCCCGGGTCAGCCTTTGGCGCGCTGCGCTGGGCCACTCCAGGCGCTGCTGAGGGGAGGTGTCACCCGTGGTCGCTTGTGGGTACGTCAGCCGTGCAGCAGGAGGAGAAGACCACTGCGCGCCGGCGCTGCTGCACGCTGTCGCCGACCGGACCCTGAAGTGGACAGCGCGCGGGGATGACAGGGCACGCTGACAGATCCGGGGGCGGCGCCGCGTCGATGACCTGCTCCTGGATCCGCCTTGGGCGCGCGCAGCGCTGCCCCACTACAGGCGCTGCTCGTGGGGTGTCGCCCGCGGCTCTTCATGGGTTCGTCGGCCATGTAGCGGTTGAAGTAGCGCGCAGCGCGCCGGCGCCTGCTCTCTGTCGCCGGTCGGCCCTGAAGTGGACAGCGCGCTGGGGTGACAGGGCGCGCAGAGAGATTCAGTGGCTACGCCGCGTCGACGGCCTGGTCCTGGGTCATTCTCTGCGCGCCGCGCTGGGGTACTACAGGCGCCGCTGTTAAGAGGTGTTGACCGGGGCCTGTTCAACCTTTCGTCGGCTGAGCCTTGACTGAAGGGGGCGCGCCGGCGCGCTGCGCTCTGTCGCCGGCCGGATCCTGGAGCTGGGGGCGCACAGGGAGATGGGTAGCGCGCCGACAGATCCAGCGGCTGCCCTCCGTCGACGACCCGGTCCTGGATCTCTTGCGCGCTGCGCTGTCGTACTACTGGCGCAGCTGAGGAAAATGTCGCCGAGGAGGTTCTCTGCTCAAGGTCTCGTGGCCGGTGTCGTGGCCGAAGCAGTAGGCGCTGCGCGCCGGGCGCTGCGCTCCGTCGTGGGACTGTTTCGACTCTGATGAAGGTGCTGCGCGCTTGAGACTCCTCCTCGTCAGGAAGAGAAAGTAGAAAGGGCCGCAAGCGCAGCGCAGCGGCCCATCCAGCTTCAAGCGGAGTTTTGAAAACGGGTTCGGTGAGTGGGTTATGTATATGGTCAGGGCTCTCTGCCCTCGACGGTCAGGGCTCTCTGCCCCGACCAGGTCAGGGTTCTCTGCCCCGACCGGAACCAGAGCACGCCGCCGCGCTTCTGACCCCGCACCGGCCCCAGGCCATGACAACCCCAGCCACCCCGTCTATTCCTCCTCGCCGTCGACGTCATCCTCATCGTCCCGATCCTCCTTCGTGCCACGCCGCCGCCTATCGACGGCTTCGTTGATTCCGCGCTGGGTGTTGCTCTCCTCCTTCTCCAGGTCATGCACCCGTGCCTTGACGTGCGCCAGGGCGTTGTCTCCTTTCAGGTCATCGTAGTAGCCGCCGCCGTGGAGGTACGCCGCCCGGAGACGGTCCCAGTCGATGCGGTAGTGGCACACCCTGAACCGATAGGGGATGCCGTCCCGGTCGACGGTAGCGCGGCGGCCCGCGACGACCAGGATCCCCCTGTCGACCAGCCGCTCCCTGGCGTTCTTCACCGTCCCGGGCGTCAGGTTGGTCTCGGCGGCCATGTCGGTATCCGTCTTGTAGACCCACAGGTGGCCCTGCCACCTGTGCCTGGCCCGGACCTTACCGTCGCGGTCCGAAATCTGGAAGTAGTAGACCAGCTGCGCCAGCAGGTGCTGCTCGGCGGCGTTCGACGTGACCCTGGCCAGCCAGCGCGGGAGCCACAGCCCTTGCTTGTCCGGGGGGTGCTGCTTCTTCTGGCCGAGGGGGGCGGGGTGGGTCACCTGCCAGAACTCGTCGTGGGTGAAGTCCTCGTAGTGGTAGGCGTCCTCGTCGAGGTCGTCCGTGTCGTCCTCGAACTGGTCTTTCAGGACGGCGTTGGTCTCGGACCCCTTGTCGCCGCCGGGGACGGCCTTGTCGTCGCGGCGGCCGCGGCTCTTCCCATTGGCGCGCCGCTCCTGCTTGTCGCGCTTCTTGCCCTCGATTTTATCGAGGTGCTCGTTTTCGGTGTGGCTGCCGTGCCGGCGGACGCGGTGCTTATCCTCGACGCTGGCCTGCTCCTTGCGGTCCTTGTGCTTCTCACGGTAGCGCAGGACACTCCGCTCCGTCTCCTCTGCGCGGGCCATGCGGTCCTCGGCGGCTTCCTCCTCGACCGCTCGGGGGGGTCTTTTCGCGGCGGCCGTGCGCCCCGTGCCGTTCTTTGCGGCGACCGCCTCGCGCCGCTCGATTTCTCCCTCGAATTTGGTTTGCAGCGTCGCGGCCGAATCGTAGAGCTGCTCGACGAGCTTGCGGTTGCGCTTGCTGTCGAGTAGTTCTTCGTAGCGGTCCGCTATCCAGCGAGCCCTGCTTGTCGCGTCTCTGAGGAGCTTGAGCGGGCAGTTAGCGATGTCGTCCTTTGCGACGTCCAGGAGGTTCTCCAGTTCCTGGGGCGCCCATAAGATCCATGTTGTGCCGGGCAGCTTGGCCGTTCGCCGCGGCGGAATTTTCTTCCCCGGCGTCCTCCTCGTCGACGTCATCATCGGTACTGTCGTCGTGCTGGGCCTGGGGCTTCCCGGCCTTCGCCCCGTGCTTGTCCGTGGCCTTGCTTTTCTTGCCGTTCGCCACCGCACGACCGTCCCCGTTCGGGTGGGCCGCACCGTTGACGCAGGAGGGCGCGTGGCCGTTCTTCGTAGCCGCGGACGATTCCAAAACCGGTTTTTGATATGGCAGCGGGCACAAGGCCGCCTGCGGGGGCTTGCCCTTCGCGCGGGGAGGCTTGCCGCCCCCACCATTCGGTTCGCCGGAATTGGTTTTCCCCTTCGACGGCTGTGGCTCCCAGCCTTCCTCCTCATGGTCCTGGGGGACGCCATCGATCTCGTTGGAGTAGTCGTCGGGCTTGCGGGGCTTGAGGTTGCGTTTGATGCGGCCCCGGCCTTGCTTTGCGGCTGCGGATTTGCGATCATGAGGCATGGAGTCTCCTCCTTGGGTTGATGCCGGTCCCTTGGCAAGGCAGCATCATCCCGGACTGATGGATTGCTGAAACTGTGGCCGGACCACTGCCAGGTGGCCCGGCCACGCCTCTTCTCAGGCTTCTCAACCTAACCTTTTTGTCGACGGCCTGCCAGAGCGGTGCGCGACTCTCTGCTCCGCAGAGGACCAAAGGCCAGCGCTCAAGCCGCCGTCAGGGCTCGCCGGCCCGCTCGGATCGCTTGCCGGCAGCGGCCGACTCGATCTCGCGGATGGCGTCGCCGATCTCCTTGACCCTTGCCTTCGCCACGGCGGCTACGGCTTCGAGGACGCCGCCATGCTTCACGATCTCGCCCAGCACGTAGACCAACTTCCACCCGGCCCAACCTGGCGGCTCCGCTCGGATCTCTCCGATGAGGGCGTCAACGACGT